>NZ_BAAAQB010000044.1:4710-127433 GCF_039531445.1 Arthrobacter humicola | reverse complement strand
AGCTCCTCGGAGGGCTCGGCACCGTCCTGATCCAGCGCATCGGCCCAGCCCCGGGCCACCCGGGCCAGGAAGTCCGCGTCGTTCTCCGCGGCCGTGCGGGTCAGGGCGTGCTCCATCCGGGCCAGGGCCCCGGCGTCACAGGCGTGCCGGACCTTCTCCAGCGCCGCCGTGATGATCGTCGCGGCCCGGGATGCGACCTCCCCGGACGCGACCGCCGCACCGAGTTCCGCGTGCACGGCCGGGACGGGCTGGCCGGCAAGTCCTTGGCGGGGCAGCAGGCCCCCGGCCAGGGACAGCCGGCGCTTAGCCTCCGGCGCACCGATCCGCAGCCGCGCCCGCAGGAACTCCGCCGTGCTCCGATACCCGTCATCGACCACCGCCGCGTCACCGGCCGCATCCCACGGCACACCCTCCCCGGACAGCGCATCGGATGACGCCGCTGAAACGGGCGACGCCTCAGCCGCCGCGGTTCCGGGGGCGTCGTCGCGCCAGCCCGTCGTCCACGACATGCCGGCCCCCGCCGCCGTCCTCGCCCCCGCGGACTGCGTCCTGGTCCGGCCCACCGCACCGGCCGCCACCAGCTGCAAAAACTCCACCCGGCGCGAGAGCTCCTCCACACCCCCGGCGAAGTCCGACGCGGCCCGGAAATCCCACAACGCCGCATCCTGAACCGCCGTCAACCCCACAGCCTCCAACGCGGCCAGCGCAACACCCACCCCCGAGTGCCGGGCATGATCGGAACCGGGAGAAATGTCCCGATCCGTGCCCTGCCCGTCGTCCCCGAACGGAAAGAAATCCCTGGCGGCTTCCATGACACCAGTCTCCTCCGGGGGTGTGACAGTTTTAGCGGGGACCGTGTGCGAGCCCACTGCCGCCGTGGCGCCCGGTGCCCGGCCGCCAGGTTTTCAGGGCGCGCGGTTCAGGACCCCTAGTCGGCCAAACTGCGTGCGGACTCCGGGCGAGAAAGGAACAGACTCCGGCTGCCCCGTGACATTACCGGTGAAATCAATGCCCTAGTGGTCGAAGAACACCAGGCTGGAATTGATCAGTTCGGCGATCACTTCGGGGTCGTAGGCCCGGCGGAGCGACTCGCGGAAGGACTCCTTGGACAGTGAACGTGCCAGTGTCGCGAGCACTTCGAGGTGATCGGAAAAGGAGCTCGCCGGGGTGGCGATGAGCAGAATCACGGTGGCCGGGCCGTCAGCGGCGCCGAAGTCGAGTGCCCTGCCGAATTTCGTGATGCCAACGGCGATGGAGGTCTGCGAGACGAGCTCGCTGCGGGCGTGCGGCAGTCCCACCCCGCCGGGCAGCCCGGTGGCGAGCTGGTGCTCACGGGCGTTGACCTGCTTGAGGAAGCCCTCCAGATCGGAAATGCGCCCAGCCTCATACATGCGCCCTGCGAGCTGGGACGTGGCGTCGAGCTTGTCCGTGGCGTCCAGTTCGAGGATCACCATCTCGGGCGTGGTGAGCTCGGCGTCGTACCGGTCCAGTGGTTCCGCCAAGAGATGTCCCTTCGAAGTGGCGTCAGTGCACGCCGGCCGACAGTCATTTGACTAGCGTTGTGGTCCGCACAGCCGGCCGGAGCTGAGTCTCAGCGCAAGGGGACGATATCCTCCACACCCAACCGTGCGGCATCGGCGGATTCGTCGTCCGGCTGCTGCTGGCTCAGGCGCTCGGCATCAACCCGGGCCAGATAGTGCTTGATTTCGCCCTCGCGCTGCGCATCACTCCAGCCGAGAACGTCTCCCATTAGTTTAGCGACTACCGGAGCGGCGGACACACCCCGGTCCCACGCCTCGATCGAAATTCGGGTGCGGCGGGTCAGTACGTCCTGGACGTGGCGGGCGCCCTCGTGCGTGGCGGCATAGACGGCCTCGGCGGCGAGGTAGTCATCCGCGCCCGGCAGCGGCTCGGCCAGTTCCGGGTTGCTGGCGATGAGGGCCAGCACCTCTGGAGCCATGGCGCCGTAACGGTTGAGCAGATGTTCGATCCGGGCCACGTGGACGCCGGTCTCCTCCGCCATCCGGTTCCGCTTGTTCCATGCGGCTTTGAAACCGCTGGCTCCAAGCAGCGGAATGGACTCCGTGCAGCTCGGCGGGACACGCTCGTCCATGCTGCGCGTTGCCTCGTCGACGGCGTCCTTGGCCATGACCCGGTAGGTGGTCCATTTCCCGCCGGCTACTACTACAAGCCCCGGCACGGGGTGGGCCACTACGTGTTCGCGGGAGAGCTTGGCGGTGGAGTCGCTTTCCCCGGCCAGCAGCGGGCGTAGTCCGGCGTAGACACCCTCGACGTCCTCCCGGGTCAGCGGCCGCTTGAGGACCTTGTTGACGTGTTCCAGCAGGTAGTCGATGTCCTTGCTGGAGGCGGCCGGGTGCGCCTTGTCGAGGTGCCAGTCGGTGTCCGTGGTTCCGATGATCCAGTGCCGGCCCCAGGGGATGACGAACAGCACGGACTTCTCGGTCCGCAGGATCAGCCCCACCGTGGACTGGATCCGGTCACGGGGTACCACGAGGTGGATGCCCTTGGAGGCGCGCACCTTGAGCTGTCCGCGGTCCGTCACCATGGCTTGGGTCTCGTCGGTCCAGACTCCGGTGGCGTTGATAACCTGCTTGGCCCGGATGTTGAAGCTCGAGCCGTCCTCGTGATTGACCACCTTGGCGCCGACCACGCGCTCACCTTCGCGCAGGAAGGCCACGACTGACATCTGGTTGACCGCGTGCGCGCCGTAGTATGCCGCGGTCCGGACGAGGTTGGCAACGTACTTAGCGTCGTCCACCTGGCCGTCGTAGTACCGGATGGAGCCTACGAAGGCGTCATCCTTCAGGCTCGGCGCGGCCCGCAGGGTCCCGCGGCGGGTCAGGTGCTTGTGGAACGGAACGCCGCGGCTGTGTCCGCCGGTGATGGACATGACGTCGTACAACGCGATCCCTGCACCGACGTACGGGCGCTCAACGAAGTGCTTGGTCAGCGGGTAGAGGAACGGCACCGGCCGGGCCAGATGCGGGGCGAGGACGGAAAGGATGAGCCCGCGCTCGTGCAGCGCCTCCTTGACCAGGGCGAAGTCCAGCATCTCCAGGTAACGCAGGCCGCCGTGGATGAGCTTGGAGGACCGGGAGGAGGTGCCGGCCGCCCAGTCGTTGGCTTCGACGATGCCGACGCTGAGCCCACGAGTGATGGCGTCCAGCGCGGCGCCGGCGCCGACGATTCCTCCGCCCACGATCAGGATGTCAAGTTCCTTGCCAGGGTCGCCCGTGCCCTTCAGAAGCGCGATCGAAGCATCGCGCTCTGCGGGGCCAAGAGCACCTCCGGCCACGGGAGAACCGCCGGGAAAACTGTTCATGTCACGCCTCCATCCGGATCAAACCTCGTAGGGCACCAGACTACGTCCAAGTCCTCCGGATGGGCAGGGCCAATCACCTGCCAGCGTGGGGTTCAGTTCCCGGTGCCGGGTTCAGTCGCCTGTCCCGGCTTCAGTCTCCGGCGTACGTCAGAGTTCCCGGCGCCGGGTTCAGTTACCGGCGTACGGCGAGACGACGACGTCGACGCGCTGGAACTCCTTCAGGTCCGAATAGCCGGTGGTCGCCATCGAACGGCGCAGCGCACCGATTAGGTTCGAGGTGCCGTTGGTGTGGTGGCCCGGCCCGAACAGGACTTCCTCGAGCGGACCCACGGTTCCGACGTTGACCCTGTCGCCGCGGGGCAGTTCGAGGTGGTGGGCTTCCTGGCCCCAGTGCCAGCCCTGGCCGGGTGCTTCCTCGGCGCGGGCCAGGGCACTGCCCAGCATTACGGCGTCGGCGCCCATGGCGATGGCCTTGACGATGTCACCGGAGGTACCCATGCCGCCGTCGGCGATCACGTGCACGTAGCGTCCGCCGGATTCATCCATGTAGTCCCGGCGGGCGGCCGCGACGTCGGAGATGGCCGAAGCCATGGGCGAATGGATGCCGAGCGCGCGGCGGGTGGTGGTGGTGGCTCCCCCGCCGAAGCCGACCAGGACGCCGGCGGCGCCGGTGCGCATGAGGTGCAGTGCCGGGGTGTAGCCGGCCGCCCCGCCGACGATCACGGGGACGTCGAGTTCGTAGATGAACTGCTTGAGGTTCAGCGGCTCGTGGTCCTTGGAGACGTGTTCGGCCGAGACGGTGGTTCCGCGGATGACGAAGATGTCGACGCCGGCAGCCACCACGGTCTTGTAGTGTTCCTGCGTGCGCTGCGGGGTGAGGGAGCCTGCGACGGTGACGCCGGCGGCGCGGATCTCGGCCAGGCGCGAGGTGATCAGCTCGGGCTGGATCGGTGCCTGGTAGAGCTCCTGCATGCGCCGGGTGACGGCGGGGCTGTTGGTCTCGTCCGCGAGGACCGCGATTTCGTCCAGGACGGACTGCGGGTCCTCGTACCGGGTCCACAGGCCTTCGAGGTCCAGGACGCCGAGGCCGCCGAGGCGGCCCAGGGCGATGACGGTTTCCGGCGACATGGCCGAATCCATCGGTGCCGCGATGACCGGCATGTCGAACTTGTAGGCATCGATCTGCCAGGAGACGGATACGTCCTTCGGGTCACGCGTGCGACGGTTGGGGACGATCGCAATGTCATCCAGGGAGTAGGCACGGCGCCCACGCTTGCCTCGGCCAATCTCAATCTCGTAAGTCACTGCTCTAGGTTATCCCAGGGCGCGGTTTTCCCCGTGAACGTGTCCCGCACGGCAGCGCAACGACCGCTGCCGACGTAAGGTGGCCGCATGGGTATGCGGTGGATCTTCGACGGGCACATCGCCGGGATCGGCACGACTTCGGGACTTCGTGCCGTGGTGGGGCTCTGGCAGGAGTCCCCGTTCGGCACTTTCGCCGACGCCATGGTGGAACTGCCCTCGGGCCGGCGCATCCTGCTGGCCCCGACGGCAGAGGTGGCAGGATTCATCGCCGCCCTCTACAGCTTCGATGAAACCCGTGTGGTGGACATTGCCGTCCGGCACGCCGGCGGAACGCTGACCGTGGACGCCGGGCACCTGCTGTTGGAGGCTGCCCTCGGCGCCCGGACCGCGCTCGGCACGGCGGCACGGCTCATCCCCCGGCCCCTGGCCGTGCACCCGCGCTGGCTGCGCGCCGTCAGCCCCTTCGCGGGACTTCTCAGCCCCGGGGTGCGCACTGCCGGCACCGCCGGGGGCGGTCGGCGCGAGTACTACGGCGTCACCGATCTCCACCGCATCGACGCGGCGACGGTCAGCTGGGACGGGGTCGACGCCGGCGCGCTGGCAAAGGTCTTGCCCGCCGTCGGCTTCGGCTTCAGCAGCGTCCCGCCCGAACCGGGCATAGCCCGGGTGCGCACCACTGTGGAAGGCGCCCCAGTCACTCTCCGCTGATGTCCTCCGTGTCCGGGACCGTCAGCTGGGATTCGAACATCCGGAAATACCGGCCGCGCAGGGCCACGAGCTCGCGGTGCGTGCCCTGTTCCACGATCCGGCCGTCCTCGAGCATGTAGACGACGTCGGCCTTCTCGATCGTGGCCAGGCGGTGGCTGATGGCGATGATGGTGCTGCCGCGGTCCGCGAAGAGCCTCGTGAAGATCCGGTGTTCGGCCAGCGCGTCGATGGCCGACGTCGGCTCGTCCATCACCATGAATGAGGCGTTGCGGTAGAAGTTCCGTGCCATCGCCAGGCGCTGCCACTGCCCGCCGGACAGCCCGCTTCCCTTCCGTCCGCGCGGATCCTCCATCCAGTTGCTGACGTGGTTGTCCAGGCCGTTGGGCAGTTTGTTGATGAACTCCAGGGCCTCCGCATCCGCGGCGGCCCGGCGGATCATGCCGTCGTCGCGGGGCGAATCGACGTCGCCGAAGAAGATGTTCTCCGCCGCGGTGGCAAACTCGTACTTCAGGAACTCCTGGCTGAGCACCGCCAGGTGCCGGTGCCAGGACTTGACGTCGACGGCGGCGAGGTCGACACCGTCGAGCAGCACCTGCCCGGAATCGGGCCGGTAGAGGCCAGCCAGGATGCGGATCAGGGTGGACTTGCCCGCGCCGTTCTCCCCCACGATGGCGACGTGCTGGCCCTGCCGGATGGTCATTGAAATTCCGCGGATGACTTCAAGGTCGCTGCCGGTGTACGTGAAGTGGATGTCCCGCAGTTCCACACTCTTTGGCGCCTCCAGCAGGGGCGGGGCGTGGCTGGAATGCACGGGCAGTGCCATGAACAGTTCGTAGTCCTTGAGGTTCGCCAGGTCCTCGTCGATCGAGCTGAGCGAGGAGACCAGGCTGTTGGCCGTGGACAGGGCGCGGCTGACAATCTGCTGGACATAGAGGAACTGCCCCACCGGCTGGGCGTGGGCGATGATCTGGCCGACTACCCAGATCAGGGAAACGACTTCCGCACCGTACTGGAGGGCATCGGCCGCGAGCTGTTTGGGGATGTAGCGCTTCTGGAAGTCCAGCCGGCGCTTCTCGTCGGCGTCCCGGAGCCTGGAGCGCAGCCCCATCAGGTAGCCGACGATTCCGTAGAGCCGCATCTCGGCGATGTGCTGCGGGCGGAGGAGGTTGGTTTCAATCATCCTGCGCTGCCGGCGCGAGTCCACCTGCGTGTTCCAGTGCGCGATTTGTTCGCGGGAGAGTTTGAACTGCAGGTAGACGCTGGGGACGATCGCGATCAGGACGATCACGGCTATCCACCAACTGACCAGCAGCAGCGCGCCGATGGCGAGGAGCACCGAGACGAGCTGGGTGAAGATCGCGGCGATCCGGTCAAGGACCCGTGCGTAGGAATCGGAGAAGCGCTTGGCGCGGTCGTACAGGTCCACCGTCTCTTTGTCGTCGTAGCGCCAGAAGTCCAGGGTGAGGAATCGCTCGTACATCAGATCACCGACGATCGCGCCGACCCGGAAGCTCATGAGCTGCTGGATGTAGCGGTCCACGCTGCTGAACGCGCCCCAGAAGAGCCCGAGGGCCGCGGTGATGATGACGTAAATGATGGCCTGCCGGCCAGCGTCGGTGTTGCCCGCGTAGGCGGCAGCCAGCGCCGTCGTAGTCAGGGCGGCGAAGTAGGTGGTGACGAGCGGCAGGAGCGCCGAGATCAGCGAGCCGAGGACTTTCATCACGACGGCGGCCGGTGAGGCCTGGAAGCTCACCCGCAGAACCTGCGCCACGGCGCGAGCGTAGGGCTTCAGCGCAAGCTTGCGTTTCGGCTCACGTGCGGGCAGGAGTTCAGACATGCCTCCAGCCTAGTTCCGGGACCCGGAGGCGGCGGGGTACGGAGACTGCGGGTGCGGCACCGGTGGGGCGGCGCCGCCCCGGGTGAAGCCGGGCGCCCACAAACGGGTAAGCCCGCCGAAACTGCAGTTTCGGCGGGCTTACCCGTTTCACAGCGGAGAGTCCTAGCGCGAACCGTAGTTCGGGGCTTCGACGGTCATCTGGATGTCGTGCGGGTGCGATTCCTTGAGTCCGGCCGCGGTGATGCGGACGAACTTGCCGCGGGCCTTGAGCTCGGCGACGGTGGGGGCGCCGGTGTAGAACATCGTCTGGCGGAGGCCGCCGACCAGCTGGTACGCCACCGAGGACAACGGACCGCGGTAGGCGACTCGGCCTTCGATGCCCTCCGGGATGAGCTTGTCATCGCCGGACACGTCGGCCTGGAAATACCGGTCCTTGGAGTAGGAGGTGTTCTTGCCGCGGGTCTGCATGGCGCCCAGGGAGCCCATGCCGCGGTAACTCTTGAACTGCTTGCCGTTGACGAAGATCAGCTCGCCCGGGGATTCGTCGCAGCCGGCCAGGAGGGAGCCGAGCATCACGGTGTCGGCACCGGCGACCAGCGCCTTGCCGATGTCGCCCGAGTACTGCAGGCCGCCGTCGGCGATCAGCGGGACGCCGGCCGGGATGGCCGCTTTCGCCGATTCGTAGATGGCGGTGATCTGGGGGACGCCGACGCCGGCAACCACGCGGGTGGTGCAGATGGAACCGGGGCCGACGCCGACCTTGATGCCGTCGGCACCGGCGTCGATCAGGGCCTGCGCACCCTCACGGGTGGCGGCCTGGCCGCCGATGATGTCCACGTGCGCCGCGGCGGGCTCGGCCTTGAGGCGGTGGATCATTTCCAGCACACCCTGCGAGTGGCCGTTCGCGGTGTCCACGAACAGGGCATCCACACCGGCGTCAACGAGCGTCATGGCACGCTCCCAGCCGTCGCCGAAGAAGCCGATGGCCGCACCGACGCGCAGGCGGCCTGCCTCGTCCTTGGTGGCGAGCGGGTACTGCTCGGCTTTCGTGAAGTCCTTGGTGGTGATGAGGCCCTGGAGCCGGCCCTGCTCGTCAACGAGCGGGAGCTTCTCGATCTTGTTCGTGGCCAGCTTGTGCGAGGCTTCCTCGCGGCTGATGCCGACGTGCCCGGTGACCAGCGGCATCTTGGTCATGACGTCACTGACCAGCCGGAGCGGGAAGTCCGACTCCGGCACGAACCGGGTGTCGCGGTTGGTGACGATGCCCAGCAGCCTGTTGCCTTCGTCCACCACCGGGAGCCCTGAGACGCGGTAGCGTGCGCAGATCTCGTCGAGCTCAGCCAGCGTGGCTTCGGGTCCGATGGTCAGGGGGTTGGTGATCATGCCGGATTCGCTGCGCTTGACCCGGTCCACCTGGTCGGCCTGATCGGCGATGGAAAGGTTGCGGTGCACGACGCCGAGGCCGCCCTGGCGCGCCATGGCGATGGCCATCCGGGACTCCGTGACGGTGTCCATCGCGGCGGACAGCAGCGGGGTCTGGACCGTGATGCGCTTGGAAATCCGGGAGGACGTGTCCGCCTCGGAGGGGATCACGTCGGTGTGGCCGGGCAGGAGCAGGACGTCGTCGTACGTCAGGCCGATAAAGCCGAAGGGGTTGTGTTCGGGCTGGGTCATGAGTGCGCCTCTTACCTTGGGTTGCGGGGTTCACGGGTAGGGGTTGCAACAGATGACCAGCCAGTCATTACGGGTCTGGTCTGTGCAGAAGGGTTGAATAAATAGTAGAACCTTGGCGGCGATAGCCATATTCCGGGGCGGTAATGTGCGCCTCAATGTGAGCCGCCCCATGCCGGGCGGCCGCCGGAGGCTCCCGGTGCCGGCCCGGCGCGGGGCCCTACTTCCAGCCGGTGGCAGCCAGGAGCCGCTGTTCGAACATGGGGATCATGGTCTGAACGTAGGTCTTGGTCAGGTGGTTGTCGTCCTTGTAGACGTACACGTTGCCGACGACCGCGGGGCAGACCCCGTTCGCGCAGATGAAATCGCTCATGTCCATGAGGTGCAGGCCGGGCACCTTGCCACGGTAGGCGTCCAACGGCGAGGACCCCGCGAGCGACTCCTGCTCGGGCACGTTGCACTCCGCGGCACCCTCGCCGTTCTTCTGGACGCATTCGGGCATGTTGATGTTGAAGCGGGGGTTGTCGCGGATCCCCACGACGTCCATGCCGGCGTCGGTGAAGGGTTTGATGCCTTCAAGGTACTGCGGCACCTCGGTCTCGAACGGCGCTTCCTTGTGGGTCAGGGATGCGACCGTGAAGACGGCGTCGGGGTGGTGGTCCAGGACGTACTGCGCGCTGGCCTTGTTGAAGGCGTTGCAGTCCGCGTCCCGCTCCGGTGACTCCCCGCCGAAGCGGCAGTTGCCTTTCAGGAGCGTGACGACTTCCCAGCCGTGGCTCTTCGCGATGGGGCCCAGCGCCGCCATGTACTGCTGGGCGTGGGAGTCGCCAAGCACCACGATCCGCTTCGTGACCTTCTCGGGCTTGTTGTTCTGCAGGCAGCCCTGCAGCAGGGGGTCGCTGGGGACGTTCTCGTCCGTGCATAGCCCGTCGATGTCGGCCCACTCATTCTTCATCGCCGCCGGCGCGGGGATGATCTTCGCGTCCGGGGTGGGTTTGCCGGCGTTCTCCGGGGCCAGGGCGGCCGCCCCGGGCGTCAGTTCCTTGGGCTGGGACGCCGCCGCGGCCTCGTCAGCCACGAGCCTGCTCTGCCAGACCGCGACCGGACCTGCCAGCAGGGCACCGCAGGCGGCAATCACGACGGCGGTGCGCCAGGCACGGCGCTTCGGCCAGTGCCATTCGCGCAGCGGCTTCTCGACGAAACGGGTGGTGAGAACTGCCAAAACAATGGACACGCCGACGATGCACAGCCCCTGGACAAGGTTCGGCGCCGTGATGCCCGCCCCGGCAAGGGCCAGGACCAGCAGCGGCCAGTGCCAGAGGTACAGCGCATAGGAGTTGTCTCCCAGCGACACCAGCGGCTTCCAGGTCAGGAGACGGTCCACGCCGAAGCGGCTGCCGCTTTGTCCGGCGGTAATGATCGCGGCGGCGGCCAGCGTGGGCCACAGCGCGATGAAGCCGGGAAACGAACGGTCCACGGTCAGCAGCAACCCGCAGGACAGCATGGCCACCAAGCCGGCCCAGCCCAGCACGACGCGCAGGATCCTGCCGGGCTTCAGATATGGCAGGGCGAGGGCCAGGAGGGAGCCGAGGGCGAATTCCCAGAGTCGGGCGCCGGTGTCGAAGTAGGCGTGGGCCTGGTTGGTGGTGGTCTGCTGGATCGAGTAGACGAGCGACACGGCGAAGATGGCGCCGAAGGCAGCGGTCAGCAGGGACCGGTAACTAAGCAGGGCGCGGTCCTCGCCGGTCCAGCGCCGGAGTAGTCGGGAAAGAAGAGCCGTGCCGGCAAATACGAGGGGCCAGAGCACGAACACCTGTCCCTGGATCGACAGCGACCAGAAGTGCTGGAGCGGGCTCGCGCCCGAATGGTCCTGGGCGTAGTAGTCGACTGCGCTGTCGGCCAGGAGCCAGTTCTGCCGGTATAGCAGGGAGGCCCACGCCTGATCGAGGATGTCCGGCCAGCGGCTCTGAGGCAGGATGGCCCAGGTGCCGGCGAGTACGGCGAGCACCACCACGACGACGGCGGGCAGCAGTCGCTTGAGCAGGTGCAGCCAGTGGCTCAGGAGCCGCAGGGGGGCGCCGGATTCGACCTTCCGCGTGAAGCTGAGGGTCATCAGGAATGCTGAAATGAGAAGGAAGATGTCCACACCGCCGGAGACCCGGCCCAGCCACACGTGGTACGTGACCACCATGAGGACGGCAAGGGCGCGAAGGCCCTGGACCTCGGGTCGGTAGCTGGCTTTTCGGCTCGCCGGAGAACCCGCATCCGCTGTTGGCGGGGTGGCTATGGTTCGCTCGTTCGACACTAAAAAACCCTTCAGGCCGGCTTCCAAAGGATCAATGTTACCGAACCGTAACTTTCTTTGCCAGTCACAGGGCGCTAGTGGGAGCGCGGGCGGGGGCGTCCACGGGGTGCTTCGTTGGAGTCCTGGGGCGGCTGCGGGCGGCGTTGGACTCCACCGGAGGCGGCGCGGAAGCTAGGCTGGTGCGAGTCTGAGGAGGCCGCTTAGTGATTGTGCAGCTGCGCATTTGTGTTCCGGGTGATTTGTCCGGAGTTGTTGTCGAAAGATGTGCCGATCATCTCGGCGTCGCGGAAATCGCCGTGGACAAGGGCGCCTCGGTCATGCCGCCCGGGGACGTTGTCCAGGTCCTGCTCGCCCGCGAATCCGTGGAGACGCTCATGGAGAAGCTCCAGGTCCTCGACATCCAGAAGCGCGGATCGATTTCGGTCAACCTGCCGGATCTTGTGCTTTCGGACCGGGCCGACCGGGCGGAGGCCGAGGCCCCCGGTGAGGGCGCGGACGCGGTCATCTGGGAAGAGGTGTCGCGCCAGAGCGGCGAAGATTCGCGCCTCACGTGGAGTTTTCTGGCATTCCTGGTCCTGGCCACCCAGCTGGCGGCCATCGGCATCGTCACGGACTCCACAATCGCGATTGTCGGCGCCATGGCCGTGGGCCCTGAGTTCGGCCCGCTGGCTGCGCTGGCTGTGGCTCTGGTCCGGCGCGAGCGACGGCTCGGACGCGACGCGGCGCTGGCCCTCGGCGTCGGCTTTCCGGTCGCGATGCTGGCCGCGGCACTGACCGCGTGGCTGTCCGTGCCGCTCGGGCTGTTTCCCAAGGACGCGCTGGACCACGGTTCTGCGGTTGAATTCATCTACCATCCGGGGCCATACTCGCTGATTGTCGCGGTGCTGGCTGGAACGGCCGGGATGCTGTCGGTGATCAGCCGGCGCTCGGCAGCGCTGATTGGCGTGTTTATCTCCGTCACCACGGTGCCGGCGGCGGGGTTTGTGGCCGTGGCACTGGTCCTGGGCGAGTATCAGAAGGCGGCCGGTTCCGCCCTTCAGCTGTTCCTGAACCTGGTGGGGATTGTGGTGTCCGGCGTCGGGGTGTTGCTTTTCTACCGGGTGGTGGCCAAACGGCGGCCGCCGGAGGCTACGCTGCGGCGCAAGTCTGCGGGCACCCGCCGCTGACGGACTGGCTGACGGCCCGGTGCTGACGGACTGACCGCCAGACTGGCTGGCGGCCGGGCCGGGCCGGGCCGGGCCGGGGTCAGCCAGTCAGTTAGGCAACGGCAGCAGGTTCCTCACTCGGCGGCCCACCCGGTAGCAGCCGAGAACTGAGCCTCAAAGTAGGGCGTGAGGCTCTCCATGTAGGTCCTGGTGACGTGGTTGTCATCCTTGTAGACCATCACGTTGCCGATGACGGCCGGGCAGACCTCGTCCTGGCAGAAGTACTGGCTGAAGTCCAGAAACTTGGTGGCCGGCAGCTGCGCGGCCACGGAGGCATCGGGCGACGCGGGCTGGTAGTTCTCCGCCGTCTTCGATCCGCAGGCTGCGTAGTTGTTGGGGTTCTTCTCCAGGCAGGCCGGGACGGCCTCGTGCATGCGCGGGGTGTCGCGCAACGCCACGACGGGGATGCCGGCGTCGTTGATGGACTTGATCGGCGGAACCCACCCCGGGTCCATGAACTCCGTGGACGTCGGATCCGGGTCGGTCCGGGTGCTGGTTGTCACCACAAGGTCCGGCTTCATGGCCAGCACCTTCTTGAGGGTGTCCTTGTTGAAGTCCAGGCAGCCTTCCGAGAGCCCCGGGGCCGGGCCGACCGTCACAGGGCAGTAACCCTTGGTGATGGCTTCGACCTTCCACCCGTACTTGTCGGCCAGAGTGAGAATGGGGGTCGCCCAGACGTGGGCGTGCGAGTTGCCGATGATCACCACGGTCTTGGCGGCGTTCTGTTTGCCGTTGGTGCAAATGTTGGTGAGGGCCTTCTCATCCGACGTGCAGCCGCCTGCGTAGCGGGGCCATTCATCAGCCGCCGTGGCGAGGGTGGGAAGGAGGGGAGCGGACTTGTCGGCCCCGCCGACGTAGGCCGGGTCCAGCGAACGTGCACCCGGATTATTGACCCAGGCCTGGCTTGACGCCGCGGCAAGGGCGTAGTTGATCTGGAGTTGCCAGGCCGCCAGCGGCACGGCGGCGATGGCCGCGGCCGCGGCAATGGCGATGAGGGCGCGGCGGCGTTTGAGCTCCGGCCACTTCCACCCCCGCCAGGGCTTCTCAACGAAGCGGGTGGTGAGGTAGGCGAGCACCATCGAAACGGCCACGATGATGCTGCCCGTGATCGGCCCCGCGCGGTCCTTGTCCGTCGCGGTCAGCGAGATGACCAGGACCGGCCAGTGCCACAAGTACAACGCGTAGGACATGTCTCCCAGCCGGACCAGAGGCCCCGAGCTGAGGAACCGGTCAACGCCAAGCTTGCTGCCGGTCTGGCCGGCGACGATCACACAGGCCGCGGCCAAGGTGGGCCAGAGTGCCACGAACCCGGGGAAGGAGGCCTGGACATTGAGCAGGAGGCCGCAGCTGAGCATGGCCACAATGCCCAGCCAGCCGAGCGCCAAGCGCCAGCTCCGGGGAAGCCGCAGGGAGGGAAGGGCCAGAGCCACCAGGGTGCCCAGCGCAAACTCCCATAGCCGCGCGCCGGTATCGAAGTACGCTTCCGTCTGCTCCGCCTTGGTGAAGAGGACGGAGTAGATCAGCGAACCGAGGAAAATCAAGGCGAAGATGTAGCACAGCAGCACGCGGTAGCGGAGCCGGAAGCGCCTGGCGACGAGTGCGGCTCCCGCGAAGATGAGCGGCCACAGGATGAAAATCTGCCCCTGGATCGAGAGGGACCAGAAGTGCTGGAAGGGGCTGGCCTGGCTGTGGTCCGAGGCGTAGTAGTCCGTGGCCTGGGACTGCAGGAGCCAGTTCTCGACATAGGACAGGGAGGCCCAGCCCTGCGAGATCACTTCCAGCCAGCGGGTCCGGGGAAGGAACAGGATGCTTGCGGCAATGACGGCCACGATGACGGTGACGGCAGCCGGGACGAGGCGCCGGAAGAGGTGCAGCCAATGCTTGAGCAGGGCCATGGGTCGGCCCTGCTCGTAACGGCCGACGAACTGCAGCGTCATGAGGAAGGCCGAGATCAGCAAGAACACGTCCACACCGCCGGAGACCCGCCCCAACCAGATGTGGTAGCTCATAACCATCAGCACGGCCAAGGACCGGAGCCCCTGAATCTCGGGCCTGAAGGTGGACTGTCGGCCGGCCTGGGGCGCGCCGTCGGATCGGGCAGGTGCGGGTAGGGTTCTTTGCTGTGTCATAGAAAAACCCCTCAAACCGGTAACCAAAACGTCTATGTTATCCAACCGTAATGTTCATGGCCAATCGTCGCGGTGGGCATAGAACTCTATTCAGTCATGCCAAGGTGTGAGTTTCCAGTGAATTGTCAGCATGGAGGCAGCACGTCCCGGCTGAGTCGCGCCTGAGTCGCGCCAGGACTTGGCGCACTTCGGGAGCATTTTCGCGGCAGTCCCCGGGCGCAAAAGCAGGACCCGGGCACAAAAAAGGGACGGCCCGGCAAGTTGCCGGGCCGTCCCCTGTGCGGGCCGAAATTAGTGCTGGTGGCCTGCGTGCTCGTCTTCGTCGGCCGGCTTCTCCACCACGAGGGTTTCCGTGGTGAGGACCAGCGCAGCGATGGAAGCCGCGTTGCGCAGGGCCGCACGGGTCACCTTGACGGGGTCGATCACGCCGGCGGCGATCAGGTCTTCGTACTCGCCGGACTTGGCGTTGAAGCCCTGGTTGACGGCGGATTCTGCCACCTTGGCAACAACCACATAGCCGTCGAAGCCGGCGTTCTGGGCGATCCAGCGCAGCGGCTGGGTCAGGGCCCGGCGGACGATGCCGACGGCGGCAGCCGCGTCACCTTCGAGAGCCTGGACGGCTGCGTCCTCGTCGAGGGCCTTCAGCGCGTGGATGAGGGCGGACCCGCCACCGGCGACGATGCCTTCTTCAAGGGCGGCGCGGGTCGAGGACACTGCGTCCTCGATGCGGTGCTTCTTTTCCTTCAGCTCAACCTCGGTGGCAGCGCCGACCTTGATCACGCCGATGCCGCCGGCCAGCTTGGCCAGGCGTTCCTGCAGCTTTTCCTTGTCCCAGTCGGAATCCGTGCGGGTCAGCTCGGCGCGCAGCTGGGCAACACGCGCGGCTACGTCCTCGGCCGAACCGGCGCCGTCGACGATCGTGGTGTTGTCCTTGGTGACCGTGATGCGGCGGGCGGTGCCGAGCACCTCAAGGCCAACGGAATCCAGGCTCAGGCCCAGCTCCGGGGAGACAACCTGTGCACCCGTGAGAGTCGCGATGTCCTGCAGCATGGCCTTGCGGCGGTCGCCGAAGCCCGGGGCCTTGACGGCGACGACGTTCAGGGTGCCGCGGATGCGGTTGACGATGAGCGTGGACAGGGCCTCGCCCTCGACGTCTTCGGCAATGATGAAGAGCGGCTTGGAGCTCTGCAGCGCCTTTTCCAGCAGCGGCAGGAATTCCTGCACCGAGGAGATCTTGCCCTGGTTGATCAGGATCAGGGCGTCCTCGAGGACAGCTTCCTGGCGTTCCGCGTCCGTGACGAAGTACGGGGACAGGTAGCCCTTGTCGAACTGCATGCCCTCGGTGAGGACCAGTTCTGTCTGTGTGGTGGAAGATTCCTCGATGGTGATCACACCATCCTTGCCGACCTTGCCAAACGCCTCGGCCAGGAGCTCGCCGACCTCGTCGCTCTGGGCGGAGATGGCGGCAACGTTGGCAACCTGCGTGCCTTCGACCGGACGGGCGTTTTCCAACAGGCGGGCAGCGACGGCCTCGACCGAAACCTCGATGCCACGCTTGATCTCGCCCGGGGCGGCGCCTGCCGCAACATTGCGCAGGCCTTCCTTGACCAGGGCCTGGGCCAGCACGGTGGCGGTGGTGGTGCCGTCGCCGGCAACATCGTTGGTCTTGGTGGCGACCTCCTTGGCAAGCTGCGCGCCAAGGTTTTCGTAGGGGTCGTCCAGCTCGATTTCACGGGCGATGGTCACACCATCGTTAGTGATCGTGGGAGCGCCCCACTTCTTGTCCAGCACGACATTGCGGCCGCGCGGGCCCAGCGTGACCTTGACGGTGTTGGCGAGCTTATCGATGCCGGCTTCAAGCGACCGGCGGGCAGCGTCGTTAAACGCAAGCTGCTTTGCCATGGTTTTGTCCTTTCAAGACAGAACCCCGCGCAACTGATCCGTTCATGGCGAAGGATCGGCTGCGCGGGGGACCAAGAGAGTTACTTTACGACGATCGCCAGAACGTCGCGGGCGGAGAGTACGAGGTACTCCGTGCCGCCGGTCTTGACTTCGGTTCCGCCGTACTTGGAGTAGATAACGACGTCGCCGACGGCAACGTCAACGGGAACGCGGTTGCCGTTGTCGTCAAAGCGGCCGGGGCCTACTGCAACAACTTCGCCTTCCTGCGGCTTCTCCTGTGCGGAGTCCGGGATAACCAGGCCTGAAGCCGTGGTCTGCTCGGCTTCGAGCGGGCGGACAACAATACGATCCTCAAGAGGCTTAATAGAGACCGACAAGGACCTCTCCTATTCGTCAGCAAATTCGTGGACTATGAAGCGGTGATGCCATGGCGTACAGACCGTCGTCGCGGTGCCGGCAGCAGCCTGGCTGTGAAGCTTCAGGTGTTAGCACCCTCCTAGGGAGAGTGCTAATGACGACTCTATGTAAATGGTTAGCACTCGGTCAAGGCGAGTGCCAGAAATTCATCTCGGGTGAACAGCTCCCCCGCGCGGGACATGCTCATTCTTTGCTGCAGCCAGTGGACACTTCGGCATCATGCTCCTTGCCCGCGCCAAGCGAGGGACATGTCCAACGGATGAAGGCTGCCCAAGAGGACATGCCCATTCTTTGCTGCAGCCAGCGGACACTTCGGCATCATGCTCTCTGTCTGCACCAAGCAAGGGACATGTCCAGCGCATGCTGCCTGCCCAAGGGGGGCATGTCCACCGGATACTGTCTGCCCAGGAGGACGTGCCCAACAGGTACTGGCTGCCCGAGAGGACGTGGCCAACGGATGAAGGCTGCTCCGTGGGAGATGCCCATTTATTTGCTGCAGCCAGCGGACACTTCGGCATCATGCTCCCTGCCCGCGCCAAGCGAGGGGCATGTCCAACGGGTAGCGGGCACTCAGGAGGGCATGTCCAGTGCATGCGGGCTGCCCGAGAGGACATGTCCAACGGATGAAGGCTGCTCAGTGGGAGATGCCCATTCTTTGCTGCAGCCAATGGACGCTTCGGCACCATGCTCCCGGTCCGCGCCAAGCGAGGGGCATGTCCATCCGGGCCTGCTGGGTCCATGGGGCCCGGCGCGTGCGCCTACTCGCCGGCGAGGTCCTCGAAGTCCACGTCTTCGCCTTCTTCGTCGTCGCGGTCACTGCCTTCGTCGTTCCGATGCCGGTACATCACCAGGGCTCCGCCGCCGGCCAGCAGGACGCCGGCGATGAGGAAGATGATGCCACCGAGCCTGGCCGTGGCATAGGTGTCGCGGATGGCCCGGGCCTCGTCCGTGGCGTCCTGTACGTTCTTGCCGCCGACGGAATAGACCGTCGCGTTGAAGGAATCGAGGAAGAAGATGATCACCAGCAACGCGATGCACACGACGGCGATCACCGCTCCGGCGATGATCGCCGGCCGTGCGTAGCGGGCCAGTCCCTGGTGATGGCTATGGCGCACCCGCCCGCCGTCGTCCCGCCCGCCGTCGTCCTGCCCGTCCACGTCCTGCCCAGCGTCGTCCTGCCCGTCCGTATTCTGACCGCCCGTGTTCTGCCCGGATGTTTCCTCTGACGTGCTGCCGCCTGTACCGCTGTCTTCCATGTCGTCAAGCCTAGTCCCCGCGGTCCGGTCGCAGCGTGCCCGCGGCGCTGAACTACGCTGGAAGGCATGACTGACGCACCGCAGGAACACATTGCACCGATCCTCACGCCCGAGGGCTGGGAGCTGCTGGCGTCGCTGGGCCCGTACCGCGAGGACGAGGCCTTCCGCCTCACCGCGGCGCTGCGCAAGGCCGGCCATTCCCCCGAGCTGGTCTCGGCGGTGCTCACCCAGTCCCGGTTGCGGACCAAGGCCGAGGCCAAGTTCGGTGAGTTCGCCCGGCAGATGGTCTTCACCAAGGCCGGCCTGGAGCAGGCCACCCGGCTCACGGTGGCGGCCCGGCACGCGCAGCGGTTCGTCGAGGCCGGAATCAGCCATGTCGCGGACCTCGGCTGCGGGCTGGGAGCCGATGCCATGGCCCTGGCGTCCATGGATCTCGTGGTCACCGCGGTGGAAATGGACGAGACCACGGCCGCCTGCGCCACGATGAACCTGATCCCCTTCCGCAACGCCACCGTGGTCCACTCCGATGCCACCGCGGTTTCCCTTGAGGGGGTCGACGGCGTCTGGCTGGACCCTGCCCGGCGCACCACGTCCACTTCGGGAACCAAGCGGATCTGGGATCCGGAGGACTTTTCCCCGCCGCTGTCCTTCGTCGAGTCGCTGGCCGGCTCCGGGCGCGCCGTCGGCGTCAAGATGGGGCCGGGCATGCCGCACGATTCCGTGCCGGCGGACTGCGAAGCCCAGTGGGTCTCCGTCGGCGGGGACGTCACCGAGGTGGCGCTGTGGTTCAACGCCGTCCGGCGCCCCGGCGTCCGGCGTGCTGCCCTGGTGCTCGGGCCGCTCGGAGCCGCTGAACTCACCAGCGGCGAGGACTTCGGGGGCGGCCCGGCCGCGCCCGTGGGCCCGGTGGAGGGCTACCTGTACGAGCCCGACGGTGCGGTCATCCGCGCCGGACTCGTGGCCGACGTCGCCCTCCAGCTGGGCGGGCACCTCGTGGACGAGCACATCGCCTACATCTGCGCCCCGGAGTTGCGCGAGACCCCGTTCGCCAAGGCCTACAAGGTCCTGGACGTGATGCCGTTCAACGTCAAGGCGCTCAAGGCTTGGGTCAAGGACCAAGGGATCGGCGTCCTGGACATCAAGAAGCGCGGCACGGCCGTCACCCCGGAAGAGCTGCGCAAGCAGCTCCTGCCCGGCGGAAGACCGGCAGGGTCCAAGAGCAAGGGTAAGAAATCGGCCACCCTGGTCCTCACCAGGATCGGCGAGGACCGGGTGGCCATCTCGGTGGAGCCCGTCTAACTTGGGCGGCCGGGGCTACTGGGCCCGGGTGAACTCCTCGGCGGCCTTGATCTGCTCGTCGGTCGGCCGGATCCCGGTGTAGAGCACGAACTGCTCCAGCGCCTGGATCGTGGCTACCTCGGCTCCCGTGATCACGGTCTTGCCGGCCGCGCGGGCTGCCTTGATGAGCGGCGTTTCGGCCGGGAGGGCGACGACGTCGAACACCACCTTTGCTGCGTCGATGGCCTGCTGCGGGAAGGACAGCGCCTCCGCGTCGGGGCCCCCGGCCATGCCCACTGGGGTGACGTTGATGATCATGTCGGCCGTGCCCGTTCCGGACCTTGCGGAGCCCAGATCCGGGCTCCAGGCGAACCCGTATAGCTCGGCCAGGCCGCGTCCGGTGTCCTCGTTGCGGGCCACGACCGTCACGTCCTTGAAACCGGCATCCCGCAGCGCGGCGACAGTGGCCTTGGCCATGCCACCGGAGCCCAGGACCAGCACCGAGTAGTCCGTCGGGACGGCATTGCGCTGCAGGAGCTGCTCGATTGCCGTGTAGTCGGTGTTGTAGGCGGTGAGCCGGCCGCCGTCGTTGACGATGGTGTTGACCGAATCGATGGCCCTCGCGGAGGGGTCCATGACGTCCACCAGGGCGATCACGTCCTCTTTGTAGGGCATGGACACCGCGCAGCCGCGGATGCCGAGTCCGCGCACTCCGGCGATGGCCTGGGCGAGGTCGGTGGGGGCGAAGGCCTTGTAGATCCAGTTCAGGCCCAGCTGTTCGTACAGATGGTTGTGGAAGCGTGTCCCGTTGTTGCTCGGCCGGGCCGAGAGCGAGATGCACAGGGTCATGTCTTTGTTCAGAATGGGCACAGCTCCATTAAACGCCAGGAGCGGCCCGCTCCCCCGCAGCCCCGCCTGGGCCCGGGCCCGAACCTCAACGACGCCCGGCGCCGGAGCCTCCCCTGACCAGCGCCGTTTGTGAATACACTCACGCATCAGCGGTAACTTTGGCACCGTCCGGGCCCAGCCCCTGCACTAGACTTGGACCACCCGTAGCCCTGCCAGCCGCCTGCCCGGCGCTGTGGCGGGAAATGGCACGCGACACCGCCGGTGCCGCGTGCAGGGGCACGTCCGAGGGTGTTTGCCAGCGCATTCCCGCCAGGACGACGGCCAGGACAGCAGAACAGTGAAGGGACCACATGAAGATCGAGTTCGCTTCATCCAGGCAGTCGACTCTTGGCGTGGAATGGGAGCTGGCCCTCGTCGACGCCGAGACCGGTGAACTGGCCTCCGTGGCGAACCAGGTGCTCCGCGGAGTCGCTGCCCGGCATCCCGAACTCAACGAGGACGACGAGCACCCGCACATCAAGCAGGAGCTGCTGCTGAATACCGTGGAACTCGTCACCGGAGTCTGCACCACCGTGGCGGAGGCGAAAGCCGACCTGAACAGTTCGTTGGCCGCGGTCCGCGAGGTCACCGACCCCATGGGCGTGGAGGTCTTCTGCGCCGGGAGTCATCCGTTCAGCCCGCCCCAGCTGCAGCCCGTGACTGATAAGGAACGCTACGCGAAGCTCATCGACCGGACGCAATGGTGGGGCCGGCAGATGGTCATCTACGGCGTCCACGTCCACGTCGGACTGGACAGCCGGGACAAGGTCCTTCCGGTGCTGGACGGCCTGGTCAACTACTTCCCGCATTTCCAGGCGCTTTCCGCCTCCAGCCCCTTTTGGGGCGGCGAAGACACCGGCTACGCCTCGCAACGCGCCCTCATGTTCCAGCAGCTGCCGACCGCGGGGCTGCCGTTCCAGTTTGCCCGCTGGGAGGACTATGAGGCCTACGTCCAGGACATGTTCACCACCGGGGTGATCGACACCCTGTCCGAGATCCGCTGGGACATCCGTCCCGTCCCGCATTTCGGCACCATCGAGATGCGCATTTGCGATGGCCTGGCCACCCTTGAGGAAGTCGGGGCCATCGCCGCCTTGACCCAGTGCCTGGTCGACGAATTCTCCACGACACTGGACAACGGCGGCACCATTCCCACGATGCCGCCGTGGCATGTCCAGGAAAACAAATGGCGTGCGGCCCGGTACGGCCTGGACGCGATCATCATCCTCGACGCTGAGGGCAACGAGCAGCTCGTCACAGAGCACCTCCGCGAGACGCTCAAGCGGCTCGAACCCGTCGCAGTGAAACTGGGCTGCAGCGCCGAACTGGCCGACGTCGACAAGATCATCCAGCGCGGCGCCGGCTACCAGCGCCAGCGCCGGGTGGCTGCCGAGCACGGCGGGGACTTGCGCGCCGTCGTCCTGGACCTCGTCAAGCAGATGCGGCAGGGTCCGGAAGCCTAGCTCCGGCGCGGGGCGTGGCGTCCACGGGAGCGGACAATCGCAGGCGACGCCGGCGCTAACGGCGCCCCAGCCGCACCAACGTCAGTCGGACGCCTCCTCAGGCGGAGACAGTGGTGACCGGCATCGAGGAGTCAGGGGCAAATCCGATCCCACTCGGCTCCACTCCGGCCATCACCAGCTGCGCCCCGAGGGCTGCGACCATGGCGCCGTTGTCCGTGCACAGCGAGAGCGGCGGCACCGTCAGCCGGATCCCGGCGGCGCTGCAGCGCTGTTCGGTGAGCTGGCGCAGCCGCGAGTTGGCGGCAACGCCTCCGCCCAGGAGGACCTCCGTGATGCCGTTTTCGCGGCAGGCGAGCACGGCCTTGGACGTGATCACATCCACCACGGCTTCCTGGAAGGCCGCGGCGATGTCCGCGACGGGAACCGTCTCGCCGCGGGCCTCGAACTGCTCCACGCAGCGGGCGACGGCGGTCTTGAGTCCGCTGAAGGACCAGTCGTACCGGTGCGGGCCGGGTTCCTCGGCGGTGCCCATGTACTTCGACTGGGTGAGGCCGCGCGGGAACCGGATAGCTTTGGCGTTGCCGGTGCGCGCGAGCTTGTCGATGGCCGGGCCGCCGGGATAGCCCAGGCCCAGGAGCCGCGCCACTTTGTCGTAGGCTTCGCCGGCGGCGTCGTCGATCGTGGAGCCCAGCAGCTCGACGTCGTCGGTGATGCTCCGGATCCGCAGGATCTCGGTGTGGCCGCCGGACACCAGGAGCGCACCCATGTTGTCCGGGAGGGTTTCCGGCGGCGACCCGGCGGGCGGCGTCGACACCGACGTCGCAGTGCCGGTGCCCTGCTGGAGGAGCCCGACACCGACGTGCGCCACCAGGTGGTTGATGGCGTAGAGGGGTTTTCCGGTGGCGACGGCGAGCGCCTTGGCCGCGCAGACGCCCACCATGAGCGCTCCGGCCAGGCCGGGTCCGGAGGTGACGGCAATGGCGTCAATGTCCGCCAGCTGAACGTTCGCCTCCGCAAGCGCCTCCTGGAGGGTGGGGACGAAGGCGTCGAGGTGGGCGCGGGAGGCGATCTCGGGAATCACGCCGCCGAAGCGGACGTGTTCCTCCATGGAGGAGGACACGGTGTTGGTCAGCAGTTCGGTCCCGCGGACAATGCCGACGCCGGTTTCGTCGCAGGAAGACTCGATGCCGAGCACGAGCGGCTGGGTGCGGTTCATGGTCGGCCTGCTTCCTTAGGCTGGGGGCTGAGTGGTTCGCGGGGCAGCTGGAGCCGCATGATCAGGGCGTCGACGCCGTCGCGGTAGTAGCGGGGACGGATGTGGATCTGTTCGAAGCCGAAGCGCCGGTAGAGCTGCTGGGCCCGGGGATTGTCCGCCCGGACCTCCAGCAGCACATCCTGGGCGCCGCGGACCCGGCTTTCCGCGATCAGCTCGGTAAGCAGGGCCGAGCCGATGCCCTTGCCCTCCTGTTCAGGCACGACGGCAATCGTCTGGACGTCCGAGATCGGTTCAATGCACATCAGCCCGGCATATCCCACGATCCGGCCGTGGAACTCCGCGACGAGGTAGCGGCGGGTATCCGTCTGCGCGAGCTCGTCGCGGAACATCTGCAGCGGCCATGCGTCCACCGGGAACAGCCGGCATTCGAGCTCGTGGACGGCGGGGATGTCCGCGGCGTCCATCTCCCGCAGCGTGACCCCGCCGGGCAGAGTGCGCGGTGTGGTGTGGTCAGCGTTCACAGGGCACGCTTCCGGGGTCCGGGCACCTGGGCATCGGACTCGCGGAGGTACAAAGGGGTGGAGTCCAGGAGCTGCTCCCCCGCCGCGAGCCGCGCGAGCGCGAACTGGCCCAGCGAGAGGGCCTCGGGCTGCCGTGTGCTGAATTCGGCGACAGCTTTGACGACGTCGGAGTAAATTCCCGCTCCGGCGCCGTAGACGGGCAGATCCGGAAGATCCGCGGCGAATCCGACGTGCGGGCCGCCGGCAAGGTGCGGCAACTGGGCGTCAGAGAGCGTGTACCGGGCCCAGTACACTTCCTTGCGGCGCGCATCGGTGGCCACGATGAACTCCGCGGCCGAGTCAGTGGATTCGGCGACTTCCAAGGCGATCGCGTCCAGGCTCATGACGCCGTACAGCGGCTTGTCCCAGACAAAGGCGAGGGTGCGGGCGGTGACGATCCCGGAGCGCAGTCCCGTGAACGGTCCGGGACCCACGCCGGTGACGATTGCGTCGACGTCGTGGCCGCTGACGCCGGCCTCGGCCAGGAGGGCGTCGATTCCCGGGGCCAGGACTTCCGCGTGCGTGCGCGTATCTTCGGTGGCGAAACTGGCCAGCACGGACTCCGGCGCGTCATCGGAGACCAGCGCGGCGCTCGCGACGGCCGAGGTGTCGATGGCGAGAATCAGCATCAGGAGTTCCGTTCCGGGGTCTGGGGCAGTGGTTCGGCGGGCGTCGCTTCGAAGCCCGGCAGCGCCGGGGGTTCTGCCCAGCGCGGGCCGAAGCCACGGATCACGACGGTCCGGGGCTCGTCGTCGTCGTCCGTGTCGAAATCCAGCACGCCGGGTTCGACGGCGGGGTCAGCGGCCGTGCGGTCGGCGCCGGCTTCGGAGGGCACACCGGCGCCCGGGGCTGGGGCGCCTGGGGCGCCCGGGGCGCCCGGTGCTCCTCCTCGGGTGCGGTGGAGTTCCACCTCCAGGCGGCTGTCGCTCAGGTGTTCGACCCGGTCGCGGCCCCACTCGACCACGGTCACGGCGCTGTCCATGGTGTTTTCAAGGTCGATGTCATCGATTTCGGCGGCTGATTCCAGCCGGTAGGCGTCCACGTGCACCAGGTCCGGACCGCCCGGCCGGGGTCCCTCGGGCAGGTTGGGGTGGATGCGCACCAGGACGAATGTCGGGGAAATGATGCCGGGCCGGACGCCCAGGCCCTCGCCCAGCCCCTGCGTGAAGGTGGTCTTCCCGGCGCCCAGTTCGCCGGTGAGGATGAGCAGGTCGCCGGTCTCCAGGTCGGCGCCGAGGGCCGCGGCGAGCGCGTGCGTCTCCGCTGCCGTCCGGACCTCAACGCTCCGTTCCCATGCGGGCCCGCTCACGGCCGCTCTTCGCCGGTCGAGGGCTCTTCGTTGATGTAGCGGCGCGGCACCCGCGGGCTGATCCGGGTGACGATCTCGTAGTTGTTGGTGCCGGCGGCCCGGGCCCAGTCGTCGGCCGTGGGTCCGCCGTCGGCGCCGTCGCCGAACAGCACCGCCTCGGCGCCAAGGATGCTCGGCCCTCCGGCTGTGACGTTGCGGGGTCCGAGGTCGATCACCATCTGGTCCATCGCGATGCGACCCACCACGGGGTAGTTGACGCCTTCGACGCGGACCGGGCCTCCGGTCGCGATGCGCGGGACGCCGTCCGCGTAGCCCAGCGGGATGAGCCCGAGGGTGCTGACGCCGTCCGTGCGGTAGTTCAATCCGTAGGAAACGCCCTGCCCGGCGGGCACGTCCTTGCAGTGCGACACCACCGTGCGGACCGTCATGGCCGGACGCAGCCCGAGCTCGGCCGGGCTTTGTCCTTCGAAGGGCGACAGCCCGTACAGGCCCAGCCCCACGCGGACCAAGTCAAAGTGCGTGTCCGGACGGGACAGGGTGGCAGGGGTGTTGGCCAGGTGGCGGACCTCCGGGTCCACGCCGGCGTCCTGGGCGACGGCGAGGATCTGGCGGAACGCGGCAAGTTGTTCGTCGGTTTCGGGCCGTTCGGGTTCGTCGGCGACGGCGAGGTGGGAGAAGATGCCCACGACCCGCAGCAGGCCCTGGTCCTGGTACTCCATGGCTTCACCCACCAGGCTGTCCCAGGCGTCGAGGGTCGCGCCGTTGCGGCCGAGCCCGGTGTCGACCTTCAGGTGGATGCGGGCCGGCCGTTCCTGCTCCCGGGCGGCGGCCACGATCCGGTCGAGTTCCCAGCCCGAGCAGCCGATGTCGATGCCGGCGGCCACGGCGGCGGCGAAGTTGCTGTCCGGTGTGTGCAGCCAAGCCAGCAGCGGCGCCTCGATGCCGGCGGCGCGGAGGGCCAGGGCTTCGGAGATGTGGGCGGTGCCCAGCCAGCTGGCTCCTGCACCGAGGGCCGCCCGGGCCACCTGGACGGCGCCGTGCCCGTAGGCGTCGGCTTTGACCACGGCCATGATCTTCGCCGGTGAGGCCACCGCCGCGAGGTGGCGGACGTTGTGCCGGATGGCCTCGAGGTCGATTACTGCGGAGCGTTCCTCCGCGCGGGCCGGCACTGCCGCCGATTCGGGCAGGAGATCGCCTGTTGCTGCTTGGTAAGTCACTTAACGATTCTAGGGGCGCCGCCGCGGGCCGGATAATCCGCGGGGCCACGCCCACCGCTGGACATGTACTCCGGTCCCATGGGACATGCTCATTCTTCGTACTCAGGACCGGGCACACCGGGTCCATGTCCATGCCTCGGCCTCAGAGAAGGACATGTCCGGTGGCCAACGAGAACCTACCGGACACTGCCCGTGGGACATGCTCATTCGTCGCACCCACGACCGGGCACACCGGGTCTATGTCCATGCCTCGGCCTCAGAGAACGACATGTCCGGTGGCCAACGAGAACCTACCGGACACCGCCCATGGGACATGCTCATTCTTCGCACCCACGACCGGGCACAACGGGTATCTGTCCACGCCACGATCCGGGAGGAGGACATGTCCAGTGACGGCAACCGCCCGCACCGGCACCTCCCGCAGCACCTACGCGTCGGACAGGTGCGCGATGGTCGCCGTCGCCCGCCGCTGCGCCTCGGGCGGAACATCCCGCACGATCTCTTCCAGGAAGCGGTAGCGGCGCAGCCATTGACTGGCCTGCCGTTCCTTCCGGGCGTTGGCCCGCTGCCACCAGTCGGCAATGTCCCCCCAGCCGGGTGCCGCCAGCGAGCCGCCAACCTCCTGAACGGCCAGAGCCGCGCAGAGATTCGCAAACCGCAGCCGGTCCCCGAGCGGCCAGCCGGCCAGGCAGCCGACGATGAAGGCGGCCCCGAAACAGTCCCCCGCGCCTGTGGGATCGTAGGCGGACACCGGCAGCGACGGCACCCACTCCTCTTCGCCCGTCTCGGAGTCCACGGCCATGGCTCCCTGGGGTCCAAGGGTCACGACGGCGACCGGCACCCGGTCGGCCAGCGCGTAGAGGGCCGCCCACGGGTTGTCGTGGCCAGTGAAAGCCATCGCCTCGTGCTGGTTCGGCATGAAAGCGTGGAAGTACTGCAGGTTGTCCAGCCGGGTGGAGGACCAGACACCGGACGGATCCCAGCCGACGTCGCCGAACAGCCGGACGCCGTTCTTATGCGCATCGACGGCCCAGGGCTCGAGTTCCTCCCCCAGCTCCGCCACGGCCGCGAGCGCCGGCGGCGGACAGCCGATCAGCTCGGTGGCGGAGACGGGCGCCGGGTGGCCGTGCGTCACCATGGACCTGTCCTTCTCCACGCTCAGGGATACCGTGACGGGCGAATGCCAGCCCGGCACCCGCCGGGACAGGGACAGGTCCACATGTTCCTGCCCGGCCAGGATCTTCCAGTTGTAGTCGCCGTAGCCGTCGTCGCCGAACGCGGCGGCCAGCCCGGTCCGCAGCCCCAGCCGGGCCGCGGCGATCGCCTGATTCGCGACACCGCCGGGGCAACTGCCCATCCCGTCGCTCCAGATTTCCGTTCCCGGCTGGGGTGCGTGCGGCAGCCCGGTGAAGATGATGTCCTGGAATACGGTGCCGGTCAGGAGCAAGTCGAACCCGTCCGCGGCCGAGCTGCGGACGGCAGACAGCGGGTCAAAGCGCCGCGTCGGGTTCGCGTCCATATACGGCACACTACGCCGTACCGCAGCCGAGCGAAACAGCCGCCTGCAGCGGCCCGACGGCGCCATGACCGGACCGCCAGCAGCGGCCCGACGGCGCCATGTCCAGCACCTCAGTGGCGCCCCCGGCCCGCGCCACACCCGCCGGCACTGGCCCACACCGGCCGCGCCGAGACGTGCGAAGAAGAGCGCGGAGAATAGACTGTCCGCATGCGGCTCACGATCGCCGGCGGGGGCGGGTTCCGCGTCCCCCTGGTCTACCGGGCGCTCTCTGCCGGCCCCTTCGCGGGGCTGGTGCGGGAGCTGGTGCTCTACGACGTCGATGCCGGCCGGCTGGCCGCCATCGAAGCGGTCCTGGCCTCCCTTGCACAGCAGGGTCCGCCCGGTTCCGGGCCGCAGGTCCGTACCGCATCGTCGCTCGCCGAAGCCCTCGACGGCGCCGACATGGTCTTCGCCGCGATCCGGCCCGGCGGCACGGCAGGGCGGACGGCCGACGAGCGGATCGCCCTGGACCTGGGCATTCTGGGCCAGGAAACCACCGGTGCGGGCGGCATTTCCTATGCCCTGCGGTCCATTCCGCCCATGCTGAAACTCGCGGAGGAAATGCGGAACCGCTGCCCCGAAGCCTGGCTGCTGAACTTCACCAATCCCGCCGGCATGGTCACCGAGGCCCTGGTCCCGGTACTCGGGCCCAGGGTGATCGGGATTTGCGATTCCGCCGGCGGCCTAGTGCACCGCGCGGCCCGGGCTGCCGGAGTCATGCTGTCCGAGGGCAGACTCGACGGCGTGGGCTACTACGGCCTGAACCACCTCGGCTGGCTGTGCCGGCTGGAGTCGGGGGGCCGCGATGTGCTCCCGGAACTCCTGGCGAACCCGGCCGCGCTGGCGGAGTTCGAAGAGGGTCGGCTGTTCGCGCCCGGGCTTCTTGGGGGCCTTGGCTGCCTGCCGAATGAGTACCTCTTCTACTACTACGACACCGAACGCGCAGTGGCCGGCATGCGCGGCGCGGCCCTGACCCGGGGGGAATCAATCGCCCGGCAGCAGGCCGAGCTCTATCCCCGTCTCGCAGCCGCCGGGCCCGGGGCCTTTGCGCTCTGGGAGGCCGCCCGCCGGTCACGCGAAGAGGGCTATCTCGCGGAAGCCCGCACCGGGGGCGAACGCCGTGACGAGACCGACCTCGCCGGCGGCGGCTACGAGCGGGTGGCCCTGGCGGCCATGCGCGCCTTGTCCGGGGGCGGCGAGGCCCAGCTGATCCTCAACACGGTCAACACCCTCCAGGCCGACACCGCAGTCAACACTGTCGCTGGGCCGGCCCCGGACAGCCCCGCCGCCGGCCGCGCGGCCGGGTCCGCAGTGCCGGCCGTGTCGGGGCTGCCGGCGGACGCCGTCGTCGAGGTTCCCTGCACGGTGACCCCCGACGGCGCTGTACCGGTTCCGCAGGATCTTCCGGGACCGGAGCAGCTGGCGTTGATGCGGCGGGTCAAGGACGTCGAACGGCTCGTGGTGGAGGCGGCGACGACCGGCCGCCGGGAGTCAGCCCTCGCCGCGTTCGCCCTCCATCCGCTCGTGGATTCGGAGGTCCTCGCCGGCAAACTGCTCTCCGGGTACGAGGCCGCATTCCCGGAGCTGGGCCGCCTGTGGCACCGCGGGCCGTGACGACCGCACCGTAAGTGAAGACCCGCTGGCAGCCCGGCAGCCCGGCAAGGCCGGTCAGCCCGGTTTCTACGGCCAGCCCGGCTAGAGCTTCCGATACATCACGTGGAGTCCCACATAGCCCAGTTTCGGGTGGTTGAAGGCCTCGGGAATGGTGGCGAGCACCTCGAAGCCCATGGACTTCCAGGCGGCGACGGCCCGGACATTGCTTTCCACGACCGCGTTGAACTGCATGGCCCGGAAGCCGGCGTCGCGTGCGGCGCCGAGCGAGTAGGCGCAGAGGGCCCGGGCCAGTCCGCGGCCGGCAGAGCCGGGATGGACCATGTAGCCCGCGTTGGCCACATGGCTGCCGCCGCCGCCCTGGTTGGGGTGCAGTTCGCCGGTGCCCAGGACGGCGCTGGTGTCGGAGGCGACCGCGACGAACGTCTGCCCCGGCGCCTGCTTGAACCAGCGCCCGCGGGCTTCGTCCTCGGTGGTGTCCCGGTCCCAGGTGAAGGTCTCCCCCGCCCGGATGACGGGCTCCAGGATCGCCCAGATGCCCGGCCAGTCCTCCGGTCGGGCCTGCCGGATTGTCCAGCTGCCTGCAGCATCGTGTTCTGTGGTTGCGCTCACAGCCGCCACGTTAGCAGGAGGCCGTGACTCGAGGACGGGGCAGTGAACCGGACGGTGAACGGAACCCGGAACCGTCCTCTGACCGGGCCCGCGAAAGGAACTGTGAAACCGGGCCGCAAAACGAGCTGTGAACCCGCCGCCACTTCAGGAGTAATGTTTTATCGACATGCATTTGGCAGAGAGAAATCTGCAGAGGAAAGGGGAACCGTGTCGCTGATCCGCCGCGTCGCTTTCCTTTCCCTGCACACCTCGCCCATGGAGCAGCCCGGCTCGGGTGATGCCGGTGGCATGAACGTGTACGTCCGGGCGCTGGCCGCGGCCCTTGCCGAGACCGGCGTGGAAGTGGAGATCTTCACGCGGTCCACCGCAGCCGGGCAACCCGCCGTCGAACATCCCTCCCCCGGCGTCTGCGTCCACAACGTCCTGGCCGGGCCGCCGCGGAAGCTGCCCAAAGAGGAACTCCCGGAACTGCTGCACAGCATGGTCGCCGAGATCGACCGCATCCGGCACCTGCAGCCGCACGGCCGGTACGACGTCGTCCATTCCCACTACTGGGTCTCCGGTGTGGCCGGTCTCGAGCTCGCGGAATTGTGGCGGCTCCCCCTCGTCCACACCATGCACACCATGGCCAAGGTCAAGAACCAGCTCCTCGAGTCCGGCGAACAGCCCGAACCGCGACGGCGCGAGGACGGCGAGCAGCAGATTGTCGACGGCGCCGCCCGGCTGATCGCCAATACCGGCACCGAAGCCGCGGAGCTGGTCTCGCACTACAACGCGGACATCGACCGCATCGACGTCGCGCCGCCGGGCGTAGACCTGGCCGTCTTCACGCCGGCGTTCCGGAACCGCGACAGGGCCGGGCATGGCGTGGCCCCGGGCAAGTTCCATCTCCTGTTCGCGGGACGAATCCAGCGGCTCAAAGGGCCGCAGGTCCTGATCAAGGCGGCCGCCCTCCTGCGGTCCCGGCGCCCCGACATCGACCTGCAGCTGACCATCCTGGGGGCCGTCAGCGGCGCGAAGGACTTCAATCTCAAGGCGCTGATCAGCGCCGCCGGAATGGACGACGTCGCCACCCACCACCCGCCGGTCAACGCACCGGAGCTGGCCGGCTGGTACCGGTCTGCCGACGTCGTGGTGATGCCTTCCTACAGCGAATCCTTCGGCCTGGTGGCGCTGGAGGCGCAGGCCTGCGGGACACCGGTGCTTGCCACGAAAGTGGGCGGCCTGTCCCGCGCCGTGCAGGACGGGCGCACTGGGATGCTGGTCGAGGGCCACAAAGCCAGCGACTGGGCGGATGCCCTTGAAGCTCTCTATGACGACCCCCAGACGCGCACCGACATGGGGCGCGCCGCCGCGATCCATGCGCAGGATTTCGGCTGGCAGCGCACCGCCGCAATTACGCTGGAGAGCTACCACACCGCAGTGAGCCAGTATTTTGGTACCCTGACCATCCCGGTGGGCCACACACCCTGAACCGGACCCCTCCGCCGAACCCGGGCCGGCAACACCGGGCCGGGACACCCGCCGACGCCACGAGCCGAAGGACAACGATGTCTGAGACCACCACTGCCGGGAACAACGTACCCAGCGATCTGGAAATTGCCCAGCGGGCCGTCATGAAGCCCATCGGGGAGATCGCGGCGGCTGCCGGAATCAACCCCGAGGCCCTGGAGCTCTATGGACCCTATAAGGCCAAGATCGACCCTTCGAAGCTAAACGTCGCAGCGGGCGCTGCCCCTGGAAAAGTCGTGCTCGTCTCGGCGATGTCCCCCACCCCGGCCGGCGAGGGCAAATCCACCACCACCGTCGGGCTCGCCGATTCCCTGGCCCGGGCCGGGCACCAAGTGATGATCGCGCTGCGCGAACCGTCGCTCGGGCCCATCCTTGGCATGAAAGGCGGCGCCACGGGCGGCGGCTACTCCCAGGTGCTGCCGATGGACCAGATCAACCTGCATTTCACGGGTGACTTCCACGCCATCACCTCGGCCAACAACGCGCTCATGGCCCTCGTGGACAACCACATTTTCCAAGGCAACGAACTGAACATCGACCCGCGGCGGATGACGTTCAAGCGGGTCCTGGACATGAACGACCGCTCCCTGCGCGAAGTGGTGATCGGCCTCGGCGGGCCGGCCCAGGGCATCCCGCGGCAGGACGGCTTTGACATCACCGTGGCCTCGGAGATCATGGCGGTGTTCTGCCTGGCCACGGACCTCAACGATCTGCGCGAGCGGCTGGGCCGGATCACCTTCGGGTACACCTACGACCGCCAGCCCGTCACCGTGGCCCATCTCGGTGTCCAGGGAGCCCTGACCATGCTGCTCAAGGACGCGATCAAGCCCAACCTCGTGCAGACCATCGCCGGCACACCGGCACTCGTGCACGGCGGACCCTTCGCCAACATCGCCCACGGCTGCAACTCCCTCATCGCCACCCAGACGGCGCGCAGCCTGGCGGACATCGTGGTCACCGAGGCCGGTTTCGGCGCGGACCTCGGTGCCGAGAAGTACATGGACATCAAGGCGCGGATAGCGGACGTCGCCCCGTCCGCCGTCGTCCTCGTGGCGACCGTCCGGGCGCTCAAGATGCACGGCGGCGTGGCGAAGGACCGGCTCAAGGAGCCCAACGTGGAGGCGCTGGCCGCCGGCGTCGCCAATCTCCAGCGCCACATCCGCAACGTGGAGAAGTTCGGCATCGTGCCGGTCGTGGCGGTCAACAAATTCGCCACGGACACCGCCGAGGAGCTGGACTGGCTGCTCGAGTGGTGCGCCGCGGAGGGCGTCCAGGCCGCGGTGGCCGATGTCTGGGGCCGTGGCGGAGGCGGCGACGGCGGGGACGAGCTCGCGGCGAAGGTGGCGGTCGCGCTGGACGCCCCGCACGCCTTCCGGCACCTGTACCCGCTGGACATGTCCGTCGAGGACAAGATCCGGACCATCGTGCAGGAGGTTTACGGGGCCGACGGCGTTGACTTCTCGGTGCCGGCGCTCAAACGGCTGGCCGAGATCGAGAAGAACGGCTGGTCCGGGATGCCCGTGTGCATGGCGAAGACGCAGTACTCCTTCACCGACGACGCCACCCGGCTCGGCGCCCCCAAAGGCTTCACCGTCCACGTCCGGGACCTCATCCCCAAGACCGGTGCCGGCTTCATCGTGGCCCTCACCGGCGCGGTGATGACCATGCCGGGCCTGCCCAAGGTCCCGGCAGCGATGCGGATGGACGTCGACGACGCCGGCAACCCCGTCGGCCTCTTCTAACCCGCCCCTTAAACGCCTGTTGCCCTATCACTTATGGCGGCTAAACCGGGGTTTTAAGGGCCATAAGTGATAGGGCAACGGGGGACGGGGAGGTGCGGGAGGGGTTAGCGATCCAGGTCGCCGCGGATGAAGGCCTCGACCTTTTCACGGGCGAGGTCATCGTTGAACTGCTCCGGCGGGGACTTCATGAAGTAGCTCGACGCCGAGACCAGCGGGCCGCCGATGCCGCGGTCCAGGCCGATCTTGGCGGCGCGGATGGCGTCGATGATCACGCCGGCGGAGTTGGGCGAGTCCCAGACTTCGAGCTTGTATTCCAGGGACACCGGGGCGTCACCGAAGTTGCGGCCCTCGAGTCGGACGAAAGCCCACTTGCGGTCATCGAGCCACTGGACGTAGTCCGACGGGCCGATGTGGACGTCCTTGGCTGCGAGCTCAGCCTCGACGTTGGAGGTGACGGCCTGGGTCTTGGAGATCTTCTTGGACTCGAGGCGGTCGCGCTCCAGCATGTTCTTGAAGTCCATGTTGCCGCCGACGTTCAGCTGGTACGTGCGGTCCAGCGTGACGCCGCGGTCCTCGAACAGTTTGGCCATGACGCGGTGCGTGATGGTGGCGCCGATCTGGCTCTTGATGTCATCGCCCACGATCGGCACGCCGGCGGCAGTGAACTTGTCCGCCCACTCCTTGGTGCCGGCAATGAATACGGGCAGGGCGTTGACGAACGCCACGCCGGCGTCGATGGCGCACTGGGCGTAGAACTCGGCGGCCTGCTGGGAGCCGACCGGGAGGTAGCAGACCATGACGTCAACTTTGGCGTCCTTGAGGGCCTGGACGACGTCGACCGGCTCCTCCGGGGACTGCTCGATGGTCTCGAGGTAGTACTTGCCGAGGCCGTCCAGGGTCGGGCCGCGCTGGACGGTGACACCGGTCGGCGGGACGTCGGCGATCTTGATGGTGTTGTTTTCGCTGGCCAGGATGGCGGCGGACAGGTCCTGGCCGACCTTCTTGCCGTCGACGTCGAATGCGGCGACGAACTCCACGTCGCCCACGTGGTACTGGCCGAACTGCACGTGCATGAGGCCGGGAACTGTGGCCTTGGGGTCGGCGTCCTTGTAGTACTGGACGCCCTGAACCAGCGAAGTGGCGCAGTTACCTACGCCGACGATTGCAACACGAATCGGATGTGAAGACACGGAACTCCTTTGAGGAAAGGGTGACCGGCGCGGCCGCACTCTGTTGTACTGCATCAGTTGTGCGGGCGGCAGGCGGACACGGCGCCGTAAGGCGCCCTTAGTAGTCTAATCAACACCGCCGGGACCGCGGTTGTTCCCGCGGCCCCGGCGGAGCGGACTGGTCCGCATGATTACATGACGGGCCGGGCTACTTCTGGGCCCACAGGTTGATGTCGGATTCGACGGCGAACTCATCGATCGCGTCCAGCTCATCGGCCGCGAACTCCAGGTTGTTGATCGCGGCCAGGGTGTCCTCGAGCTGCCGGACGCTGGACGCGCCGACGAGTGCGGACGTGACGGGCGAGCCCTTGCCCTGCTCCCGCAGGATCCAGGCGATGGCCATCTGCGCGAGTGTCTGGCCGCGGCCCTCGGCGATCCTGTTGAGGCCGCGCACGCGGTCCAGCTTGTCCGTGGTGATCATGGATTCGTCCAGGGACTTGTCCTGGGCAGCACGGGAGTCGGCCGGGATGCCCGTGAGGTAACGGTCGGTGAGCATGCCCTGGGCCAGCGGCGAGAACGCGATGGAACCCGCGCCCACCTGCTCCAGCGCCTCGAAGAGGTTGGGGCTGCCGTTCTCGGTCCAGCGGTTCAGCATCGAGTAGCTGGGCTGGTGGATCAGCAGCGGCGTGCCCAGCTCCTTCAGGATCCGCGCCGCCTCAAGGGTCTGTTCCGGGGTGTAGGAGGAAATGCCGGCGTAGAGCGCCCTGCCGGAACGCACGGCCTGGTCCAGGGCGCCCATGGTCTCCTCCATCGGCGTCTCCGGGTCCGGGCGGTGGCTGTAGAAAATGTCCACGTAGTCCAGGCCCATCCGGCCCAGCGACTGATCCAGGCTGGCCAACAGGTACTTGCGGGAGCCGAAGTTACCGTAGGGACCGGGCCACATGTCGTAGCCGGCCTTGCTCGAGATGATCAGCTCGTCCCGGTACGGGGCGAAATCGTCCTTGAAGTGCCGGCCGAAGTTGGTCTCGGCGCTGCCATAGGGCGGCCCATAGTTGTTGGCGAGGTCGAAGTGGGTGACGCCGAGGTCGAAGGCGCGGCGCAGGATGGCGCGCTGGATCTCGAACGGCTTGTCATCGCCGAAGTTGTGCCACAAGCCCAGGGAGATGGCCGGGAGTTTCAGGCCGCTGCGCCCCACGCGGCGGTAAGGCATGGAGTCATAGCGGGTATCAGCTGCCAAATAAGTCATACGTCATATCCTGCCCTAGTTTGTAAGGATCGCGGCGCTGTGGCCGGGGAGGTGGAGGCGTCCGGCGGCCGGCTCCCCGCCCGAAGTCGGGCCGGCACCCGGATCCAGCCGCACGCCGTCGTCGGTCGCCAGGGCGATGGCGCCCGCGCTGACCGGGACGCGCCGCGCCTCGCCGGAGAAGTTCATCGCCACCTCGGTGCCGCCGCGCCGGAACAGCAGCCAGCCCTCTTCCTCGCTGACTACGGTGACGGTGTCCTGGAATCCGGGCTCCGTCAGGTCCGGCGTCGTGCGGCGCAGCGCGATCAGCGCCCGGTACAGCTCCAGGAGCCGGGCATGGTCCCCCTCGGAGGCCTCGGCCCAGTTGAGCTTGGACCGGGTGAAGGTTTGCGGATCCTGCGGATCGGGCACGACGGAGGGGTCCCACCCCATGCGCTCGAACTCCCTGATCCGGCCTTCGGCCGTCGCCTTGCCCAGTTCCGGTTCCGGGTGGGAGGTGAAGAACTGCCACGGGGTGCTGGCCCCGTATTCCTCGCCCATGAAGAGCATGGGCGTGAACGGCGACGTCAAGGTGGCGACGGCGGCGAGCGCGAGCTGCCCGTAGCCCAGGGTCTGGGACAGCCGGTCCCCGGTGGCCCGGTTCCCGATCTGGTCGTGGTTCTGGCTGCACACCACCAGCGCAGCGGGGTGGACCAGGGCCGGGTTGATGGGCCGTCCGTGGTGCCGGCCGCGGAAGCTGGAGAAACTGCCGTCGTGGAAGAACCCGCGTTCCAAAACCTTGGCGAGCGCTCCCAGCGAGTCGAAGTCCGCGTAGTAGCCCGTGGTTTCGCCGCTGACGTTGACGTGGACGGCGTGGTGGAAGTCGTCGCTCCACTGCCCGGCCAGCCCGTAGCCGTTGACGTCCCGCGGGTAGAGCAGGCGCGGGTTGTTCAGGTCCGATTCCGCGATCATGGTGGCCGGGCGGCCCGTCTCCGCCGAGACGGCGTCCGCGAGGGCGCCGAAGTCCTCCAGGAGGTGCACGGCGCGCTCGTCCTTGAAGGCGTGCACGGCGTCCAGCCGCAGGCCGTCCACATGGTAGTCGCGCAGCCACATGGCGGCGTTGTCCAGGATGTAGCGGCGCACCTCGTCGGACTCCGCGCCGTCCAGGTTGACGGAGTCGCCCCACGTGTTGCCCTCCCCCGACTTCAGGTAGGGCCCGAACCGCGGGAGGTAGTTTCCGCTGGGTCCGAGGTGGTTGTAGACCACGTCCTGGATAACGCCAAGGCCGGCGACGTGCGCGGCGTCCACGAAGCGCTGGTACGCCGCGGGTCCGCCATAGCCTTCGTGCACGGCGTACCACTGAACGCCGTCATAGCCCCAGTTGTGGGTGCCGTTGAACCCGTTGACCGGCAGGAGTTCCACGAAGTCGATGCCCAGCTCCGCCAGGTACTGCAGCCTTCCTGCCGCGGCGTCCAGCGTTCCTTCCGGGGTGAAGGTGCCCACGTGGAGTTCGTAAATGACGGCGCCTTTGAGCTCCCGTCCCGCCCACTGGCCGTCCGCCCATTGGTGATGGCCGGCGTCGAACGTGCGCGAGAGTGCGTGCACGCCCTCCGGCTGGCGGCGGGAGCGCGGGTCCGGCAGCGGAATGGAGTCCCCGTCCAGCAGGTACCCGTAGTCCACGTCCCCGGAGGCGGGCGCCCCGGGGACGGTCCACCACCCGTCACCGGCAGTGCCGCCGCCGCTGTCAGTGCCGCCGCCGGGCCGCCGGGTCATGGGGTACTCCCGACCATCGGCAAGCAGCGTCACCGTGCCCGCTTCCGGCGCCCAGAGGTCGAAGCGCGCGCTTCCGTGTGCAGGCAAGGTCATCGTCATGCTCCGTTCCGCTGTCCGGGGAATCAGCTTTTCGGGAAGATCGTTTTCAGGAATACCGTCGCAGGAATACGTCAGGCCGCCGGCACCAGCAGAGCTACAGGGTAGTCCCGCAGGATCTCCCCCACCGCTACGGGGCCGGGGCCGAAGGTCCTGCCGGTCAGTTCGTCGGTCATGGCGGCGGCGAACCGGACGGACGTGTCCTGCCATCCGCCGCGCTGCTCAAGTCCGCGGGGCAGCCGGGTGGCAAGCGTGAGGGCACCCGGGGTTGAGGCGGTTCCGCGGTCAAAGGCGAGCAGGTGCGCTGCTGCGGCGCCGGTGGCGGTAACCGGCACGTACCCGGTGAACAGCTCCGGCCGGTCCCGCCGCAGGCGCAGGGCCCGGGAGGTGACGAGGAGTTTCGCCGCGTCGTCCAGGAACGACGCCGGCCGGTCACCGGCGTCGAGGGCGGCGAGGGCACGCCGGCGCTCACCGAAGTCGAACGGCCGCCGGTTGTCCGGATCCGTCAGCGACCGGTCCCAAAACTCGGTGCCCTGGTACACGTCCGGCACCCCGGGCATGGTGAGCTGGACGAGTTTGGCGCCCAGCGAGTTGACGGCACCGTACGGCGCCAGCAGCGCCACCAGGGACTCCAGCTCAGCCGTCACCTCCGGGGTGTCGAACGCGGCGTCGACGGCGGCGGCCAGCTTCGCTTCGAACGCCTCGTCCGGATCGATCCAGTTGGTCGAGTTCCCGGCTTCGCGGGCGGCTTTTTGCGCGTAGGACTGCAAACGGTCGCGGTCCGCGGGCCATACGCCTGCGACGGCCTGCCACAGCAGGTTGGCCAGGGGCCCGTCCGGCAGGGGCGCCAGCTTCTGCAGCCGCTTCAGGGAGGCCTGCCACTCTGGCGCCAGTTCCGCCAGGACCGAGATCCGGGCGCGGGTATCCTCGCTGCGCTTGGTGTCGTGGGTGCTGAGCGTCGTCATGGACAGCGGGAGCTCGGCCTGGCGGCGGGCCATCCGGGTGTGGAACTCCTCCGGGGCAACGGCGAATTCCGTGGGGTCGGCGCCCACTTCGGTCAGGGTGCCCAGCCGGGTGTAGCGGAAGAACGCGGTGTCTTCCACGCCCTTGGCCATGACCATGCCGGAGGTCTGCTGGAAGCGGAGGCCGAGCTCGGCATCGGGTTCAGGGCCGGCCTCCAGCAGCAGCGGAAGGAGGATTCCGACGGCTTCCCCGAGGTCCGGGCGGCGCCGGACAGCCAGCTCGCAGGCCTCCCGGAGCACGTCGGCCCCTTCGGGCAGGTAGCTGCGGTAGACAGGGAACGCCGCGATGATCTCGGAGAGAGCATCCGCCGCGGCATCCTGGGCCAGCCCTGCAGCAGCCGGAACCAGCCGCGCCAGCCGGAGCATTTCCGAGTGCAGGATCCCGTCGGTGATCCTGCGCTTGGTGCCGCGGATCATGTCGTCGTAGTCGGCAGCCTGCCCGCCGCGCAGTTCGGCGTCGAGCGCGTCGAGCACCCCCTGGCCGGCGGGGTCGACGAACACCCGGTCCACGTCCGCGAGGGCGTCGTAACCGGTGGTGCCCTCGCACTCGAAGCCGGCCGGCAGCACCTCGCCCGGTTCCAGGATCTTCTCGATCAGGAGGTAGCTGCCGTCTGTGGCCTTGCGCAGCCGGTGCAGGTAGCCTTCCGGGTCGGCGAGGCCGTCCGGGTGGTCGATCCGCAGCCCGTCAACGAGTCCCTCCCGGACCCAGCGCACAACTTCAGCGTGGGCTTCATCGAAGACCTCGGGGAGCTCCACCCGGATCCCGGCCAGGCTGTTGACGGCAAAGAACCTGCGGTAGTTCAAGTCCTTGTCCGCCCGGCGCCAGCCGATCAGCTCGTAGTGCTGCCGGTCGTGGACCTCGCGGGGATCATCCCCCTCCGTGTAGCTGCCCTCGGCGAGCGGGAAGCGGTGGTCGTAGTAGCGCAGTTCACCGTCACGGATCTCCAGCGCGTCCACGTCCGAGTCCTCCCCGAGCACGGGGATCCGGACCCGGCCGCCGCCAAAGTCCCAGTCGACGTCGAACGCCTGGGCGTAGCGGGACTGCTGCCCTTCCTTCAGGAGGGACCACCACCATGGGTTCTGGGCCGGGGTCGCGACGCCGACATGGTTGGGCACGATGTCCACGAGCACGCCCATGCCGGCTTCCCGGGCCGCGGCGGAGGCCGCCAGCAGGCCGGCCGCGCCGCCCCGGTCCGGATCGATGGCCGAAGGATCCGTGACGTCGTAGCCGTGGTCCGAACCTTTTTCCGCCGTCAGGATCGGCGAAAGATAGATCCAGTCCACGCCCAGGGACTTCAGGTACGGCACGGTCTGTGCGGCGTCCTGCAGGGTAAAGCCGGGACGGATCTGGAGCCGGTACGTCGAGACGGGCGTCCTCATGAGGCAGGGCCCTTCCTGGACCGCGGCTTCTTGGCCGGGGCCGCCTTGGGGTTTGCGGCCGCCTTGGACGAGCCGCGTTTGGCCGGAGCCGCCTTCGCCGGTGCGGGATCGGCCGGAGCGGGATCGGCCGGAGCGGGATCCTGCTCGGGCGCCGGGTCCGGCTCAGGCGTCGGATCGGCCTGCGAGGCCTCAGGCTCGGGCGCGACCGCGACCTCCTCGGCCGGAGCCTCGGGAGCAGCAGGCGCCGCCGGAACCTCCGCAGCCGGGACCTGGGCTGCAGCGGGTGCAGCCGGAGCCGCTTCCGCGGGGGCCTCGGCCCGGGCGGCCAGGGATGCCGCGGCGGAGTAATCCACCTCAACCTCCGGGCCCGAGTAGGCGCGCAGGACCACGAGGGACTTCGCCGCCAGCTTCAGGGCGGACCCGGCCTTGAGCGGCTGGTCCGTGTCTGCCTGGTCGGCGGTGTCCACCACGACGTCCCAGAACGGCGAGTACTCCTCGGCCGGGAGCAGGAAGTCGACGTGGTCGTCATGGGCGTTGAACGCCAGCAGGAAACTGTCGTCAGTGATCCGGCGTCCGCGGGAGTCCTGTTCCTGGATGCCGTGGCCGTTGTAGAACACGCCGATGGTCCGGCCGAAGCCGCTGTCCCAGTCCTCCGGCAGCATTTCCTTGCCGTCGGTGTTGAGCCAGACGATATCCGGGAGCTTCTCGCCCTCGCCGCGGCGGACGGGGCGGCCGTCGAAGAAGCGGCTGCGCCGGAAGATCGGGTGGTCGCGGCGGATCTTGTTGACCACGGCGGTGAACTCCACCAGCGGCTGGTCCATGTCATCCCAGTGCACCCAGCTCAGTTCCGAGTCCTGGCAGTAGGTGTTGTTGTTGCCCTGCTGGGTGCGGCCCAGCTCGTCGCCGTGCAGGATCATCGGAACGCCCTGGGACAGCAGGAGGGTCGCAATGAAGTTCCGCTGCTGGCGGGCGCGCAAGGTCAGTACGGCGTCGTCCTCGGTCTCGCCTTCCGCGCCGCAGTTCCAGGAGCGGTTGTGCGATTCGCCGTCGTTGTTGCCTTCACCGTTGGCGTCGTTGCGCTTCTCGTTGTAGGACACGAGGTCGCGCATTGTGAACCCGTCGTGGGCGGTAACGAAGTTGATGGAAGCCACCGGGCGCCGGGCAGAGCTCTCGTAGAGGTCGGCCGAACCGGTCAGCCGCGAGGCGAACTCACCGAGCGTGGCCGGTTCGCCGCGCCAGAAGTCACGGACGGTGTCGCGGTATTTGCCGTTCCATTCGGTCCACTGCGGCGGGAAGTTGCCCACCTGGTAGCCACCGGGCCCCACGTCCCACGGTTCGGCGATCAGTTTGACCTGGGAAACGATCGGATCCTGCTGGATCAGTTCGAAGAAGGTGGAGAGCTTGTCGACGTCGTAGAACTCGCGGGCCAGGGTGGACGCGAGGTCGAAGCGGAACCCGTCCACGTGCATTTCCGTGACCCAGTAGCGCAGGGAGTCCATGAGCAGCTGCAGGGAGTGCGGGTGCCGGACGTTGAGCGAGTTTCCGGTGCCGGTGTAGTCCATGTAGTGCTTCAGGTCGCCGTCCACCAGCCGGTAGTAGGCGGCGTTGTCGATGCCCTTGAAGGACAGCGTGGGGCCGAGGTGGTTGCCTTCTGCCGTGTGGTTGTAGACCACGTCCAGGATCACTTCGATGCCGGCCTTGTGCAGGTCCCGGACCATCGCCTTGAACTCCTGGACCTGATGTCCGACGTCGCCGGAGGAGCTGTAGGTGTTCTGCGGGGCGAAGAAACCAATGGTGTTGTAGCCCCAGTAGTTGGTGAGGCCCTTCTCCACGAGGGTGCCGTCATTGACGAACTGGTGCACGGGCATGAGCTCGACCGCGGTGATCCCGAGCTTCTTGAGGTGCTCGATCACGGCGGGATGGGACACGCCGGCATAGGTGCCGCGCTGCTCCTCCGGGACCTCCGGGTGCAGCTCGGTCAGGCCCTTGACGTGGGCTTCGTAGATGACCGATTCGTGGTACGGGATGCGCAGCTGGCGGTCGCCGTCCCAGTCAAAGAACGGGTTGATGACGACACCGTGCATGGTGTGCGGAGCCGAATCGGTGTCATTGCGGGACATGGGGTCACCGAAGTTATAGGAAAACAGTGCCGGGTCCCAGTCGATCTGGCCCTGGATGGCCTTGGCGTACGGGTCCATCAGCAGCTTGCTGGGGTTGAACCGGTTGCCTTTGTCAGGATCGTATTCTCCGTACACCCGGTAGCCGTACTTCTGTCCGGGCTGGACTTGCGGCAGGTAGCAGTGCCACACGTAGCCGTCCACTTCGGTCAGTTCGATCCGGGTTTCGCTCAGGTCGTCAGTCAGGAGGCACAGTTCCACGCGCTCGGCGCGCTCGCTGAAAAGGGCGAAGTTGGTGCCAGTGCCGTCAAAAGTGGCTCCCAGCGGGTAAGCCGTTCCGGGCCAGACTTCCATGTGTACTCCTCGTGCGTGACGAATATTCTCTAGACAGACTACTTGTAAGTAAGATTAGTATTTGTCCGGGCGCACTGAACGCGCCCGATTGTTACAGCTCCCGCATCACCTCCCGCGCCGCATCGGCAATGCCGCTGGCCGTTACCGGTCCCCCGCCGGAGGCCCGCACGCCGGCGCGGCCGTGGATGCTGGCCGCCATCGCCGCGATCGCGGCCCATCTGGCGTCAGGATCGATGCCTTGGTCACCGAAGCGCCCGACGTCGGCACCCACCTGGGCAAGCAGCCCGCCGATAATTCCCGCCAGGACGTCCCCGCTGCCGGCCGTGGCCAGCCACGGGGTGGCTTCCGCTTGGCTGAAGAAGTCCTGAAAGGGGGAGGCAACAAGGGTCGTGGCGCCTTTGAGCAGCACCGTCGCTTCGGTCAGCCCCGCAGCGCGCCGCACCGCGCTGAGCGTGGATGCTTCTACCGCGGAACGGTCCAATGAAACCCCGAGGCGCTCAAGCAATGCGGACAGTTCGCCGGCGTGGGGTGTGAGGATCACTTGCGGGGCCAGCACTTCAGGCAGGGCGGGCAACGCGCCGGCGTCGGCGATCGTCGGCAGGCCCGAGTCTGCGGCGTCGCGGGCGCGCTGCAACTGCTGTTCATCGGAGTCATCCAGTCCGGAGCCAACGAGCCAGGCCTGAACGTGCGTGTCGGCCACGGCGCCTGCGCTGCAAACGACCTCGGGGCAGGATTGCCGGACGAGGTCGGCGACGTCCGGCGGCCCAAGGTAGCGCACCATTCCGACGCCGGCAGCCAGGGCGCCCTTGCAGGCGAGCACGGCGGCGCCGGGGTAGGCGCTGGAGCCTGCGACCACCCCAAGCACTCCCCTGGAGTACTTGTGGGCCCGCCGCTCCGGGCGCGGGAGGAGAGCCGAAAGGTCTCGGGCCTCAAGCCGTCGCAGGGCCGGCCATGGCAGCGCTAATTCGATTCCAATCGGTATGACCCGCACGCGGCCTGCTGAGTCGGCACCGGGGTCCGCGAGCAGACCGGCCTTGGCGGCACCGAATGTGACCGTCAGATCGGCGGCGAGGACCGGCGCGTGCGCCTCTCCGGAGTCCGCGTCGACGCCGCTGGGGATGTCGCAGGCCACCACGAGGTCCGGCCGGGAGCGGCTCAGGGCCTCGATCAGCGCGGCGGCCGGGCCGCGCAGTCCGCCCTGGGCGCCGGTTCCCAGGATTGCGTCGATCACGACGTCTGCGCCGCCGGCCATCGCGGCGAGTTCGGCCGCGTTATCCCCGGTGAGGGTCACGGCGTATCCGCCGGCCTTCCGGAAGGCCGCCAGCCCCGCGTCGTGGGCGTCGCCGGCGGTGAGCACCGCCGTCGTCCGCATGCCGCGGCCGGCCAGCAGCGCGGCGGCGAAGAGCCCGTCGCCGCCGTTGTTGCCCTTGCCCGCCAGCACGGCCACGCTGGAGCCGTACAGCCGCTGACCGCGGCCGCGCAATGCGCTGATGACGGCGTTGGCGAGGCCGTAGGCGGCCCGCTGCATGAGAACAGCGCCCGCACCGGGGCCCAGGGCGTCGTCGAGAAATGGTTTCTCGGCTTCTCGTACCTGTGTTCCGGTGTAGGCGCTGATCATGGTTTCAGTCCGTTCGCGGTGCGGTCGCTGGGGAATGCCTGGCGCGCAGGCTGGTCCTGGCGGGCGGCCGGCTCAGCCTTCCGCGATCACGGTCGCGGTGGCGATCCCGCCGTCGTGGCTCATCGACAGGTGCCAGCGTTTGACGCCCTTCGACTCCGCCACGGCCAGCACCGTGCCTTTGACCTGGACCGTGGGGCCGTTCTGGTCCAGCCCGATCCAGCAGTCCTGCCAGTTCATGCCGGCCGGTGCCCCGAGCACTTTGGCCACGGCTTCTTTGGCGGCGAACCGTGCGGCGAGGGACCGCGTGTTCAGTTCCCGCTCGGCCGGGACGAACAGCCTGTCGCGCAGCCCGGGGGTGCGCTCGAGCTGCCGCCCGAACCGCTCAATGTCTACGACGTCTACGCCAATGCCAACGATCATGGCGTTATTCTACGGTCACGCTCTTGGCCAGGTTGCGCGGCTGGTCCACGTCGTATCCCTTGGCTGAGGCGAGTGCGAGGGCGAAGATCTGCAGCGGAACCGTTGCGAGAAGCGGCGCCAGGAGCGTGGGGGTCTCCGGGATGTAGAAGACGTGCTCGGCATACGCCTTGACGGCCTCGTCCCCTTCTTCCGCGATCACGATGGTCCGGGCACCGCGGGCGCGGACTTCCTGGATGTTCGAGACCACCTTGGAGTGCAGCGAGTCGCGGCCGCGCGGGGACGGGACCACCACGAAGACCGGCTGGCCTTCCTCGATCAGTGCGATCGGGCCGTGCTTGAGCTCGCCGGCGGCAAAGCCCTCGGCGTGGATGTAGGCGAGCTCCTTGAGCTTCAGGGCACCTTCCATCGCTACCGGGAAGCCGACGTGGCGGCCCAGGAACAGCACGGACTTGGCGTCGGCCATGGACCGGCCGAGTTCCTTGATCTGGGCCTCGTTGTCCAGGATGTGCTGGATCTTGGCCGGAATCTTGCCGAGGTCGGCCAGGATGTCCTTGATCTCGCCCTGGAACTTGTTACCGCGCAGCTGTGCCAAATAAAGGCCCAGCAGGTAGGCGGCGGTGATCTGGGCGAGGAACGCCTTAGTCGAGGCCACGGCGATCTCCGGTCCGGCGTGTGTGTAGAGCACGGCGTCGGATTCCCGCGGGATGGTGGATCCGTTGGTGTTGCAGATGGAGACCGTCTTGGCGCCCTGTTCCTTGGCGTAGCGGACGGCCATGAGGGTGTCCATGGTCTCGCCCGACTGGGAGATGGAGACAATCAGGGTGTTCTCGTCCACGATCGGATCCCGGTAACGGAATTCGTGCGAGAGTTCGACCTCGGTGGGGATCCGGCACCAGTGCTCGATCGCGTACTTCGCCACCTGTCCGGCGTAGGCGGAAGTGCCGCAGGCCAGGACGATGATCTTGTTGACGTTCTTGAGCAGTTCCGGGTCAACCCGGAGCTCGTCGAGCGTCAGCCGGCCGTGGATGTCGGAGCGGCCCAGCAGGGTCTGCAGCACGGCGTCCGGCTGGTCGTGGATTTCCTTTTCCATGAAGGACGGGAAGCCGCCCTTTTCCGCGGAGGCCGGGTCCCAGTTGACGTGGTATTCCTTGCCTTCGGCGGGGGCGCCATAGAAGTCCGTGATCTCCACGGAGTCGGCGGTGATCGTGACGATCTGGTCCTGACCGAGTTCCACGGCACGCCGGGTGTAGTCGATGAAGCCGGAGACGTCGGAGCCGAGGAAGTTCTCGCCGTCGCCCAGGCCCACCACGAGCGGAGAGTTGCGGCGCGCTGCGACCACTACGTCCGGCTGGTCGGCGTGGACGGCCAGGAGGGTGAAGGCGCCTTCGAGCCGCTGGCAGGCAAGCTGCATGGCCCGGGTGAGGCCGCCCTTGGCAGCGTCACCGCCGATCTGGTTCCGGTAGATGTCGCCCAGCAGCGCGGCGGCCACCTCGGTGTCGGTCTCGGACTGGAAGATGACGCCCTTGCGCAGGAGTTCCTGCTTGAGTTCGGCAAAGTTCTCGATGATGCCGTTGTGGATCAGTGCCAGCTTGCCGCCGTCGGACAGGTGCGGGTGGGCGTTCTGGTCCGTCGGGCCGCCGTGCGTTGCCCAGCGCGTGTGGCCGATGCCTGTCAGCGATTCGGGCAACGGGCTGGTCTCGAGCTCGGCGATCAGGTTGCTCAGCTTGCCCGACTTCTTCCGGGAAGAAATGGTGCCGTCGGCAACCACTGCAATTCCCGCTGAGTCGTAGCCGCGGTACTCCAGGCGCCGCAATCCTTCAAGGACAACGTCCAAGGCATTGTGTCCAGCATTTACCCGGCCATCTGAGTGGCCCACATATCCAACGATTCCACACATGGGGTCAAGCCTAGCGGGTTTCCGGGAGGAAGGACGTGGGACAGGGCCGTGCGGACGCTTCGACGCGGGGCCGGTGCTGCGCCGGTGGTGCGCCGTGGCAGGGCCGCCGCGGGCCCGCGGCGGCCCCGTTCCGGCTCCCACCGGGCCGTCCATTTCGCTCTCGGCGTCGTGAGGGGCAGAATCTCTAGGGTGACTTTGCAACGCAATGAAGCGACCGGGGAAGGTGTCTCCCCGTTCGTGGAGCTGGACCGGCAGACCTGGTCCCGGCTCGCTGCCCAGATGGAGCAGCCCCTTAATGAAGAGGACGTGGTCCGCCTTCGTGGCCTCGGGGACCCCCTCGATATCAAGGAAGTGCGCGAGGTCTACCTGCCGCTCTCCAGGCTCCTGCACCTGTACGTGGAGGCCGCCGGCCAACTGCATGCCGCCACCACAACGTTCCTTGGCGAGACCACCCAGCGCACGCCGTTCGTGATCGGTGTTGCCGGTTCGGTGGCCGTCGGCAAGTCCACCATCGCCCGCGTGCTGCGGGAAATGCTCCGGCGCTGGCCGGGCACCCCCAACGTGGAGCTCATCACGACGGACGGGTTCCTCTATCCCCTGGCTGAGCTCAAGCGCCGGCAGCTGCTGGAGCGCAAGGGTTTCCCGGAGTCGTACGACCGCCGCGCTCTGCTGCGTTTCGTGAGCGAAATCAAGGGCGGCGCCGAGGAAGTCCGGGCGCCGTGGTACTCCCACGTGACCTATGACATTGTCCCGGGCAAGGAAGTGGTGGTCCGCCGGCCGGACGTCCTGATTGTCGAGGGACTGAACGTCCTGGCCCCGGCCCGGGCACGGCAGGACGGCCGGCAGGGCCTCGCTCTGAGCGATTTCTTCGACTTCTCCATCTACGTCGACGCCAAGACCTCGTATATCGAGGAGTGGTACGTGGACCGCTTCCGCAAGCTGCGGAGCACCGCCTTCGCGCAGCCGGAATCCTACTTCCACCGCTACGCCACGCTCTCCGATGCCGAGGCTGAACAGACCGCGCGCGAGATCTGGAAGCGCATCAACGAGCCCAACCTCGAGGAAAATGTCCTCCCGACCCGGGGCCGGGCGCAACTGGTTCTGACCAAGGATGCCGACCACTCCATCCGGCGGATGCTGCTGAGGAAGGTCTAGCACACATGTGCTACGACGGCGGGGGCGAATCGATCGGACGGCAATCGGCCGGACCGGATTCGCCAAGCCGCCGGGCGTTCAACCGCCTCCTGATGGCAGGCACCGGTCTCACGGCCCTGAGCGCCTGCACTCCGGCCCCGGCATCCGCGCCCGCTTCAGCACCGGCCGGCATACCGGCACCGACGCCGGGGCTCAGCCCGGGCATCGGCACCGGGGCGCCGACAGCTGCGACGTCGAGCTCTCCGTCGCCAAATGCGCCGTCGGCGGCACCCGTTCCGGAAAGCACGACGGCGGCGGCCACGCCTCCGACGCCGGCGGCCGCACCGTCGTCGAAGGCAGCGCCGTCGAAGGCACCGCCGTCGAAGGCACCGCCGTCGGCCTCAGCGCGGGGGCCGCAGCATTCACTGACGGACCCCGGCAGCCCGTGGGTAATCGTCAACAAGCACCGGCCGCTCTTCCCCGCCACCTTTGTGCCGCCGGACCTCGTCCGGCCGTCCGTCCGCTTGGCCACCTCCGGCGAGGCGGCACTGCTGAATAGCACGACGGCGGCAGCGGCGGAGAAGATGTTCGCTGCCGCGGCTGCCGACGGCGTCATTATCACCCTGGCCAGCGGGTACCGTTCGTTCAGGACGCAAACGGCAACATACGGCAGCTACGTGCGCACCCGGGGCCGGGCCGAGGCCGACACCGCTTCGGCGCGGCCGGGCTACTCCGAACACCAGACCGGCTGGTCCTTCGACATCGGCGACGGCGGCGGGGCATGCAGCTTCCAGCCCTGCTTCGCCCAGCAGCAGGCGGCGGTCTGGGCCAAGGCCAACGCGCACCGCTTCGGCTTCGTGGTCCGCTACCCGTGGATGCTCCACGAGATCACGGGCTACTACTACGAGCCCTGGCACCTGCGCTACATCGGCGTCGCGGCTGCAACGGACATGTCCACCCGTGGAATTGCCACCTTGGAGCAGTATTTCGGCCTGGAAGCCGCACCGGGGTATCTCTAGAGGTATTAAGGAGTGCCGACACAGCACACGGCCGCGCCGATTTTCCCCACTTTTGCCACCACGACGGCGGTACACGCCGGCGCTATCGGCCGACACGCCGTCGAAACCCGGGCAAGTGGGGAAACCAGGCGCCAGAACCATTCCCGACGGCCTAGTCGGCGACGAGTTCCAGGGCGAGCTCGGTCCGGACTACCTGGGCCAGTCGCTCCGCGACGTCCTGGGCTGTCTGGTGGTCTCCGGCTTCCACCATCACGCGCACGACGGGCTCGGTGCCGGAGGGGCGCAACAGCACGCGTCCGGTGTCGCCAAGTTCTGCTTCGGCGACGGCCACGGCAGCGGCCACTGTTTCGTCACCCTTCACGCGGGTGCGGTCCACGCCCCGGACGTTGATAAGGACCTGGGGCAGCTTGGTCATCACGGTGGCCAGCTCCTTCAGCGGGCGCCCGGTGAGGGCCACCTGGGCTGCGATCTGCAGGCCGGTCAGCACGCCGTCGCCGGTGGTGGCGTGGTCGGCGAAAATCACGTGCCCGGACTGCTCGCCGCCAAGGCTGAAACCGCCGTTGCGCATTTCCTCGAGGACGTAGCGGTCCCCCACGCCGGTTTCACGCAGGCTGATACCGGCCTCGCGCAGGGCGATCTTCAGGCCGAGGTTGCTCATCACGGTGGCCACCAGCACATCGTCCTTGAGCTTTCCGGAGGCCTTGAGGGCCACGGCCAGGATCGCCATGATCTGGTCGCCATCCACTTCGTTGCCTTCGTGGTCCACGGCGAGGCACCGGTCGGCGTCGCCGTCGTGCGCGATGCCAAGGTCTGCCCCGTGGTCCAGGACGGCGCGCTGGAGCGGGCCGAGGTGGGTGGAGCCCACCCCGTCGTTGATGTTGAGTCCGTCCGGTTCGGCGCCGATGAGGATCACGTCAGCGCCGGCGTCCTTGAACACCTGCGGGGAACAGCCGCTGGCTGCACCGTGGGCACAGTCGAGGACCACCTTCAGGCCCTCCAGACGGTGCGGAAGCGTGCCGAGCAGGTGCACGATGTAGCGGTCCTCGGCGTCGGAGAAGCGCTGGATCCGCCCCACCTCGCCGCCGACGGGCCGGAAGGGTTCCTTGCCGAGCTGCTCTTCGATGGCATCCTCGACGTCGTCGGGCAACTTCTGGCCGCCGCGGGCGAAGAACTTGATGCCGTTGTCCGGCGCTGGATTGTGGGACGCGGAGATCATGACACCGAAGTCGGCGTCGAGGTCCGCCACGAGGTAGGCGGCGGCCGGGGTGGGAAGCACACCGGCGTCGTAGACGTCGATCCCGGAACTGGACAGCCCCGCTTCCACGGCGGCGGCGAGGAACTCACCGCTGGCCCGCGGGTCCCGTGCCACCACGGCGCGCGGCCGCTCCCCGCTCGTGTTGCGGTCGTGGCCAAGCACGACGGCTGCGGCCTGCGCCAGCTGCAAAGCGAGCTCGGCGGTCAGCAAACCGTTCGCCAGGCCCCGGACTCCATCTGTTCCAAATAATCTAGACATCGGGTCAAGTTTAGTCGATGGCCAGCCGCGCGCGGTGGCACGCCCGTTTCGATGCCCCTTCAGACCCACCTGCGGGCGGGCTGAACCAGCCCAATTCCGGCTGGAGGGGCGGTCGACTACTTGGTTTCGTACTTCTGTGTACTCTACTTTTGCCAAAACTCTCGCGTCGCTTCCAGCGTCCATTTATGCTTCGAGACATGACACCTAGCTCTGGGGGCTTGGCGCTCGAAATCGTTGTACCGGTCTTTAACGAACAATTGGTACTCGAAAACAGCATCACTAAGCTCGCGACGTACTTAACGCAAGAAATGCCATTGACGTGGCAAATCACCATTGCCGACAATGCGAGTACTGATGGTACTGCCGCTATTGCGACGCGATTGGCTGTCCAATTGCCTAACGTCGTTTATCGCAGGCTTGACGTTAAGGGCCGCGGTTTCGCCTTGCGCGACGCCTGGGCCGCATCTTCGGCCAAAGTGCTTGCTTACCTGGACGTTGACCTCTCGACGGATTTGGCGGCGCTGCCACCGCTGGTAGCTCCCCTGCTGTCCGGACATTCGGATATTTCCATCGGGACCAGGCTGCGCCAGAGTTCCCGGGTGAGCCGTGGCCCAAAGCGCGAGTTCATTTCCCGGTCATACAACTATCTGCTCAAGCGGACCATGCAGGTAAATTTCTCCGACGCGCAATGCGGGTTCAAGGCTATCCGCGCCGAAGTAGCCCGGAGGCTGCTCCCTCACGTCGAGGATAACGGATGGTTTTTTGACACGGAATTGCTGATTATCGCGGAGCGTTCCGGTCTTCGAATTCATGAAATTCCTGTGGACTGGGTTGATGACCCCGACAGCAGAGTCAATATCCAACAGACAGCGTTGGATGATCTCCGCGGTTTGGTTCGCGTTGCCGGCTCGCTGTTGAACGGGAGCATTCCAGTTCAGGCGATTTACGCCGAACTGGGACGCAGGCCCATCGTTCCTCCGGGGCGGCCTAGCTTCTTCGGCCAGGTGCTCAGGTTCGGGGTGGTCGGCGCAGCTTCCACCATCGCGTTTGCCTTGCTCTATCTGGTCTTTCAAGCAGCCTTTGGCGCGCAACAGGCAAACTTCCTGGCGCTGCTTCTGACTGCCGTTGGAAACACCGCAGCCAACCGCCGGTTCACTTTTGGCATCAGTGGCCCGGCACGGCTGTTCACGCAGCAGTTCCAAGGGCTCATGGTCTTCCTGTTGGCGTGGACTATTACGTCGTCGTCGCTGACCGTTCTCCATGCCGTCAATGTCGACGCTGCTCCCAGCCAGGAACTCCTCGTCCTCACGGGGGCGAACGTGCTCTCCACCCTCCTACGGTTCGTCCTTCTTCGCATCTGGGTCTTCCGGGTCCGACACGCCGATGAGCTGTCTTTCAACCTCCCCCTCGCTCCAATCAGAGGGCCAGCACAGTGACGCTATTCACGGAGTTGTGGAGTGCCATGAGTGGGCCGGCGCGAGGTGTCCCTGACACAATCATCCCGGCGTCCGTGGACTCTGAAGCCAGAGCTTCCTCACTGCCTGCCCAAATGCGAGCTGCAATTAGAATCATCTGGCGGGGGCCCACGGACCACCCGCGCTGGGAGCGCCCAGTACTTCTCGGGCTGTTGCTGTGTGCAACGCTGGTGTACGTCTGGAAGCTCGACCAAAACGGCTGGGCCAACGCCTACTATTCAGCTGCAGTCCAGGCCGGTCAGCAAAATCCGGCTGCCTTCTTTTTCGGTTCCTTGGACTGGGGCAACTCAATCACCGTGGACAAGCCGCCACTCAGCCTGTGGGTCATGGGTGCCTCCGTTTGGCTGTTCGGCTTGAACTCCTGGGCACTGCTGCTCCCGCAGGCCCTCCTGACACTTGGAAGCACCTGCCTGGTCTATGCGTTGCTACGCAGGTCTTTTCCGGCCTATGTTGCACTGCTGGCCAGCGGAATCATGGCGTTCACACCCGTTACCGTGCTGATGGCGCGCTACAACAACCCCGATCCTTTGATGATCTTCCTGATGTTGTCGGCCCTTTACGCCGGTGTCCGAGCAACAGAACGGGCCACGCCCAGATTGTTGTTTCTTGCGGCGTTTCTGCTGGGCTTTGGGTTTCTGGCAAAACAGCTCCAAGCATTCCTGGTTCTCCCCGCGCTCGTCTCAGTGTTTCTCGCCTTCGCCCGTGTTCCTTGGAAGAGGCGGTTGCTCACCGTCGGCGCCGCCGGCGCCATCCTCCTGGGCGTCTCGTTGGCGTGGCCATTGGCTATCGATCTAACACCAGCCGATCAGCGTCCGTTCGTGGGTGGATCCATGCATAACAGCATGCTTGAGCTGACCTTGGGCTACAACGGCATCAATCGCGTGGTTGAGGCCGAGGAAGACCCAGCCGCTACGTTGCTCCCCGAGGCGCTTCGAGGCACGGCATCCGACGCTGGCTTCCTCAGGCTGTTGAACAAGAATTACGGCCAGGAGATTGGCTGGCTACTTGTTCCGGGCCTCGTCAGCCTTCTTGTTGTCTCGTGGCAGCTCTTCCGTCGGAAGTTCACCAGACAGCAGTCGATCCTTGCCGGAGGCGCTGCCATATGGATGTTCACTACTTACGCCATGCTGAGCTTCATGGGGAACAGCTTCCATTCGTACTACAGTTCCTCGCTCGCTCCGCCGCTGGCACTCTGCATCGGCATCGGCGCCTACGTGGCCATCGACCTGCGGAAGCAGGCGCCGGGCCGTATCCTCGTTGTGCTTGGGCTGGTTCTCAGCGGAGCGTGCTCCTATGCCATGTGGGGGCTGAGCGTCGCCATGCCGTTGATGATCGGAAACGCGCTACTGGTCCTCGTCCTTCTTTCTGCTGCCATGTTGGCTGTCCCAGCCCCGTGGCCGCGACTTGAGCTGATAGCTGGCGGGCTCGCCGCGGCAGGCCTCCTGATTGGACCGGTGTCCGCCGCTCTCGTGACTGCCGGGACGCCGCAGTCCGGTTCCAACCCGCTGTCAGGTAGCGTCACCAGAGGCGACAATACGCTGAGTCACTTCCTGGAAGGCGTCAAGCGGGGGGACCCCGCGTGGGCCACGGGGATAGCGATCGGCAACGCGCCGAGCGTGAAACTTTCCAAAGCCCTGACGTCTGCCGATCCGGCTTGCACTTGGGCCGCCGCGACGTATCCGGGCCAGACTGCGGCTCGCTTTCAGCTGGAAACGGGTCGCGCAATCTTGGCGCTGGGCGGATTCGCAGCAGTTGATCCAAGCCCCAGCGTTGAGCAGTTTCAGCGCTTGGTGGCAGCCAAGCGTGTCTGTTATCTGGTTGAGCAGCCGGCGCAACTCGAAATTCCAGGTAACGGTGCCGATCTTCTGGCTATCCGGAACTGGGTCCGAGGGAACTTCGCGCCCGAGGACATGGACGGAGTCACCGTATACCGGCTCGCCAAATGATGCGCTGGTCTATTACTGACAGTTCGGGATGGCGACATATTCAGGCACGAGCAATGCCTCGGGACCGTATTCTTTCCAACTCATTCCCGTCGGAGTGGACGCCTTCAACGTCACAGTCCCAGGGTCGGAGTCGGTGTCCAACGGTGTTCCAGCAGCCGGCCGGTGCGGCGTATCTGGAGACCGCCAGCGCACATGACCAATACCGGTTCACCCGCCGGTGGCCAGTCCGCGCTCCTGACTATGGGTCAGACCTGCACCACCTACAACGGAAACCAGGAGATCAACAATCTGCCAGCGGGCCAGTACGTCCTGGAATGGTCCGGGACCAACAACGCCTCCGGCCCCACTCCATCAATTTGAGCTGATGCTATGGAATCCAAACGGCTATTTGCCAAACCCATCGTGCGTTCCTGGGCGAAGATCGGGGTGCTACGGGCCTATTTTGAGTCGGAGCTGCCCGAAGCCGCGGCGGTGGAGGTTCTGGAGCGGGCCAGGGCTTCTCTGGAACTGCCGGCCGCCGGTACCGGACTGGGCGGTGTAGCCCCGAGCCCGTTGGGAGCCGTCACTGCGATCCATGGAATAGTCTCCGCGGCCGAAGCACATGGACTTCTTGCCGCCCTCGCCTCCGGCCTGGAAGCCCAGGGTGTCCACGGCTCCCTTCGGCCTCTTCCCAACGAGGACCTGCTCGTCGGCGCCCCGAATCTGGATACGTTCGGATTCACCGCCGGGGTGTGCTTGCCTGGACAGATGGGCCCGGAAGAGTTCAGCCGGCGCATCGTCCCACCGGAGGTGATGGATGCCGTCATTGAAACTGCGCTTGGATGGTGCCAACTGTCGTCGGGCACGCATTACGTCGGCACCGCCTGGTCTTATGTGAAGTGCACCGCGGAACAACGCAGGGCTCTCCTGGCCACGGGCTCGACTCCAATCAACTTGGACTCGATGGCCTGCGTCACGGGATCGGATGAGATCAGAAGTGTTGAGTTCGGCGATCGCGGCACCGTCTATTTCGGACGTCTGGATCCGGACCGCAGATTGGAACCGGCGGTCGCTGATCGGAGAGAGCTCCTCGCATCCCAGGCGGACCAGGCTGACCAGGCAGAGTACGGCTGCATCAAACGATCAAGGCTGGGAACTGCGCTCTGGGACGTCTTCCACGACTACGACTGGCCCGCCCGGCCGCACCTCAGGTACGCGAGCGTCGGCCGCACCCTGATGAAGAGCCTTGTTCCGGATGCCTTCGGTGTCCAGCTACTCGGCCCCGAACACCGTTTACCCGCACCGCTGGCGCCCATTTGGAAGGCAGATCCCGCCGGTACCGCTTCAACCATCCTTCAGCACATGGACCTCCCGGCCTGGTTTGAAGGTCCCCTTCCCGAGCCTGAGACACTGGAGGAGGCCCGGAGATCCATCAAACCGCTCCTCATGACAACCGCACAGGCCGAGGAAGTCAGATCAAAAGGCTAATCCCTTCGGCCCAAACCATGGTGCTGGAGTCAGCCTACTGGCTGCAACGAGTGCGAATTCACCGCCAGATAGCTGTGCGATTCACAATCCGCGTCGAAGGAAGCACTTTACGCGACCCGATGCAGCTCAAACCTAGACCGGATCAATATCGGACTTCTCGAAAGCCAGCCGGGCGAGTCCCGCCTCAGAGGCCTCCCACTTGGGATAGCCCTGCATCGACTCGGCGCCTCGGGGCGGGGTGGTCAGATAGGCGGTAATGCCCCGCGCCTCGACTTCCTCCACGAGGATGCGAAGCATTGTCTCGGCCATGGCCCGTGGTAGCTCACCCTTCGTATCCAGATATGCGACTGGACCATCGCCTGTGAGGTAGACAGGCGAATAGTAGTTCGCTGTGTACTCTCCGGTGACGGCCATCTCCGCGGCAGTCAGCTCATTGCCGTTGCCGTCAACGCGCATGCACCGCCCTACGGCAACGTGGAGCGCCTCAGCAGCTTTGTCCGTTTCGTCTGAGACGACGAGGAAAAACGGCGAGGGTCCCCACCAGCCATCAAGGGGCTCCTCATAGGCTTCGCCTTGACTGTCAAAAATGTCCGGATCGACCGTCACGTTTGCCATGCTGTCCCCTTGATGAGTGCCACTCGAAACTGCTCGTAGTCAGCGTCAACGTAGCACGTCGGTGCGGCGTTCGTCCGTATCAGCGCTGGTCAAGAACCCGCGAGATGAGGACCCTTGAATCAGGCGTTCTGGCACCGTTTGTTCGACGCGGCGGCCTGAATCACGACTGCTTCGGACCTGAACGGCGAAAGCCCGCCCCGCCGGGTGGCGGAACGGGCTTTCGTGCAAGCGCGAGAAGCGCTTGGAAGCGGGTTTAGCGCTTGGAGTACTGCTGAGCCTTGCGGGCCTTCTTGAGACCGGCCTTCTTGCGCTCGATCACGCGAGCGTCGCGGCGCAGGTAACCGGCCTTCTTCAGGGTGGCGCGGTTGTTCTCGGTGTCGATCTCGTTCAGCGAACGGGCGATGCCGAGACGCAGGGCACCGGCCTGGCCGGAGATGCCGCCACCGTGGATGCGGGCAATGACGTCGTAGGCGCCGTCAAGATCGAGGATCTTGAAGGGCTCATTGACGTCCTGCTGGTGCAGCTTGTTCGGGAAGTAGTTCGCCAGCTCGCGGCCGTTGATGGTCCACTTACCGGAGCCCGGCACAACGCGAACGCGTGCAACGGCTTCCTTGCGACGGCCAACTGCAGCGCCGGCAACGGTCAGTGCCGGGCGTTCCTTCTTCGGCGCAGCTGCTTCTGCAGCACCGCTCTCCGAGGTGTAGCTGGTCAGGTTTTCCTCAGCCTCAACGGCTTCGGTGGTCAGTTCTTCGTTCTGAGCCACGATTCTCCTTGATTAAAAGTTGGTTGGTGGCCAGGACTACTGGGCGACCTGGGTGATTTCGAAAGTCTTGGGCTGCTGGGCGGCGTGGGGGTGCTCGGCACCGCGGTACACCTTGAGCTTGCCCAGCTGCTGTGCAGCGAGGGAGTTCTTCGGGAGCATGCCCTTGATGGCCTTCTCCACGGCGCGGACCGGGTTGGATTCCAGCAGCTCCGCATAGTTGACGGAGGTCAGGCCGCCCGGGTAACCGGAGTGGCGGTATGCGCGCTTCTGCTCCAGCTTGGCGCCGGTGAGGGCAACCTTTTCAGCGTTGATGATGATGACGAAGTCGCCCATGTCCATGTGGGACGCAAAGGTGGCCTTGTGCTTGCCGCGCAGCAGGATTGCGGTCTGGCTCGCGAGACGACCAAGGACAACGTCGGTGGCGTCAATGACGTGCCACTGGCGGTTGATATCGCCGGGCTTCGGGGTGTACGTACGCACGGTGTTTGCCTCGTTCTTGTTCTGGCGTTCTTGTTTTAGGCGTCACTCAAGGTGCACCTACTATCTATGCGCTACCGGAACAGAGGTGAGGGCTCTATGTAACCAGTCATCCTGAGGTCTCGAATGTGCACGTTGAGTAGCTATCCTGCAACCGGATTCTCAAGCGGGCACGCACCATCGAGTAGGACACGCACAACGACTACCAAGAATAGCCTGCCGCGGGGTCTTGGGTCAAAATGGGGTGTCCGGATGCTTCCTGCGTGCTCGCTGTTCCGCATGCTGTCCCGTGCCGGCCCGTCCCATCCCTGGAGGAACCGTGTCCGATCCCGCCGCTGCCGGCACCGCCTCACTGCTGTTGGCTCAGCCGCTCGGTTCCGTTGCTGACGTTCTCTTCATAGCCGGAGTGGGTCTCGCGGGCGCTTGCCTTGGCCTGTTGGCCGACATCTTCATCAAGCGCGCACTCCCCCGCCTTGCCGGCAGCCCTACAGTACGCACAGGAATTACGACGGCGGCGGTCACTTTTGCACTCTCCGCCCTGCTGGCTTGGCGCTTCGGATTTTCGCCGGAGCTTCCCGCGTACATCGCGCTGGCAGTAGCCGGCGTCCAGCTCGCACGGGTCGACTTCATCCACCATCTGCTGCCCAATCGGATGGTTCTGCCCCTCCTGGGGGCCGGACTGGTGCTACTCGGGGCCGCCGCTGGGGTGTCCGGCGAGGTCGGAAACCTGCTGCGGGGGATCGCCGGCGCCTTAATATTGTTCGTTTTGTACCTTTTTCTGGCCCTGACCAGCGGAAACGGCCTCGGCATGGGGGATGTGAAGCTGGCGGCACCACTCGGGCTGTACTTGGGCTACCTAGGCTGGTCCCACTTGTTCTACGGGGGAGCAGTGGGCTTCGTCGCAGGTGGCGTCGCCTCCACGGTCCTGGTCCTCAAAAACCGCGGAAACAAGCCAAAGGAAGTGCCCTACGGGCCTTCGATGCTGGCCGCCGGCCTCGCAGTGATCCTGCTGCTCCCCTAAGTGGCACCAACAGCACCACGTGCGCGGATTAAGTAAGGCCGCTTATCAAAACAAGTAGTAGAGCCCTGCCCCTACTTGGAAACTGAGTACACCCCCGTTTGAGGGTAGGTGATACCCATAATTTCCCTCCGGAAAGTCGAGTATCGAACCTCATTGCCGCGCCGTTTGCGCCCGTGCAAATGTTGTTCCAACGAAGCTCCAGCAAATAAGCAATCGGGGATTTGCCGGATATTCGTTTACCACTCATAACTCTGGAAAAGGACAAACTAAAATGACTGGTCTCATGGTTTCAATGCTCGCTTTCGTCGCCGGCGTCAAGGACAAGCTCACTTCCGAAAAGGGAGCGACCGCGACGGAATACTCGCTCCTCGTGGGGCTCATTGCCCTCGGCATCGTAGTCGGCGTCGGCGCTTTCGGCACTGCTCTCAACACCTGGTTCGACTCTCTCGGCAAGACTGTCGCCGGCTGGAAGTAGCCAACCACCTCAATCGCAGGTCTCAGCAACTCCCAGTGTGCCGCGTCCGTGTCTCGCGGGCGCGGCACACTTCTTAATCATCCAGCTGCATCTATCCCTGGGGGGATCCCATGAAGCGCAGCAGTTTACCGTCGCCCCGATCACGGGGCCGGGGCCGGCAGCGTGGCGCGGCAGCCGTCGAGTTCGCCCTCGTCGCCCCCGTTCTTCTCGCCCTCGTCGGCGGAATCATTGAATTCTCCTACACCTACAATTTGCAGATTTCCGTCACCCAGGCAGCCCGCGAAGCGGCCAGGTCTATGGCCATAAGCAACGATCAGAGCCTGGCGCGAGCGGCCGCCGTGGCCGGAGCACCAGGGCTGAGCCCGGCCGGGTTCACGTACACGTTCACGGGCGCTTGCCCGAAAGGCAGCGCTGGCAACGCTCAGGTCAACGTTGGCTACACCGCCAACTCTCTGACCGGGATTTTTGGCAGTTCCGTCACTATTCAGGGGACGGGAGCCATGCGATGCGGCGGCTAAGTACAGTGACCAAAGCGGACCACCGTGAGCGCGGGGCTGCCGGCGTCTTGGTCGCCGTCATGATGCTGGTGCTGATCGGCGCGGGAGCGTTGGCAGTCGACACCGGACAGATCTACGCTGAGCGGGCGCAACTCCAGAACGCCGCAGATGCGGGCGCCATGGCCGCCGCGCAACAGTGTCATAAGGCCGGCACCTGCACGGTCGCGCAGGCAAAGCTCTGGGCGGAAGAACTCAGCGGGGCGAACTCCAACGATGGAGCCACCGCCGTAGATTCCGTAGACCTGTCCGTTCCGGGCCAAGTCACGGTGGTCACCTCTACCCTCAACGGCAGCAACGGCGCAGGTTTCTTGACGAAGATGTTCGCGAGTGCGCTGAACGCCCCGCCAGTCACAGTCAGGGCCGGCGCCACTGCGGTCTACTCGCCTCCCGGTGGAGCGACCAGCTTTCCGCTCGCCTTCTCCGATTGCGTGTACGACCTTTCAGGGGCCGTCGTGACGGGCGACGTTCAACTGATTCAGTACAAGCCTGGGCGGGGGAGCTGCACCTCCACCTCCGGGCACGTCATTCCGGGCGGCTTCGGCTGGTTGAATCAGAACGGCGGTACCTGTAAAGCAACGACCAACGCCAGCGGCAATGCCGGCAGCGACCCGGGTGCCGACTACGCCTCGGAATGCGACCCCATCCTCACTTCTTGGGAGAACACCATCCTCGCCGGCGGCACCGTGGAAGGGACATTTCCGGTCTACGACGACGCCGGGGGCGTTGGCAAGAACGGCTGGCTCCACATCCGCGGCTACGCAACCTTTAGGATGCTCGGCTGGAAGTTTTCGGGCAACGGGGACCCGCAAGTCTTCCGTCCTGGATCCTGCAGCGGCAACTGCCGCGGCATCATCGGTCAATTCGTCAAATTTGAATCCATTGATTCCGTAGGAGAAACTCCGGGCACCGGCGCGGACCTTGGAACCGTTGATATCCGGTTAATCAAATAAGAAATTTCTAAGGGGTAATCATGAAAACACGCCTGCTGGGGGGCATCGCCGCATTACTTGTGGCAATTGTTGGAACCGTATTGCTGGTCACCTACGTTCAAAATGCTGATAAACGCGCGCTGGGCAGCACTGAGACTGAAAACGTCTATGTTGTCCAAAAGACCATTCCTGCTGGTGCCTCCGCGGAGACGATCGCCGGCTCCGTGGTCGAGAAGTCCGTACCGAAGCTCGCCATTGCCGAAAACAGCGTGACAGACCTCTCGTCCCTCGGCTCCAAGGTCTCCGCCGTAGCTCTCATGCCGGGAGAGCAACTTCTTTCCTCGCGGTTGGTGGAGCAAACCGCGTTCCTCGGCCCGTCGCGGGTCCAAGTCCCCACGGGGCTCCAGGAACTCACGCTTAAGCTTCCCATTGAGCGCGTTGCCGGCGGCATCCTGAAAGCCGGGGACACCGTGGGTATCTTCCTCTCGGTGGAAGACGCCGGCGCCGGCCAGGCCGGAGGCAAGGCGAGCAAGACCCAGCTGAGCTTCCACAAGGTGCTCGTGACGGCGGCGCAGTTCAGCGACGGAGCAGCCACCCAGACCGGCACCTCGGACACCGCGTCCGGCGCCAGCCAGGTCTCATCCACGACCAACAGCAAGCCCCAGGGCGACGGCACTTACCTCATCACCGTGGCCAGGAACTCCGCCGACGCGGAGCGGATTGTCTTCGCTGCAGAGTTCGGCAAAATCTATCTGTCCAAAGAGCCGGGCGATGCAGTCGAATCCAACACGGGCGCAGTGGACACAGCAGGGCTGTTCCGATGAGCCGCTACGTACTCATCACCCCAAACAGCGACTTCGAGCGTCTTGTCCAGCTGGCCGTGACCGGAATGCACGGCGCACTGCACGTCTTCCAAGCGGACTATCTGCCGGAAGGCCCGGCAGATATCATTCGCCAGATGCAGGGAGAACCTCCGGAGGTCTTGATCCTCGGACCCGGCCTTCCTGTAGAGGGTTCCCTCAAACTGGCCTCAGTGATGGACCTTCAGTACCCCGAAATCAGCGTTGTCCTGGCCGCTACTGCCACCCCTGAGACTGTGCTGCAGGCCATGCGGGCAGGTGTCCGGGACTTCCTGGATCCCGGCGCAGATACCGACACCATCCGCGTCATGCTTGAGCGGGCCAGCCTCGCAGCGGCAGGCCGGCGGCGTGGGCTCGCCCCCCAGACGTCGGAACACGCTGACCATGGCGGCGCAGGCCGCGTCATCGCTGTGATGTCGCCCAAGGGCGGCGTAGGCAAAACCACGGTGGCGACCAACCTCGCCGTCGGGCTCGGCAAGACGTCTCCGATGGGCGTAGTGATCGTCGATCTCGACCTTCAGTTCGGTGATGTGGCCAGCGGCCTGCTTCTGGAGCCGGATTTCACCATCACGGATGCCGTGATGGGAGCCGCCAGCCAGGATTCGATGGTCCTGAAGACCTACTTGACCGTTCACCCGGCCGGCATCTACGCCCTGTGTGCCCCACGAAGTCCGATCGAGATGGACCGGATCACGGCCGCCCATGTCTCCCACCTGCTGGATCAGCTAAGGCAGGAGTTCCATTACATCGTGGTAGACACGGCGCCAGGTCTGGGAGAGCACGTCCTGGCGACGCTCGAACAGGCCACGGACGCTGTCTGGATCTGCGGAATGGACGTTCCCAGCATCAGGGGAATGCGGACCGGTTTCCAGATCCTGGAAGAGCTCAATCTGGCCCCCGAACGCCGTCACATCGTCTTGAACATGGCGGACCGACGGGCGGGCCTGACCTTAAAGGATGTCGAAGCAACAGTTGGTGCCCCGGTGGATGTGGTGCTGCCGCGTTCCAAAAACCTTCCTTACTCCACCAACAAGGGAGTCCCCGTTCTCCAGGACGGAAGCAAGGATGCGGCGTCCAAGGGACTGCGACAACTGGTGGAACGCTTCAAACCCGGGTGGGAAGCAAGACCACACAAGCAACTGCACAGAAGGGCGGTTTTCCAGTGAGCCTCACCGACCGATTCGCACAACTGCGGGGGGAATCCCCCGCAGGAAAGTCACCTGAATTGCAGCCTGCCCCGGTCGACGTCTTCCAGGCCCCATCGACACTCGGCCGCATCCACGAGGCAAAGACCTCTGCGGAATCGCGCAGCGACGTCGTGGACGTCCAGCAGACCGCCTCGATCGCCAGCGAGGCCCTCAATGCGCTCAAGGAGCGAGCCAGCCAGGCCCTTTTTGAACGGCTCGGGTCCAGGATCACCGATTCGTCGATCGGTGAGGCTGAACTCCACCAGTCGGTCAAAGACGAACTCAAAGCCGTCGTCGATGAGGAACAGATTCCACTCTCGGGCCAGGAACGCCAACGGCTGATCCGCGAGATCATCGATGATGTCCTGGGGCACGGACCCATCCAAAGGTTCCTGGACGACCCCGCCATCACAGAAGTCATGGTCAACCGCTACGACCAGATCTACGTGGAACGCGACGGCCAACTGCACCTGACGGACACGAAGTTCACCTCGGACGAAGCCCTCCGGCGGGTCATCGAGCGCATCGTGACAAACGTGGGCCGGCGGATCGACGAGTCCTCGCCGCTGGTGGACGCCCGGCTTGCCGACGGGTCACGTGTCAACGCCATCATCCCGCCCCTGGCGGTCAACGGACCGGCTCTCACAATCCGGAAATTTGGCCGCGATCCGCTGACCGTCAACAACCTCATCACGATGGGCAGCCTGTCCCCCGAGATGGCGGAACTGCTGCAGGCCTGCGTGCAGGCAAGGATGAACATTATTGTTTCCGGAGGCACCGGCACGGGCAAGACGACGCTGCTGAATGTGCTGTCGTCGTTCATCCCGGCGTCGGACCGGATCGTCACGATCGAGGACGCCGTGGAACTGCAACTCCAGCAGGATCACGTGGTCCGGTTGGAAAGCCGGCCGCAGAACATCGAGGGCAAGGGCGAGATCTCAATCCGCGACCTCGTCCGGAACTCGCTGCGCATGCGCCCCGACCGAATCGTCGTTGGCGAAGTCCGCGGCGGGGAGTGCCTGGACATGCTCCAGGCAATGAACACCGGCCACGACGGCTCCATCTCCACCGTCCACGCCAACTCCCCCCGGGACGCCATCGCCAGGCTCGAAACGCTGGTCCTGATGGCGGGCATGGACCTCCCGCTGCGGGCCGTCCGTGAGCAGGTGGCCTCGGCCGTCAACCTGATCGTGCACATCTCGCGGCTCCGCGATGGCTCCCGCCGCGTCACCCACATCACTGAAGTCCAAGGCATGGAAGGAGACATCGTCACCTTGCAGGATGCGTTCGTCTTCGACTACTCGGCAGGGGTGGATAGCAGCGGGCGGTTCCTCGGCAAGCCGGTACCCACCGGCGTCAGGCCCCGGTTCACTGACCGGTTCGCCGATCTCGGGATTGCCATCTCCCCGGCAGTCTTCGGCGCGCAGCCGGCAAGGGGGCGGTAGCCATGCTCCCTGAGCTCTCCCCCCTCACTTTCGTGGGAGGCCTCCTCCTGGTCTACGCTGCGCTGGCGATTGTCTTCACATTCGTCTTCAAGTCCCGGTCTGCGGTTCCGCTGTCCCGTCGGCGTCCTGACGCTGCACCGCAGACTTCTTCTCTCACCAGGCTCACCGACCAAGCGGTCCACGCCCTGAACAAGGGCGTCCGCCGCGGAGGCGCCGGGATACTGAACAGGGACAAGCTCGACGCCGCCGGTCTCAAGAAGGGCCCTGGCGACTACCTGCTGATGGCCGGCGCTTTGACCTTCGCCGCAGTGGTGGCCGGGTTCCTGATGGGCGGGGCGTTCTTCGCGGTCCTGCTGCTGGTGCTCACCCCGGTAGCCCTGGTGTTATCCCTGAATGTCGTGGTCTCCCGGCGGAGGAGGAAGTTCGATGAGCAGGTTCCGGACACGCTGCAGATGTTTACCGGTGGCCTCCGGGCAGGGCATAGCCTCTTGCGGGCCATCGATGCCGCGGCGCAGGAAAACGAGGCCCCTATGGCCGAGGAACTGAACCGGGTGGTCAACGAGACAAGGATCGGCCGGGATCTAGGCGAATCACTCGACGAGGTGGCACGACGGACTGACAACGAAGACTTTGGCTGGATCGCCCGTTCAGTGGAGATCCACCGGGAAGTCGGCGGCGACCTTGCCGAAGTACTGGACCACGTGGGGGAAACCATTCGGGACCGGACCCAGATCCGCGGCCAAGTCCGGGCACTGAGCGCTGAAGGACGTATTTCAGCCATCGTCCTCATGGCGCTTCCAGTGGTCATGTTCGCGGCGCTGACTTTCCTCAATCCCTTTTATGCCAGGGTGTTCACGAGCACATTGCCTGGATATCTGATGATCGCCGCAGCGGCGGTCCTGCTGGCTATTGGTGGCTTCTGGCTCAGCCGGCTCATCAAGCCGAAGTTCTGAAAGGAAGGCGAACCTCATGGACATGATTGCCTACGCCGCGATTCTGGCGGTTACCGCACCGCTGTCGGTGATGACCTGGTGGGTCGTCACCGGGGATCATGCAGGGTTGAGAAACATCCAATCCAACCTCGGTAACCACCCACAGACCAACGGTCCGAAGCTGGGCTCCAAGGGACAGCTCACGGCTTGGAGTCTGAAAGTGACGCCCAAGGGCTACACCGGCTGGCTGGACAAGCAGCTCGCCGGAGCAGGCCGTCCCAAGGCCTGGCCGTTGGGCAGGATCGTCACGGTAAAGCCGTTGCTTGCGCTGGCCGGAGCGGTAATCGGCATTCTTGCCTACGCTTCTGATGCCTCGGCGCTAAAGTTAGCCCTGATGTTCGGACTCCCTGTCCTGTTCTACTTCCTGCCTGACATCCTGATCCGGAACTACGCTGAAAAGCGCCGAGCCGAAATCAAATTGGAACTGCCAAACGCTCTGGATCAAATGCTGATTTCCGTCCAGGCGGGCCTAGGGTTCGAAACTGCCATGGCGCGCGCCGGCGAGACTGGCAAAGGTCCCCTGGCGGACGAACTGATCAGGACACTGCAGGACATTCAGGTGGGGCGTTCCCGCAAGGAAGCGTACCTGGCCATGTCCCAGCGCGTTGACGTCCCGGACCTGCGGTCCTTCGTCAGGGCCGTCGTGCAGGCAGACACCTACGGCATTGCGATCGCCAACGTCCTGAAGTCCCAAGCGCAGGTCATGAGGGTCAAACGGCGCCAGCGGGCCGAAGAACACGCGATGAAGATGCCGGTGAAGATCCTCTTTCCTCTCATCTTTTCAATCCTTCCCGCGATGTTCCTCATCGTTCTCGGCCCGACAGTGCTGAGCATCATGGACATGTTCGCGGGCCGCTAGCCTCACGGCCCTTCCTAGGAGCTGAAATGACCACAAGCGAATCGAACTTGCAGCTACGACACCGTGAAGTCTCACATCTCCTGTCTACAGACGAAGAAGGAGCGACGGCCACCGAATACAGCATTCTGGCGGGCTTCATCGCCATCGCCATCGTGGCCGGAGTCGGAGCTTTCGGAACCGCCCTGGACTCGTACATCACCGGACTCGGGACCGGAGTCAAGGTAGCTCTCGGCATCCCTTAGAGCATCCCAGCAGATGCAGACCCATATTCCGGACCCCCTTGGACCCAGAGCCGAGGGGGTCCTTCGGCGTGCTGGGCGCAAGATGGGCGCAGGGAATGTACAGGAAACGTGCAGTTTGGGAAGCCTTAGCACAGGATGCGTCAAAGGCCAATCACCGGCGTGTCGGTGCTTGCTACGTTTCCCTCAGCGCTGGTGCAGGACCAGCCGCCCAACTCGCTCAGGAGTTAACAATGCGTTCCTTTCTCTCCAGCTTCGCAGCCCGTCTTCGCCGAGATCAGCGCGGCGCCACCGCCGTCGAGTACGGCATCATGGTCTCCCTCATCGCAGTCGTCATCATTGTTGCCGTGACCCTTCTTGGCGGCACTTTGAAAGAGACTTTCAACTCGGTCCAGTGCAGCGTCAAGGGCGGCGTCTACACCGCGGCCACTACCGGTGCTACCCCGACGGCAGGCAGCTGCTCGAAGTAACTCTCGCCAGGGCCCTAGCTGCTGGCTGGGGCCAATGCCAACTCGCTCAGGAGTCACCCCATGCGCACTTTTCTCTCCGATTTCGCATCCCGCTTTCGCCGTGACCAGCGCGGCGCCACCGCCGTCGAATACGGCATCATGGTCTCCCTCATTGCCGTCGTCATCATCGTCGCCGTGACGCTTCTCGGCGGCACCTTGAAGGAAACCTTCAACTCCGTCCAGTGCAGCGTCAAGGGCGGCGCCTACACGGCAGCCACCACTACCGGCGGCGTGACCACGGACGGTACCTGCTCGAAGTAGCACCCCAGCACGACCCACCGGACAGGGTTGCGGAAGGCTTCGGCCTCCCAACCCTGTCCGCATCAGGCGCCAGCGGCCAGCGAGATCCAGAGAGGCGGTCCCCCATGTCCAAGACGTCCGAACGGGGCGCAGCCGCGGTGGAATTCGCGCTCCTGGCTCCGGTACTGATCATGCTGCTGCTGGGCATCATGGAATTCGGCCGCGCCTACAATGTCCAGATTTCACTGTCCAGCGCCGCTCGCGAAGGCGTGCGCGTGATGGCAATAGGCAACGACACCACGGCCGCGCGGACCGCGGCCAAGAACGCGGCCACGGCGCTCCAGCCCCCGTTGGCAGACGCCAACATCAGCATCAGCCCCGCTGTGTGCACCGCCGGCGCGCAGGTCACATTTACCATCAGCTACACCCTCGCCACCATGACCGGCATCGCCGGGCCATTCCCGCTGCAAGGCAAAGGGGTCATGGTATGCGGCGGCTAGCCGGACTGACCCCGGCAGGAGACAGCGAGCACGGGGCCATCAGCGTCCTTGTCGCAATCCTCATGGTGGTGCTCCTGGGCTTTGCAGCCCTCGCTGTCGACACCGCAGTCCTCTACGCAGAACGGACTCAGTTGCGGAACGGTGCCGATGCCGCGGCCATTGCCGTTGCCCAGAAGTGCGCGAAAAACATCAATGATCCGGACTGTTCCAGCACATCCACGCTTGCCGCCAGTCTCGCGAACAGCAATGCCGGGGACGGGCTGAGCAACGTGAAGTCCCTCCTGCTGGACAAGAACGCGCGAACCGTCACAGTGGTTGCCGGCGCCCAGGAAGCGGGCAAGCAAGCCAACAACGTCTCGCTGTTCTTTGGCCGAGCCCTGGGCTTCAACAGCACCGAGGTCAATGCCCCATCGACGGTCAAATGGGGCAGCCCGGTTGCCGGGACAACGGCCTTTCCCTTGACGTTTTCCGTCTGCCAGGTCAAGGGGCACGTCGACGGGACTCTGCAATTGCTCCAGAGCCACGGCAGCGGCGCCAACCCGGGCTGCAATTACGGGCCATCCGGTGCTGCCGTCGAGGGCGGCTTCGGCTGGCTCCCCAACGATCCCGGCATTTGCGGGGGACTGATAGACCTTGCCGTAAGCGAAGGAGGGAGCGATCCCGGCAACAGCGCCCCTGGTGCCTGCGACGCCACGCTTCAGCGCTGGGCTGCCGATATCACCGCGGGCCGAGACGTCGTTGTCCTGCTACCGGTCTTCAATAAGGTGACCGGCACCGGAGCCGGCGCAGTGTATGGGCTGATCTCATTTGCGGCCTTCAAGGTCGCCGGCTGGAGTTTCAGCGGTAATAACAGCCTCCCCGACTCGTTCCGCAACAAGCCTCCCGACATTCCGTCGGCAGTGAAATGTGATGGCAACTGCCGAGGCATCATCGGGAGCTTCATCCAGTACGTGTCGCTTGCGAACGGCTTCACCCTTGGGCCCGTGGACGCGTATGGAGCCACCGTCGTGAAACTCACGCAATAGCACCAGCCGTTGCCGCCCCGTCCACCCACCAGTTCAGGAGCAGTTTTTGAAGTCACGCTTATTGGCAGGAATCGCGGCCCTGGTGCTGGCCGTCATCGGAGCCATCGTGGTGGTCAGCTATGCGCAGGGAGCCGACGCGCGGGCCGTACAGGGACTGGACCCTCAGGACGTCCTCGTGGTGGCGAAGGCCGTCCCCGCCGGCACTACCGTCGAGGCCTTGCAGCCGTTCCTCGCCACCGAAAAGCTGCCCGGCACCGCCGTCGCTAAATCCGCACTCAGCAACCTGGACGGCCTTGCCGGCAAAGTCACCGCCGTCGATCTGCTCCCGGGCGAGCAGCTTGTTGCCGAACGCCTGATCGCACCCGAAAACCTGAAGGCCAGCGGGGCAGTGGAGGTGCCGAAGGGTCTGCAGGAGGTGTCCTTCCAGCTCGAGCCCCAGCGCGTCGTCGGCGGCCGGATCGAGGCTGGCGACCACATCGGCATCTTCATCAATCTCGACAACGGAGGCCTCGAAGCCAAGCCGGACAAGCAAACCACTCAGCTCACAGTCCACAAAGTTCTCGTGACCTCGGTGCAGCGGGCACCCTCGGCAGCCCCCTCTCCTCAGCCCTCCCCTGGTTCTACTGCCCCAGCGCAGGACACGTCGCTTCCCACGGGGTCGCTGTTGCTGACGGTCGCCGTGAACGATGTGGACGCCGCCAAGATTGTCTACGCGGCGGAATTCGCCAAGATCTGGCTGAGCAAGGAACCACTTGATGCCACGGACAGCGGCCGGCCAGGAATCATGACGAAACCAGAGGTGTACAAATGAGCCGCTTTGTCCTGATCTCCCCCAATACGGATTTTGATGCCCGCGTCCGGCAGGCCCTGGCCGGCGGCCTTCCCGGCGGTCTGCAGACCTTCGCGTTCGTCAATCCGGCCAACCCGGCCGAGCTCTTCGCGAACCTCAACCAGGAACGGCCCGAGGTCCTGATCCTGGGGCCGGACGTGCCGGTGGAGGATGCCCTGCGCCTCGCGACGGTGTTCGACGTCCAGCTCCCCGAGCTCAGCGTCATCCTGGTGGGCGAGGCAGATCCGAACTTTGTGCTGCTGGCCATGCGGGCCGGCATCCGGGACATCCTCAGCCCGGCGGCGGACCCCGCGCAGATCCGGGTGCTGCTGGAGCGGGCCTGCCAGTCATTCACCACCCGCAGCCGGACCTCGGTGGCCAAGCAACCGGACAGCGCCAGAGGGCTGGTGATCGGTGTCTTCTCCCCCAAGGGTGGGGTCGGCAAGACCACGATTGCCACCAACATCGCGATCGGCCTGGGGAGGGTCGCGCCCATGGGCGTGGTGATCGTGGACCTGGACCTGCAGTTCGGGGACGTGGCCTCGGGCCTGTATCTGAACCCGGAGCACACCGTGACAGATGCCGTTTCGTCCTCGGCCAGCCAGGATTCCCTCGTCCTCAAAGCTTTCCTCACGGTCCACCCCGGGAACATCTACGCGCTCTGCGCTCCCCGGACGCCGGAGGAAGCTGATGACATCACACCGCAACAGGTCACCCGGCTGCTCGAACAGCTCGCGGAGCAGTTCCAGTACGTCGTGGTCGACACCGCGCCCGGGCTCCCGGAGGTAGGACTCGCCGCCCTCGAACAATGCACCGACGCCGTCTGGGTGACCGCCATGGACGTGCCGAGCATCCGCGGGCTGCGTTCCGGCCTGGAAATCCTCCGGCGCCTGGACCTGCTGCCCGAGACCCGCCACGTGGTCCTCAACATGGCCGACTCCAAGTCCGGGCTGAGCGTCCAGGACGTCGAGGCGACCATCGGCGCACCCGTGGACGTCAGTATCCCCCGGTCCAAGGCAGTCGCGTTCTCCACCAACCGCGGCGTGCCGGTGCTGCAGGACGGCCGCAAGGACCCTGCCGTCAAGGGCCTGAAACAGCTTGTGGACCGGTTCGATCCCGCCTGGCGCGCCACGGCCCAGAAGAAACTGCACCGGCGGGTGGTGGTCTGATGAAGCTCTCCGAACGGCTCCGCTCCGTCGAAGGCACCGCCGACGCCCCCGTTGTTCCCCTCCCATCCCACAGGCAGGAGACGACGGCGGACAGCGCCGTCGTCGTCGAGCTCCCCAGCCTCGCGCTTCCGGCCACACACACCGTCAACACCGCCGGCAACACCGGAGGGACTCACGCCGGCACTCCCGACCCGACCCGCAGCAAGGGCCAGCAGCCCGTCGATGCCTTCGCGGCGCTCAAGCAGCGGGCAGCGACGGCGTTGTTCGAGCGCATGGGAACCCGCTTCAACGATTCCGCCTCCAAAGAGGATGACCTCCGCACCTCGGCGCGGGAAGAGCTGACACGCATCATCGACGCCGAACAGGTCCCCCTATCCGCCGAGGAGCGCGCCCGGCTGGTCCGCGACGTGGCTGACGACGTCCTGGGCTACGGCCCGCTGCAACGCCTCCTGGACGATCCCGCCGTCACGGAAATCATGGTCAATCGGATGGACCAGATCTACGTGGAACGGCACGGCAAACTGACCCTGACCGAGTCGCGCTTCAGCTCCGAGGATCACCTGCGCAAGGTGATCGAGCGCATCGTCTCCAAGGTGGGCCGGCGGATCGACGAGTCCTCGCCGCTCGTGGACGCACGGCTCGAAGACGGTTCCCGCGTCAACGCCGTCATCCCGCCGCTCGCCGTCGGCGGTTCGTCGCTGACCATCCGAAAGTTCAGCAAGGTGCCGCTGACGGTCCGGAACCTCATCGAATTCGGCACGCTGACGCCGGAGATGGCGGAACTGCTCAATGCCTGTGTGAAGGCCAAGCTGAATATCATCGTCTCCGGCGGCACCGGCACGGGCAAGACGACGCTGCTCAACGTCCTGTCCTCGTTCCTCCCCCACGACGAGCGGATCGTGACCATCGAGGACGCCGTCGAGCTCCAGATCCAGCAAGAACATGTGGTGCGGCTGGAAAGCCGGCCGCCGAACACGGAGGGCAAGGGCGAGGTCACCATCCGTGAACTGCTGCGGAACTCCCTGCGTATGCGCCCGGACCGGATCGTGGTGGGCGAGGTCCGCGGCGGCGAATCGTTGGACATGCTCCAGGCCATGAACACCGGCCACGACGGCTCGCTCTCCACCGTCCACTCCAACTCCCCCCGGGATGCTGTGGCCCGCCTCGAGACGCTGGTCCTCATGGCCGGCATGGACCTGCCCCTGCGCGCGATCAGGGAGCAGATCGCCTCGGCCGTCAACCTCATCATCCAGATCTCCCGGCTGCGGGACGGGACCCGGCGCATCACCCATGTGACCGAGGTCCAGGGCATGGAAGGGGACATCGTCACGCTCCAAGACGCCTTTGTGTTCGACTACACCGCCGGCGTCGATGCCCACGGCCGGTTCCTCGGCAAGCCGGTCCCCACCGGCATCCGCCCGCGCTTCATCGACCGCTTCGAAGACCTGGGCATCCATGTCTCCGCCAACGTGTTCGCCGCGCCGCTGGCGCCGGCCGGAAGGTCGTGATCTGTCCATGACACTGCTGCCCTTTGGCGTCGGGCTGCTGTTCTGCGCCGTCCTGGTCCTGGGGATTGTGCTGCTGTCCCCGGGCGGGGCCAGCGTCCCGCTGGATCGGCGGCGGCCCGTCGAGGGCCAGCCCGATTCGCAGCTGACCCGGTTCGCCGGCTCGGCTGTCCACCTGGTTGACGGGTTCTTCTCCCGGCGTACGGTCCGGTTCTTCAACCGCGAGACCCTGGAACAGGCCGGACTCCGCCTGAGCCAGGCGGACTTCTACGTCCTGCTGCTGGCCGGGGCCGTGGCAGGGGCCATCGCCGGCCTCGTCGTCGCAGGGCCGCTGCTGGCGGTCATGCTTGTCATGCTGGCCCCGGTGGCGGGACACCTCGTGATCGGCTTCCTGACCGGCAAGCGCCGCACCAAGTTCGATCAGCAGCTCGGCGACACCCTGCAACTGCTCTCCGGGGGCCTCCGCGCCGGCCACAGCATCCTGCGCGCCATCGACGCAGCCGCGTCCGAGTCGCAGAGCCCGACGTCGGAGGAGATGCGCCGCGTGGTCACGGAGACAAGCCTGGGCCGGGACCTCCTGGCATCCCTCAGCGACACCGCGGACCGGATGCGGAACGAAGACTTCGTCTGGATCGCCCAGGCCATCCAGATCAACCGCGAGGTGGGCGGCAACCTCGCCGAAGTCCTGGACCAGGTCAACGAGACCATTCGCGAGCGCAGCGAGATCAAGGGCCACATCAAGTCCCTCGCGGCCGAAGGCAAGTTCTCCGCCTATATCCTCATGGCCATGCCGATCGGGATCGTGGTGATGCTGATGCTGGTCAACCCGGGCTACATGAACGTCATGTTCACGCATCCGCTGGGCTGGGGCATGATCGTCGCATCCGGGATCCTCATGACCATTGGCGGTCTGTGGATGCGCAAAATCATCGACCTGAAGTTCTGAGACAGCGATGGCGCCTTCTGTCCTCCTTGCCATGCTGCTGGTATCCGTGCCGTTGGGCTATCTGGTGTGGTCGTTGCTGTCCGTCGACCGGAAGTCGCAGCGCGCCACGCGGGAAATTCTCGCGCTGGGCACGGACCCTGCCGAACTCACCCAGCGGGCGCGCAGCGGCCTGCTGGAACGGGCCGGTTACCGGCTCACGCCCGCCGCCTACGTCCGCAAGCTGGACAGGCTGCTGTCCCTCGCCGGGCGCCCCGCCTCGCTGCCGCTAGGACGCGTTCTCGCGGCCAAGCCGCTGCTGGGCCTTCTGGGTGCCCTGCTGGGCTTCTGGATCGGCGCCAACGGCACGACGCCGATCCTCAAGCTCGTGGGGATCTTTGTGTTCCTGCTGGGCTACTTCATCCCCGACCTCCTGCTCTACAGCAAGGGGCAGGAACGGCAGAAGATCCTGCAGATGGAGCTGGCCAACACGCTGGACCAGATGCTCATCTCCGTCGAAGCGGGCCTGGGCTTCGAAGGCGCCATGGCCCGGGCGGGGGAGAACGGCAAGGGCCCGCTGGCGGACGAACTGATCCGGACCTTGCAGGACATGCAAGTGGGGCGGAGCCGCCGCGAGTCCTACGTGGCCCTGGCGGAGCGGACCAATGTGCCGGAGCTCCGCAGCTTCGTCCAGGCCGTCGTCCAGGCAGACACTTACGGCATCGCCATCAGCCGGGTGCTGCGCGTGCAGGCGAAGGTCATGCGGGTCAAACGCCGGCAGCGGGCCGAGGAAAAGGCCATGAAGCTGCCCGTCACGATCCTGTTCCCCCTGCTGTTCTTCATCTTCCCGGTGCTCTTCATCGCCATCCTGGGCCCGGCCGTCATCAACGCCATAGACACCTTCAGCGGCCAGTAGCGGCCCGCTGACACAAATCGAGGGCTCGGGCCAGCACCAACTGATGGTCAACTGAGTGAGTCAGGCAGCCGCGGCCGGATTCCTGATCGTCACTGTCGCATACAACGGAAAGAATTGCCGGCTCATGCTTGAGGCCGTCGGCTTTGGCCTGACAGCCCAGATATCGGACCCCACTGGACCAGAGCCCAGTGGTTCTTCTGTTTCCCGGAAGTGCAGCAGGAATATTGCATTTTCAGCGCCGATGCCGCCTACAGGCAACGTGCACTCTTATCAGACAGCAGGTTCCTGGATCTGACCGGGTTATATGGCAATATCGGGACCATGAACAGCGAAACACGTGAGGACACGCCCCCTTCACGCTCCGTGATGGGTCAGGGAAGCGTCTTCGCAAGGAAATTTCCACTGCTGACCCGATCGGTACCCATTCTCCTTTGGGCTTTGGGCCTTGAGGCTTTGTTCGTGTCGGTCCGGCACCTCGTCACCGGCAACGCAATGGGTCAAGACTCCCATGCCTATTGGCTGGCGGCGCAGGGCGAGCTTTCCTACGGCGCAAGTCCCGGACAGAGGGATGCGTATTTATATTCGCCCGCGTTTGCAGCGGTGATCCGGCCGTTGGCGTTGCTTCCCTGGCCCCTGTTCTGTGCGGCATGGTTTGCGATCGAGGCAGCAGCATTGGCTTGGCTGGTGAGACCGCTCCGGCCACGATGGGCCATTCCGGTGTACTTGCTGTGCCTCCCCGAACTTGTCGTCGGGAACATCTACATTTTGCTAGCTGCAGCCGCCGTAGTCGGCATGCGAAGGCCTGCCGCTTGGTCCTTCGCCGTCCTCACGAAGGTCACCACTGGCGTCGGTCTCCTCTGGTTCGCCGCTCGTGGCGAATGGAAGAGGCTGCTTCAAGGCGTCGGCGCAACCGCGCTCATCGTCGTCGTGTCTTGTGCAGTCGATCCGACAGCGTGGAGTGACTGGATACAGTTCCTGCTCGCGAATAGAAGTGGAACGCCTGACAGCGGGGTCAGCTTCGTAGTACGGTGCCTCGTCGCTGTGGCGCTGATCGTCATCGCTGCCCGGAAGCAATGGCCGTGTCTCGTTGCTCCGGCTATGGTGCTGGCGTCGCCGGTCCTCGTCTCGGTCGTTCCGTGGACGATCCTGATTGCGATACCGCGACTTCTCATGGATGGAAGTACCCACAGGGAACGGCAAGAGCTGCTGGCGTGATTGGCACCCCTGCGGAAAGCCTCAAGGTTTCCGCAGGATAGACCGGAGTCCCCGGCTTCAGCCGAATCAGCAAGTAGCGTGGGCACATGTCCCTTCCCAGCGCCTGCCCCGATGACGGAGATGCGAGCATGGTCCTCGCCCCCACAGCCTCCCCCGGACTGCCGGCGCCCGCCCTCACGGCCTCCAGTGCCCTGGTGGCGGCTCTCCCGGCGGCGGCCCCGCTCGTGGACCCTGCGGCGCTCCAGGACCTTGGTGTCCAGCTCGACAGTCCGGCCGTGGCGAAGGGATTCGCCAGGGATTACACCAAGATGTGGGACCAGCGCTACCGCTCGCTCGCCTCAGCCCTGGAGCGCGGCGACCTCGCAGGGTCCATGGACGCGGTGCTGAGCCTGAAGACGTCCTCCGCGATGGTGGGCGGCCTGCGCCTGGCCCAGCTCGCCGGCGAGCTGGAGGGCGCGCTCAGGGCCGGGGACATGGACCACGCCCTGTCCCTCCTGCACGACGTCGCCGAACGGGGCGACGAAACTGTTGACGAGCTTCAGTTCAGCTATGTCCTGTGGGAAAGCTAGGCCTGCCGGGAAAGCTGGCCCGTCGACTCAAGGCATGTGCGCAACCCCGGCGATGCGCCGGGGGCGGGCCGGGGACTCAGCGAGGGCGCGGCGCTGAGCGCGGCCCCCGCGCGAAGCTACCGCACCGGTGCCAGCCGGTAGCCCACACCGCGGACGGTCTGCAGCCAGCGAGGCTGCACCGGGTCCTCGCCGAGTTTCCGCCGGAGGTTGCCGATGTGCACCTCGACGGCGCGTTCATCGGATTCGCTGATGTAGGCGTCAGCCCGGTAGTAGTCCCCCCGCACTACCCGCACCAGTTCGGTCTTGGACCGCACCGCGCCGGCACCCTTGAGCAGGGCGTGCAGAAGATCAAACTCGCTGCGGGTCAGGCCGACGGGCTCGCCGTCGACGCTCACAGACCGGGTCTCCGGGCTCAGCTCCAGCTGATTGTGCCGCAGCACCGGAGCCTGGGACGCCGCCGGGACGGCTTGGGCACCGGAATCCGTCGCCGGGACGAGTGCGGCCTGGAGAACCTGCCGCGGCCGGCGCATCATCGCACCGACGCGGGCACGCAGCTCACGGGGACGGAAAGGCTTCGCCAGGAAGTCATCCGCACCGGTGTGGAATGCCGTCAAGGTATCGAGTTCGTCGGTACGGGCCGTCAACATGACCACGTAGGCGTCGCTGAACTCGCGAATCCGGCGCAGCACCTCGAAGCCGTCGATATCGGGAAGCCCGACATCCAAGGTGACCACGCTGGCCTCCTGCTGCCGGATGACGTCGACGCCTTCCCTGCCGCCGGCCGCCGAATGAACTTCGAAGCCGGCCTGGCTCAATACCGCTTCGACAAGGTTCCGAACATCTTCGTCGTCTTCAACTACGACGGCGACTCCCAGGTCGGTCATGGCCCCCCTCATGTGGCACGCTACGCTGCCGTCCGCGGATGCGGCGGCAACACTGGATCCGCCGGCCCCCACCGGCATTGCCAGAATACCCACGGTAGGGGGCAAAACCTCGGCGGCTCAGTAACAGAAATAGCAAAACTTCGATTTATGTCAAGTTTGCGTGACACCAGGTGTAAAACTGAAGCAACGAGAAAGGGGCGCGGCGTCTTTGGCTAGACAACGGCTGATCCGGGGTGCGGATCGATACGTCAAGGCATTGGGGCCCCGTGCGCGGGTCCTAATCTGCCAGTTGCCGTTGGCCGTCATGATGGCCGGAGTCCTCCTCGCTGCCCCCACCGCCTGGCCCGGTCTTCTGGAGAGCCCCTTGTGCCGGTTCGCGCTCGGCCTGCAGGGCGCACTCCTGGCGGCCTGCGTCCTGGTTCCCTGGCAGCGCTTCGGGCCGTTGGCGCCGCTGATCATCCCCGTCCTGGATCTGGTCGCCGTCGGACTTCTCCGGGATGGCGGCGCGGCGGGGCTGCCGGATCCCGGGGTGCTCTCGGTCCTGCCCGTGGTGTGGATTTCGGCGTCCAGCCTGTCCGCGCCCGCAAGCCTTTCGCTCAGTTTTACAGTGCCGCTGCTGGCAGCGTTGCCTTGGCTCCTCGCAGACCCGGCGGCACCGGTGGCCGCCCGCGCAGCTGAGGCCATGCTGGTCCCGCTCATGATGCTCGCCGTATCCCTGGCCATGCGGTTCGCGCGGGCGCGTCTGCGGCACGAGCAGTGGCGGATCAAATCCAAGGAAGCCGAACTGCAGGCCCTGCTCTCGGACAGCAGGGAACGCGAGCGGCTCCTGAACACCATTCTTGACACTGTCGACGTCGGGATCGTGGCAGTGGACGCCGACGGCCGCCGTCTGCTGACCAACAGTTGGCAGGCGCAGCTGGAGGAATCCGCAGAGTCGGCGGCGTCGGCGTCTCCGGCGGAAGAAGGCCAGCTGGTGCTGACAGGTCAGGACAGAAGCACGCCGCTGCCGCCGGAACGCCGTCCCCTCCGGCGGGCGCTGGGCGGCGAGTCCTTTGCCGATTACCTCGTCTGCTTCGGCGAGGCGGCCGACAGCCGGGTGGTCTCCACGGGGGCCCGGCCCCTGAAAAACGACGACGGCGACTTCCGCGGGGCCGTGGTGGTATTCAACGAGGTCACCGGCCTCGTGGACGCCCTCGCCGCGAAGGACGAGGTCGTTTCGACCGTCTCACATGAATTCCGCACGCCGCTGACGTCCATCATCGGCAACCTCGACCTCGTACTCGCCGACACGGAAGGCCTGGACAGCCCCGTTGTGCGCCGCATCGAAGTCGCGCAGCGCAACGCGGAGCGGCTGCTGGCCCTGGTATCGGACCTTCTGATGTCCGCCAGTTCCGCGGTCCATGTCCATCCCCGCCGCACGGACCTCGCCGGGCTCGTGGAAGCCAGCCTCGGCTCGGCCCAGGCACATGCTCAAGCGTCCCGCGTTGACCTCACGATGGACGTCCGGGGCCCGATCTGGGCCCATGTGGATCCGCTCCGGATCAGCCAAGCCCTGGACAACCTCGTTTCCAACGCGATCAAGTACTCCCCCGACGGCGGATCGGTGCGGGTCTCGGCCAGCACCGACGACGGTTTGGTGCGCCTCCACGTCGCTGACACCGGCATGGGCATGACGGCCGCCGATGCCCGGCGGGTCTTCACCCGTTTCTTCCGCAGCCCGGCCGTCCGCGAGGGGTCGATTCCGGGGGCCGGCCTCGGCCTGTCCATCACCAAGGCCATCGTGGAACGGCACGGCGGATCCATCTCCTGCCGCACGCTTCCAGGCCACGGGAGCACGTTCACCGTGGAGCTCCCCGCAGACGGTCCCCCGGCGGCGTTCTAGGACTAGCGGCCCAGCATCGTTCGGTGCTAGCCCGAGGTCGCCGGACAGCTGCCAGGTCGCCGGTACCTTCCGGCGATCCGGCAGCTATCCGGCGATTTCGACGGATTTACAGGAACCCGGAGTCCGGCGCCCCTACGCGCGCAGCGCCCTGGTCAGTTCGGCCCGGGCCAGCAACCCGCTGTCCGACGGGTAGGCCACTTCCTCCAGCACCAGCGGATGAGGGGCAGCCAGCACCGAGCGGGCGTCGCGCTGCCGGGCAAGCAGCCGCTCGTAAAGCCACCCCGGAGCCTCCACGCCTTCCCCCACGTACAGGGCCGAGCCCACCAGGGAGCGGACCATGTTATGGCAGAACGCGTCGGCCTGGACGGTGGCGACAATGACGCCGTCGGTGCCGCGCGCGAATTCAAAGCGCTGCAGCTCGCGGATGGTGGTGGCCCCCTCGCGGGGCTTGCAATAGGAGCGGAAATCCTGCAGCCCGAGCAACTGCACGGCACCCTCGTTCAGCAACTCGACGTCGAGGGGGCTCTTGTGCCAGAGGGTCGAATAACGCCCCAGCGGGTCCCACAGGGCCGGGCCGTCCGCGATCCGGTAGGAATAGCGGCGCCAGAGGGCGGAGAACCGGGCGTCGAAGCCTTCGGGCGCGACGGTGGCCCGGTGGACCTCGATCGCTCCGCTGAGGTCCCCCAGCCCGCGGCTCAGGGCGCCGCGGAGGCGTCGGACCAGGGCGACGGCGGGATCAAGTTCAACGCCGCGGTTCAGTCCCTGCCACTCGGCTTCACTGAGGTCCAGGTGGACCACCTGTCCCCGCGCGTGCACGCCGGCGTCGGTCCGGCCGGCCACCGTGACCCGCACGGGCCGGCGGACCAGCAACGCCAATGCCTCTTCCAGGATGCCCTGGACGGTGCGGAGCCCCGGCTGCACGGCCCATCCGCTGAAGGGGCCGCCGTCGTACGCCAAATCCAGCCGGATACGCAAAAACCCGCCGCCCCCCAAAACGGGGGCAGCGGGTTTGAGCTCGTTCATAGACTTAAGTCTATAAGAAGGTTTTGGCGAATTACTTCGCGTCCTTCTCGGAGTCAGCGGCAGCTTCCTCAGCGGCCGGAGCCTCTTCGGTAGCTTCAGCTTCGGGAGCCTCGGCAGCGGGGGCCTCTTCGGTCTCGGCAACTTCGGTCTCAGCAACCGGAGCAGCTTCAGCCTTCTCGGCGTCCTTCCTGTCGGCATCGCGCTTGGCGGCGGAAGTAGCCTCGGCTACGACGGCCTGCTTGGCGGAAACCGGCTCGAGCACCAGTTCGATGACAGCCATGGGAGCGTTGTCGCCCTTGCGGTTGCCGATCTTGGTGATGCGGGTGTAGCCGCCATCGCGGTTCTCCACTGCCTGTGCAATGTCGGTGAACAGCTCGTGGACGACGCCCTTGTTGCTGATCAGGCCGAGTACACGACGGCGGGAGGCGAGGTCGCCACGCTTGGCGAAAGTCACCAGGCGCTCAGCGTACGGCTTCAGGCGCTTGGCCTTGGTCACCGTGGTGGTGATCCGCTTGTGCTCGAACAGTGCGGCGGACAGGTTCGCGAGCATAAGACGCTCGTGAGCCGCTCCGCCTCCGAGGCGCGGACCCTTAGCGGGGGTAGGCATAATAGTTTCTCCTCATATGGAAGCCGTCGGGCTGCGCACGCCAGGGTGCATCCAGCCGGCCGGCCAAGATCTGTTGGTTAGAGCTCGTCGTCGCTGAACGCGGCGTCGTCCTCTTCGATGGCTGCGGCACGTGCTGCCAGATCGAAACCGGGAGGGGAGTCCTTGAGGGACAGACCCAGTTCGACCAGCTTGGCCTTGACCTCATCGATGGACTTCGCACCGAAGTTGCGGATGTCCATGAGGTCAGCCTCGGAGCGGGCAACGAGTTCACCCACGGTGTGGATGCCCTCACGCTTGAGGCAGTTGTAGGAACGGACCGTCAGGTCCAGATCCTCGATCGGCAGAGCCATGTCGGCTGCCAGGGCAGCGTCCGTCGGCGACGGGCCGATCTCGATACCTTCAGCTGCGGTGTTCAGCTCGCGGGCCAGACCGAACAGTTCCACCAGGGTGGTGCCGGCCGAAGCAACGGCGTCGCGCGGAGCGATTGCCTGCTTGGTCTCGACGTCGACAATGAGCTTGTCGAAGTCAGTGCGCTGCTCAACACGGGTAGCTTCCACGCGGAAAGTAACCTTCAGGACCGGCGAGTAGATCGAGTCGACCGGAATGCGGCCGATCTCGGAGTCGCCGGACTTGTTCTGAGCTGCCGAAACGTAGCCGCGGCCGCGCTCGATGGTCAGTTCGAGCTCGAACTTGCCCTTCGAGTTCAGCGTGGCAATGTGCAGATCCGGGTTGTGGAATTCGACGCCGGCCGGCGGAGCGATGTCCGCGGCGGTGACGACTCCCGGGCCCTGCTTGCGCAGGTAAGCAACAACCGGCTCGTCGTGCTCGGAGGAAACCGACAGGTTCTTGATGTTCAGGATGATCTCAGTGACATCTTCCTTGACACCCGGAACCGTGGTGAACTCGTGCAGCACGCCATCGATCCGAATGCTCGTGACAGAGGCACCAGGGATCGAGGAGAGCAGGGTACGACGGAGGGAGTTTCCGAGGGTGTAGCCAAAGCCCGGCTCAAGCGGTTCGATGATGAACCGGGAGCGGTTTTCGGAGACGACCTCTTCGGAGAGGGTGGGGCGCTGTGCAATGAGCACTTAGGTTTCCTTTCGGCGAGCATCCGCTATATGACGCAACACAGGTGGTGGAAAGAGTCGGTCTGAAGACTTAACGCGGCCGGGCTTGCCCGGACCGGTAAGGGTCCGGGCAAGCTCCTGGGCGTTGGAAAGCCTTAGACGCGGCGGCGCTTCGGCGGACGGCAGCCGTTGTGGGCGCTGGGGGTGACGTCCTGGATGGAGCCAACCTCGAGGCCAGCGGCCTGCAGCGAACGGATGGCGGTTTCGCGTCCGGAACCCGGTCCCTTGACGAACACGTCAACCTTGCGCATGCCGTGCTCCTGTGCACGCTTTGCGGCGGCTTCGGCGGCCATCTGGGCAGCGAACGGGGTGGACTTACGCGAGCCCTTGAAGCCAACCTCACCGGACGAGGCCCAGGAGATGACAGCACCGTTCGGGTCCGTGATGGACACGATGGTGTTGTTAAAGGTGCTCTTGATGTGCGCCTGGCCCAGCGCGATATTCTTCTTGTCCTTCTTACGCGGCTTGCGAACCGCGCCACGAGTCTTCGGGGGCATTTTTTCTCCTACAGAAAGTTATTGGGGGAAAGCTTCGCTGTTCCCTCATTTGCCGGGTTCTTTGAAACCGCGTCAGCGGTTACAAAGGGGCAAATGGGGTTTAGCGAGCCTTCTTCTTGCCGGCGACGGTACGCTTCGGGCCCTTGCGGGTACGGGCGTTGGTCTTCGTACGCTGTCCGCGTACGGGCAGGCCCTTGCGGTGACGCAGGCCTTCGTAGCTGCCGATCTCAACCTTGCGGCGGATGTCAGCGGCTACCTCGCGGCGAAGGTCACCCTCAACCTTGTAGTTGCCTTCAATGTAGTCACGCAGCTCGACCAGCTGTGCGTCGGTCAGGTCCTTGACCCGGACGTCAGCGCTGATGCCGGTGGCAGCCAGGGTTTCGTGTGCACGGGTCTTACCCACGCCGTAGATGTAAGTAAGCGCAATTTCCAACCGCTTTTCGCGGGGAATGTCTACGCCAGCGAGACGAGCCATAGTGGCAGTGCTCCTTGTATAAACCGGAGGTCGTAGGCAGTACACCCGCACGTTCAATGCGGCCCCAGCCTCCGACCGGGGGTTAGCTGTCCGGGCCCATTACGTCCCAGTTCAGCTTGTGCTGCCTTTTCTATTTACTTGCGTGGGTTAGCAACCCAGGGTTTTCCCGAAGAGGGAAATTAGCCCTGGCGCTGCTTGTGGCGCGGGTTCTCGCAGATCACCATGACCCGGCCATTACGGCGGATCACTTTGCACTTTTCGCAGATCTGCTTGACGCTCGGCTTGACCTTCATGGCGTTCCTTTGCGTGTTGCAGTTGGTCAGCTGGACCGGCCTTCGGCTGTTGCTCTGGCCGCCCAGTGTTTACTTGTAGCGGTAGACGATACGACCACGTGTCAGGTCGTAAGGGCTCAGCTCCACCACTACGCGGTCCTCGGGGAGGATCCTGATGTAGTGCTGGCGCATCTTTCCAGAGATGTGTGCCAGAACGATGTGCTTGTTGGTGAGCTCAACGCGAAACATCGCGTTAGGCAGCGCCTCGGTCACAACGCCCTCGATCTCAATGACCCCGTCCTTCTTGGCCATACCCTCCGCTAACTGTTGTTGCCGCAGCCTCCCGGTTTGCACCGGCCATGACCGCGGACGTTTTTGATTGATTGGTTGGTGCCACCCGACCACAAAAGGGCACAACGGGGCAGACAACCAACAGTCAACACTACGCCATTTCGGCGGGATTGTTAAATCCAGAGTTAAATCCAGCAATCCTAGCGCACTCAGCGTCCGTACGCACCTAGCGTGCCGGCCGGCGTCGTCACTGCCTCCGCCCGTTCGATCCCGTCGAGGATCGCCAGGCGCACGACGTCGGCTGCCGCGCTCTGCAGCGTAATGAGGCTGATCTGGCGGGCCGCCGCAGTGCTGCGGTCCAGTGCGACGGCGCCGGTCGCCAGCGCGAACACGGTGTCACCGTCGGCAAGGGTATGGCTTGGATTCAACGCCCGGGCCAATCCTGCATGGGCCGCCGAGGCTGTGCGCTTGCATTCGGACTTGTCCAGGACGGCATCAGTGGCGACGATGACGAGCGTCGTGTTGAGCGGCGGGGCTGTAGCGCCAGGACCGTAGCCTGCGGCTTCGGCCTCACCTTCCGCCCCAACAGCCGAAACCCTCTGCGCGCTCGCTCCTTCGTCCCCACCGGCCCCCTCGCCTCGCAAGCTCGGCGAGGGAACCCCGCCGTCGTGGCCCCAGCTTAGACGCACGCTGCCGGGTTCCGTCTGCTGGGGCGATGCGATGAATGGGAGTCCCAGCGCGTTGACCACCGCCAGCGCCGCTACAACAACGCCACTGTCTAGGGTGATGGAGGCTGTTCCAACTCCGCCTTTGTAGGTGCCACGGCCGATTGCTGCTCCTGTGCCGGCGCCGACGTTGCCCCGGTCGACGTCGTGGCCGTTGGCCCGGGCCCCGGCAGCTGCCGTGGCCGCGTAGCCCATGGCGTCGCCGGGGCGTGCGGTGAAATCACCGCCGCGGCCGAGGTCGAAGATCGCCGCGGCCGGAACAATGGGGACAAGCCCGCCGGGGACGGCGAAGCCGCGGCCGTTCTCCTCGCACCAGCGCTGGGCGCCGTGCGCCGCCGCGAGGCCAAAGGCGCTCCCCCCGGTCAGGACGACGGCGTCCACGGTGGAGGACAGCGTGGTGGGATCCAGGGCGTCCGTCTCATGCGTTCCGGGGCCGCCGCCGCGGACATCCACCGAGCCCACTGTGCCGGGCGGCGGGAGAACCACCGTCACCCCGCTCAGCCAGCCGTCGTCGGACTTCTGCACATGGCCTACCCGGATCCCGGCGACGTCGGTAATCGCTCCCGTTGCTTTCATGGCTCCATTGTGCGCCCCCACCCAACTGACTCGCAGCAGGGGCCGTTTTGGGGGCTCATAACGGCCGCAAGTGCGAGTCAGTTGGGTTGATCCGGCGTCCAAAACAAATGTTATGCAATCCTTCGGCGAACGCTGCGTGAACGGATTTGGAAGCCTCGAGCAACAATCTCCGGGCCAGCCCGGATTCGGGATTTCGCCCGTCAGGCATGTGGTGGAGTGAGTCAGGTCCCCCGCCCACCTGCCTGCCCTTCGGCCGGCCCGGATCCGTTAGAGACCCGAATGACCAGACTATTGACTGACCGGCCGCCCGCCGTTGCGGAGGCCGGGAAGGCCAGCCCGCGGCGACCCCGCTGGTCCGGCCGAACCCGCCGGGATTTCTTCGTCTTCCTGGCCCTGGCGCTCCCGAACCTCGCGCTGATCGCCGTATTCACCTACCTGCCCCTGATCAACAACATCTACTACTCCACGTTGGACTGGACCCTCGGTTCCGCGTCCGCCACCGTAGTGGGGCTCGGGAACTACATCACGTTCTTCACGAGCCCCGACGCCGCGAACGTCCTGGGCACCACCGCCGTCTTCACTTTGGTCACGGTCGGCGGGTCCATGGCGCTGGGGCTCCTCGTGGCCCTGGCGCTGAACTCCAAAGTCCGCGGGACCACCTTTGCCCGCTCCGCCGTGTTCGCGCCCTACGTGCTGAGCGGCGTCGGCGTCGGGCTCGTGTGGCTCTTCATCTTCGACCCCGGATACGGGGTCCTGGCCTGGCTGCTGCGCGGCATCGGCCAGCAGAGCCCGCAGTGGATCAACGATCCCCAGCTGTCGCTGGTCATGGTGATCCTGGTCTACGTCTGGAAGAACCTCGGCTACTGCGCGGTGGTGTTCCTGGCCGGCCTGCAGTCGCTGCCGCAGGACGTCATGGAAGCGGCCGCCCTGGACGGTGCCAACGGCTTCCGGCGGTTTGTGAACATGTCCCTGCCGCTGCTCTCGCCCACCACGTTCTTCCTGCTCATCACCACCATGCTGAGTTCGCTGCAGGCCTTTGACCTGATCCGGATCATGACGCCGCTGGGCAATGGCACCAGCACCCTGATCTATGAGGCCTATCTGCAGGCCTTCGGCGCCTTCAACCGGGCCGGCTATTCGGCCGCCATCTCGGTGGTCCTCTTCGCAATCCTGCTCATCATCACCGTCCTCCAGTTGCGGTTCGTCGAACGGAAGGTGCACTACTCGTGAGCACGCTCTCGCCTGTCAGCCCCGATCCCGCCACCACCGGCGACTCCCCCGCTCCCGGTGCAGGAGGAGCCACGGAACCCGGTGAAGCAGCGGCACCCGAGGGCGCCGTCGCCGAAGCACCGCCCCGGCGCCCGGCGCCTTTCTCCCGCGCCAACCTGGTCCAGACGATCGCCGGCGGCTACCTCCCGCTGATCCTGGCCACCCTGGTGGTGTTCCTGCCCCTGCTGTGGATGCTCCTGAGCTCCTTCAAGCAGCCGGGCGAGATCATCACCATGGATCTAAAGCTCCTGCCGGACAGCGTGGACCTGGAGAACTACAAGACGGCCATGACCACCGTTCCGTTCGGGCAGTTCTTCATGAACAGCCTGATCGTCACCGCCGTGGGCTCCACCGTCAAGGTGATCCTGGCGATCCTGACCGCCTACGCCCTCGTGTTCGTCCGCTTCCCGTTCAAGAACGCCATCTTCGTGCTGATCCTCGTGGCCCTCATGGTCCCGCCGCAGGTGTCCATCCTGCCCAATTACATCCTGATCGCCGGGATGGGCGGCAAGAACACCTTGTGGGGCATCATCCTGCCGGGACTCGGCACCGCCTTCGGCACGTTCCTGCTGCGCCAGCATTTCCGGACGCTGCCCGGGTCCATCCTCGAGGCGGCGGAAATCGACGGCGCCGGCCACTGGCGCCGGCTCTGGCAGGTCGTGGCGCCGGTCTCCGTTCCTTCGATCGCCACAGTTGCCCTGGTAACCGTGGTCAGCGAGTGGAACGACTACATCTGGCCGCTCATCATCACGGACCGGCCCGAAACCATGACCCTCCCCGTCGGCCTGACGCTGCTGCAGAACTCCGAGGGCAACGGCTCCGGCTGGGGCATCCTCATGGCCGGCGCCGTCCTGGTGATCGTGCCGATCCTGCTGGTCTTCGCCGCACTGCAACGCTATATCGTCGCCGGCCTCACGCAGGGCAGCGTCACGGGCTGACCCGGCCCGCGCCCGCCCGCCACCCTCACGCCCGCCCGAACCACGCCCACTATCTCCGTCATCAGAACCAACGAGTCCGTACCTTTGAGAGGATCCACCGTGGCAATCAACCTTCACCGCCGGCATTTCCTGGGGCTGGCCGGCGCCAGCGCAGGAGCAGCAGCACTGGCCGCCTGCGGCGGCCCGTCGACGGCCGGCACGCCTGCTGCCACCGGCGCAGCCGAGATCGACTTCAGCGGCGTCAAGCCGGCCGCATCGTTCGATTTCTGGACCAACCACCCGGGCAAGTCCCAGGACGTGGAACAGTCCGTGATCGACAAGTTCCACGCGAAGTTCCCGGACATCAAGGTCAACCTCGTGACCGCAGGCGCCAACTACGAGGAGATCGCGCAGAAGTTCCAGACCTCCCAGGCCGCCAAGTCAGCACTGCCCGGCCTCGTGGTCCTCTCGGACGTCTGGTGGTTCCGCTACTTCACCAACGGCAACATCATTCCCCTCGACGGCCTGGTCAAGCGGCTCGACATCAAGGTGGATGACTTCCAGAAATCACTGGTTGCCGACTACCAGTACGCCGGCAAGCAATGGGCCCTCCCCTACGGACGCTCCACCCCGCTGTTCTACTACAACAAGGACCACTTCAAGGCCGCCGGACTGCCGGACCGCGCGCCCAAGACCTGGCAGGAGTTCGGCGACTGGGCGCCCAAGCTCAAGGCCAGCTCCGGCGCGCAGTACGCCTACATCTACCCGGCGCTTGCCGGCTACGCGGGCTGGACCCTGCAGAACAACCTGTGGGGCTGGGGCGGCAGCTGGTCTGACGGCTGGACCGTCACCTGCGATTCCACCGAGTCCGTCGCCGCGCTGCAGTGGGCGCAGGACTCGATCTACAAGGACAAGTGGGCCGGGGTCTCTTCCAAGGAAGCCGCGGACGACTTTGCCGCGGGCATCACCTCGACCACCATCTCCTCCACCGGATCGCTCCTCGGCGTCCTGAAGTCCGCCAAGTTCAACGTGGGTGTCGGCTACCTCCCGGGCGGCCCGAAGGCCGAAAGCGGCGTCTGCCCCACGGGCGGGGCCGGGCTCGGCATTCCCAGCGGTGTCAGCAAGGAAGTCCAGCTCGCGGCGGCTACGTTCCTGAAGTTCATGACCGAACCGGAAAACACGGCGGCATTCTCCGCGGCCACCGGCTACATGCCCACCCGCCTGTCGGCCGACATGGGGGCCGTGCTGGCCAAGACCCCGCAGATCAAGACCGCCATGGACCAGCTCGCCGTGACCCGCGTCCAGGACAACGCCCGGGTGTTCCTGCCCGGCGCGGACCAGGAGATGGCCAAGGCCGCCGCCGCAATCCTCACCCAGCAGGGCGACGTCAAGGCCACCATGGCCGGGCTCAAGACGACCCTCGAGGGGATCTACACCAAGGACGTGAAGCCGAAGCTCACCAGCTAACGGCGCGCCCCTCCCAACTAGCTCGCAGTTGTGGCCGTTTTGAGCACTCATAACGGCCCCTGCTGCGAGCTAGTTGCGTTAAGCGGGTCAGGGAATCGGGACGGGTACGACGCCGAGCGGGGCCAGTTTCGCCGCTCCGCCGTCCGGGGCCGAGAGGACCCAGATGCCCTTGTCGTGGACGGCCACGGAGTGCTCCCACTGGCAGGAGCGCTTGCCGTCCGTGGTGACCACCGTCCAGTCGTCGTCGAGCACGGCGGTGTCGATGCTGCCGCGGACCAGCATGGGCTCGATTGCCAGGCACAGTCCGGGGCGGATCTTCGGCCCGCGGTGGCCGGTGCGGTAGTTCAGGACGTCCGGGGCCATGTGCATCTCGGAGCCGATGCCGTGGCCCACGTAGTCCTCGAGGATGCCCAGCGGCTTGCCCGGCACCGAGGAGACGTAGTCGTCGACGGCGTTGCCGATGTCGCCGACGAACTTGCCGGTCGCCAGCGCGGCGATGCCCCGCCACATGGCTTCCTCAGTGACCTCGGACAGGCGCACGTCTTCGGGATCGGGGGTGCCGACAATCACGGTCCGGGCGGAATCGGAGTGCCAGCCGTCCACGATCGCGCCGCCGTCGATCGAGATGATGTCGCCGTCGGCCAGGACCCTGCTGCCGGGGATGCCGTGGACCACTTCCTCATTTACCGAGGTGCAGATGGTGGCCGGGAAGCCGTGATAGCCGAGGAAGTTGGACTTGGCGCCGGCGTCCTGGAGGACGGCGGCGAACACCTCGTCCAGCCGGGCCGTGGTGACGCCCGGGGCGGCCGCGGCAACTGCGGCATCCAGTGCCCGGCTCAGGACAAGCCCGGCCTCATGCATGGTGCGCATCTGGGCGTTGGTCTTGTATTCAATGCGGGGCTGGCCGAATGCCATCTCTACCTCAGTGCTTCATCTCGCGGCCCGGGCGGGTTTCCTCCCGGGCCTCCACTACGGGTCATCAGTTCAAGTCTTCAAGCTCTATTCTCCCGCACGGCCGCGGCGGTCTGGAACGGAGGCGCCGCGGGCGGCATGGCGGCCACCGCCGCCGGCTCCCCCGCACGCGGACTCCCCTGCCGGCTTGCTGGCGCCAGCAAACGCCGAAGGGCGCGTCCTGTACACGTGGTACGGGACGCGCCCTTCGGGAGCAGCAGGAGTGGATCAGGCGGTCTGGGCCGACTTGATCGCTTCCATGACGCGCTCGGTGACTTCATCAATGCCGCCGATGCCGTCCACCTGGGTCAGGATGCCGCGCTCGGCATACTTCTGCACAACGGGTTCGGTCTGGCCGTGGTACAGGTCCAGCCGGTGACGGATAACGCCTTCGTTGTCGTCGCTGCGGCCGGTTTCCTTGGCACGGCCCAGGAGCCGCTTGACCAGTTCTTCGTCGTCCGCGGTCAGCTGCAGGACGACGTCGAGCTTCTGGTCGCCGTCGGCCAGGATCGCGTCGAGGTAGTCCACCTGCGCGGTGGTGCGCGGGTAGCCGTCCAGCAGGAAGCCGGGCTCGACGTCGTCCTCGCTGAGGCGGTCGCGCACCATCTTGTTGGTGACGCTGTCCGGAACGAAGTCGCCGGCGTCCATGTACTTCTTGGCTTCGACGCCCAGCGGCGTCTCACCCTTGACGTTGGCGCGGAAGATGTCTCCCGTGGAGATCGCAACGACGCCGAGGCGCTCCGAAATGCGTTCCGCCTGCGTTCCCTTGCCGGAGCCGGGAGGTCCGATAATCAACATTCTCGTCATCGCAAAAGCCCTTCGTAGTGACGTTGCTGTAGTTGCGCATCAATCTGCTTTACGGTCTCCAGACCGACGCCCACCATGATCAGGATCGAGGTGCCGCCGAACGGGAAGTTCTGGTTAGCGTTGATCAGAACCAGTGCAACCAGCGGGATCAGTGCCACGAAGCCAAGGTAGAAGGCTCCAGGCAGGGTGATCCGGGATAGGACGTACTGAAGATAATCCGCGGTCGGCTTGCCGGCGCGGATGCCCGGAATGAAGCCACCGTACTTCTTCATGTTGTCCGAGACCTCTTCGGGGTTGAATGTAATCGCAACATAGAAGTAGGTGAAAAACACAATCATGGCGAAATACAGCAACATATAGATCGGGTGGTCACCCTTGGTCAGGTTGTTGTTGATCCACTCAACCCAGGGCTGCATCTGCTCGCCGGCCTTGGGCTGGTTGAACTGTGCGATCAGCCCCGGCAGGTACAGCATGGACGAGGCGAAGATGACGGGCACGACGCCGGCCATGTTCACCTTGATGGGGATGTAGGTGCTGGTTCCCCCGACGGTGCGGCGTCCGATCATGCGCTTGGCGTACTGCACCGGGATCCGGCGCTGGGACTGCTCCACGAAGACCACCAGGGCCACGGTGAGCAGGCCGATGATCAGGACCAGGAAGAAGGTGCCGGGGCCCTGGGCCTTCCAGATCGCACCGAGCGAGCCCGGGAAGCCGGCTGCGATGGAGGTGAAGATCAGCAGCGACATGCCGTTGCCGACACCCTTTTCGGTCACGAGCTCACCCATCCACATGATGAGGCCCGTACCGGCCGTCAGTGTGATGATGATGAGCACTGTGGTGACGATGGAGCTGTCCGGGATGATGGGCAGCTGGCAGTTCGGCAGCAGCTGGCCGGAGCGGGCCAGCGACACCAGCGTCGTGGCGTTGAGCAGGCCGAGGGCGATGGTGAGATAGCGGGTGTACTGGGTCAGCTTGGACTGGCCGGATGCACCCTCCTCGTACAGCTGCTGGAAGCGGGGAATGACCACCCGGAGCAGCTGGACGATGATGCTCGCCGTGATGTAGGGCATGATGCCGAGGGCAAAGATGGACACCTGCAGCAATGCACCGCCGCTGAACAGGTTGACGAGCTGGTAGATCCCGCCCGAGGTCTGACCGTTCTGCAAGCATTGCTGGACATTCTGGTAGCTCACACCAGGCGAGGGGATGAATGCACCCAAGCGGAAGATTGTGATGATTCCCAGCGTGAACAACAACTTGCGTCGCAGATCAGGCGTGCGAAAGGCCCGGCCAAATGCGCTAAGCAAGCGTCCTCCTGAGTAATAAGTAAAGTCGTGTGAGACAGGTCAAATAAACCCAACAACCGAGTCTAACGGGTGGATGCGTCCGGCGAACAATCGGCGGGGCCCGGAAAGTGAAAAAACTCCCGGCACCGGGGGCCTGAGCCCCTGGTACCGGGAGTTTCAACAACGGGCAACTGCCCCGCCGCCTCGTTAAAGGGCGGTGGTGCTTCCGCCTGCTGCGGCAATCTTTTCAGCGGCGCTGGCCGAGAATGCGTGGGCGGTGACGTCAACCTTGACGGTGATGTCGCCGGTGCCCAGCACCTTGACGGGCTGGTTCTTGCGAACGGCACCCTTTTCGACCAGGTTCTCCACGGTGACTGCGCCACCTTCCGGGAACAGCTCGTTGAGCTTGTCCAGGTTTACAACCTGGTACTCAACCCGGAACGGGTTCTTGAAGCCGCGCAGCTTCGGCAGGCGCATGTGCAGCGGCAGCTGGCCGCCGGCAAAGCCAGCCTTGATCTGGTAGCGGGCCTTCGTACCCTTGGTACCGCGACCGGCGGTCTTACCCTTGGAACCTTCACCACGACCAACACGGGTCTTGGCGGTCTTGGCACCCGGGGCGGGACGCAGGTGGTGAACCTTCAGTGCGTTCTGCTTTTCAGCGGCGCCCTGTGCCTTTTCGGCGGTGTTCTTCTCTGCCATTTACTTCGCCTCCTCTACCTTTACCAGGTGCGGAACCGTGTTGAGCATTCCGACGGTCACGGCGTCGGCGGTGCGGACAACGGTGTGTCCGATCCGCTTCAGGCCGAGGGACCGAAGGGTGTCGCGCTGGTTCTGCTTGCCGCCAATGGCGGACTTGATCTGAGTGATCTCCAACTGAGCGTCGGAGGGAATCAGGTTCTTAGCCAACTCAGACACCTGCCTTCTGGTTCAAAAGCGCCTTCACCATTGCCGGCGGAGCGATCTCGTCGAGCGGGAGGCCGCGGCGTGCTGCCACTGCTGCCGGCTCTTCAAGGCGCTTCAGCGCGTCAACAGTCGCATGAACGATGTTGATGGCGTTGGAAGATCCGAGCGACTTGGAGAGGATGTCGTGGATGCCCACGCACTCCAGTACTGCACGGACCGGACCGCCGGCGATAACACCGGTACCGGCGGACGCCGGACGCAGCATGACGACGCCTGCGGCGGCCTCACCCTGTACGCGGTGCGGGATGGTGCTGCCGATGCGGGGAACGCGGAAGAAGGACTTCTTGGCTTCTTCAACGCCCTTCGCGATTGCGGCAGGAACTTCCTTAGCCTTGCCGTAGCCGACGCCGACCATACCGTTGCCGTCACCGACGACGACGAGGGCGGTGAAGCTGAAGCGACGACCACCCTTGACGACCTTGGAAACGCGGTTGATGGTTACGACGCGCTCTACGAACTGGCTCTTCTCGGCCTCGCGGCCGCCGTCGCGGCCACCACGGCCGCCACGGTCGCCACGGCCCTGGCCGCGGTCGCCACGCTCGCCACGACGAGCGCCACCACGGCGGTCATCGGCGGTCGCAGGCGCAGCGGTCTCAGTTGCCGGAGCAGCTACAGCTTCAGTCACCTGAATGTCCTTTTCGTTATTTTCGGTCACAGTGACAGCCCACCTTCACGTGCACCGTCAGCGACGGCGGCGATGCGGCCGTGGTACTTGTTACCACCGCGGTCGAAGACAACTGCTTCGATACCGGCAGCCTTGGCACGCTCGGCGACGAGCTCGCCAACGCGCTTGGCCTTGGCGGTCTTGTCACCGTCGAATGCACGAAGATCGGCTTCCAACGTGGAGGCGCTTGCCACGGTCAGGCCCTTGGTGTCATCGACAACCTGGACGAATACGTGACGTGCGGAACGGTTGACGACCAGACGCGGGCGTACAGCCGTACCGGAGATGCGCTTGCGGATACGAAGCTGGCGGCGGCTGCGCTGGGCAGACTTGCTCTTGTTCGTACGCTTCTTGTTAATTGCGATCGCCATGGTTACTTACCAGCCTTTCCGACCTTGCGGCGGATGACTTCGCCTGCGTAACGGATGCCCTTGCCCTTGTAGGGGTCCGGCTTCCGCAGCTTGCGAATGTTGGCAGCAACCTCGCCGACCTGCTGCTTGGAGATACCTGAAACAGAGAGCTTGGTCGGGGTCTCAACTGCAAAGGTGATGCCGTTCGGTGCCGAGACGTTGACGGGGTGGCTGAAGCCCAGAGCGAACTCCAGGTCAGAACCCTTGGCCTGGACGCGGTAACCGGTACCGACAATCTCAAGCTTCTTCTCGTAGCCTGCGGTGACACCCTGGATCATGTTGGCGATCAGGGTGCGGGTCAGGCCGTGCAGCGAACGTGAGGCGCGCTCGTCGTTCGGGCGGGCGACAGTCAGGGTGCCATCTTCCAGGGAAACCTCGATCGGGCTGGGCACAGTGTGGCTCAGCTCGCCTTTGGAACCCTTGACGCTGACGACAGAGCCGTCAACCTTGACCTCAACGCCGGCAGGAACGGTGATGGGGAGACGTCCAATACGTGACATTATTCTCTTCCTTTCCCGTTACCAGACGTAAGCGAGGACTTCGCCGCCCACGCCCTTCTTGCCGGCCTGCTTGTCAGTCAAGAGGCCGGAAGAGGTGGACAGGATTGCGACACCCAGGCCACCGAGCACGTGCGGCAGGTTGGTGGACTTTGCGTAAACGCGCAGTCCCGGCTTGGAAATACGACGAACGCCAGCGATTGAACGCTCGCGGTTCGGACCGAACTTGAGCTCGAGGGTCAGCTTCTTGCCAACCTCAGCGTCTTCTTCTTTCCAGGAGGCGATGTAACCTTCAGCCTTCAGGATGTCGGCAACGCGTGCCTTGAGCTTGCTGTACGGCATGGACACGGAGTCGTGGTATGCCGAGTTAGCGTTGCGCAGACGCGTAAGCATGTCTGCGACGGGATCTGTCATTGTCATGTGGGCTCTTGCCCTTCCTCATAACGGTTTCCGCCACGCTGCATTTCCGAAAATAAACCGGAAACAGCGAGGCCGGACCTTTTACGTAGCTAGATTAGTCTTCGGTCTTGAACGGGAAGCCAAGCGCCTTGAGCAGCGCGCGGCCTTCGTCGTCAGTCTTGGCAGTGGTCACGACAGTGATGTCCATGCCGCGTACGCGGTCGATGGAATCCTGGTCGATTTCGTGGAACATAACCTGCTCGGTCAGACCGAAGGTGTAGTTGCCGTTGCCGTCGAACTGCTTGCCACTGAGGCCACGGAAGTCGCGGATACGCGGCAGTGCCAGCGTGACCAGACGGTCCAGGAATTCCCACATACGGTCGCCACGCAGAGTCGCGTGCGCACCGATCGGCATGCCTTCGCGCAGCTTGAACTGTGCGATCGATTTGCGTGCCTTGGTTACCTGCGGCTTCTGGCCGGTGATCAGGGTGAGATCGCGGACAGCGCCGTCGATCAGCTTGGAGTCCTTGGCGGCATCTCCAACACCCATGTTCACAACGACCTTGACCAGGCGGGGAACCTGGTTGACGTTCTGGTACTTGAATTCCTCAGTCAGCGTGTTCTTGATGGAATCGGCGTACTTGGTCTTCAGACGAGGAACGATCTTGCTTGCCGGAGTCTCGAGAGTCTCAGTCATTAGATGTCCTTCCCTGAGCTCTTGGCCACGCGGACGCGCACTTCACGCTTCACGCCATCGCGTTCAACGGTCTCGGTGCGGAAACCGACGCGGGTGGGCTTCTTGGTGGACGGGTCAACCAGAGCCACGTTGGAGATGTGGATCGAAGCCTCGACGACCTCGATGCCACCGGTCTTGGTGCCGCGCTGCGACTGACCGACCTTGGTGTGCTTGGTTACGCGGTTAATGCCTTCGACCAGCACGCGGTTGGTCTCGGGGAATACGCGCAGAACCTTGCCCTGCTTGCCCTTGTCGCCGCCGCGCTCAGCCTTGGCGCCAGTGATGACCTGAACGAGGTCACCCTTTTTGATCTTAGCCATGGACTAGAGCACCTCCGGAGCCAGAGAAACGATCTTCATGAACTTCTTGTCGCGAAGTTCACGACCAACCGGTCCGAAGATACGGGTACCGCGGGGGTCACCGTCGTTCTTCAGGATGACGGCTGCGTTCTCGTCAAACTTGATGTAGGAACCATCCGCACGGCGGCGTTCCTTCTTGGTACGGACGATGACAGCCTTGACGACGTCGCCCTTCTTTACGTTGCCGCCCGGAATTGCGTCCTTGACGGTAGCGACGATTACGTCGCCAATGCCTGCGTAGCGACGGCCAGATCCACCGAGAACGCGAATGGTAAGGATTTCCTTAGCACCCGTGTTGTCGGCGACCTTGAGTCGCGACTCCTGCTGAATCACTATTTACTCCTTGCGTCGCGCTGGTTCTCAGACCGAAAATCTTCCTACGGAATGAGCCTTGCGGAACGGTTGATCGGGGTGTCTCTTGACCTGCCTGGATTTTGCCAGACCAGGCCTAAACGCCCGTGCCAAAAACATTTGCTTCCCAGGCGGTTCCGACGGATCGGGGCGCAAGGGGGCACTATGCCGTGGCACGATTGTTTACGAGGTTGATGACGGCGCGCAAAAGGCGCCATACAAACTCAAAATCTTAGCACGTTTTCGGCGAATCCCCATATCACAGCTTCGCCCTTCAAACACAGCCCATCACAGCGCCGCCCGGGCAGCAGAGCACGGCAGCGTCCGACGGCGTCACGCAGGACAACCTTTTGGCCCGCCGGCCGCCGCGCTCCCGCGGAAACCCGGCCCGCCGCCGTCGTACGCTTCGTGAAAGCCTGCTGCCCGTGGCACCGCGAGCCGCGGCCCCCAAGATTTCCCCGACAACGCGGAAGCCCCCGCTCCCCCAAAGGGGAACGAGGGCTTCAGCTGTAGCACAGGCAGCAAAGCTGCAGGTGTTACTTGGCCTTTTCGAGGATCTCGACCAGGCGCCACCGCTTGGTAGCGGACAGCGGGCGGGTCTCGGCGAGGAGCACGAGGTCGCCGATGCCGGCGCTGTTCTCTTCGTCGTGAGCCTTGATCTTGGCGTTGCGGCGGATGACCTTGCCGTAGAGGGCGTGCTTCACGCGGTCTTCGACCTGGACAACGATGGTCTTTTCCATCTTGTCCGAGACGACGTAGCCGCGCTTCGTCTTACGGTAACCGCGCTCGTCAGCCTTGGCTGCGCCGGAAACAGTTTCCGTCACGTTCTCGTCCTTTTCACTCACTTGGCATCCTCCTCGGTTTCAACCGTTTCAGCCTTCTCGGCCTTCTTGGTTGCAGCCTTCTTGGACTTCTTCTCTTCCTTGGCTTCCACAACCGGTGCGGCAACCTCGGCACGAATGCCCAGCTCGCGTTCGCGGAGAACGGTGTAGATGCGGGCGATGTCCTTCTTTACCGCACGCAGACGACCGTGGTTCTCCAGCTGACCGGTGGCGGACTGGAAACGCAGGTTGAACAGCTCTTCCTTGGCCTTGCGGAGTTCTTCAACGAGACGCTCGTTGTCGAAACCGTCCAGCTGTGCGGATGCAAGTTCCTTGGATCCTACTGCCATTTCTACTCACCACCTTCGCGACGCACAATGCGTGCCTTCAACGGCAGCTTGTGGATTGCCAGGCGCAGGGCCTCGCGAGCTACCTCTTCACTGACACCGGAGAGTTCGAAGAGAACCCGGCCCGGCTTGACGTTTGAGACCCACCATTCCGGAGAACCCTTACCGGAACCCATGCGGGTTTCGGCAGGCTTCTTCGTCAGCGGACGGTCCGGGTAAATGTTGATCCAGACCTTTCCGCCACGCTTGATGTGGCGGGTCATCGCGATACGGGCAGATTCGATCTGACGGTTCGTGACGTAGGCAGGGCTCAGAGCCTGGATGCCCCACTCACCGAAGGAGACCTGGGTGCCGCCCGTAGCAGCGCCGGAACGACCCGGGTGGTGCTGCTTACGGTGCTTTACTCGACGTGGGATAAGCATTTAAGCCTGTCCTCCTTCTACTGCCGGTGCAGCTGCCTCAACTGCCGGAGCTTCGGCGGCAGCGGGTGCTGCCTCAGCTGCCGGGCGGTCGTTACGACGACGGCGGTCACCACGGTCAGCGCCACCCGGGCGGCCCGGGCGGTCGCTGGCTCCACGGCCGCGGGACGGAGCAGCAGCTGCCTGCTGAGCCAGTTCCTTGGCGGTGACGTCGCCCTTGTAGATCCAGACCTTCACGCCAATGCGGCCGAAGGTGGTCTTGGCCTCGTAGAAGCCGTAGTCGATGTTCGCACGCAGGGTGTGCAGGGGCACACGGCCTTCGCGGTAGAACTCCGAGCGGGACATTTCAGCGCCGCCCAGACGACCGGAGCAAGCGATACGGATGCCCTTGGCACCGGCACGCTGTGCGGACTGCATGGCCTTCTTCATCGCGCGGCGGAACGCCACGCGGGAAGTCAGCTGCTCAGCAACGCCCTGGGCAACAAGCTGGGCTTCCATCTCGGGGTTCTTGACCTCGAGGATGTTCAGCTGAACCTGCTTGCCGGTGAGCTTTTCGAGCTCGCCGCGGATGCGGTCTGCTTCAGCGCCGCGGCGGCCGATGACGATGCCCGGACGTGCCGTGTGGATGTCCACGCGGACACGGTCGCGGGTGCGCTCGATTTCGACCTTGGCGATGCCGGCGCGTTCCATGCCCGTGGACATGAGCTGGCGGATGCGGATGTCTTCGCGAACGAAGTCCTTGTACCGCTGGCCAGCCTTGGTGCTGTCAGCAAACCAGTGCGATACGTGATCGGTGGTGATGCCGAGTCGGAACCCGTGCGGGTTAACTTTCTGTCCCACTTAGCGAGCCTCCTCTTTCTCCGGGGTAGCGACTACCACGGTGATGTGGCTCGTGCGCTTCTTGATCTGAAATGCACGACCCTGAGCTCGCGGCTGGAACCGCTTCATGGTCGGGCCTTCATCAACAAACGCTTCGCTGATGATGAGGTCACCTTCGTCAAACGCCACGCCGTCGCGGTCCGCGAGGACCCGGGCGTTGGAGATTGCCGACTGAACTACCTTGAATACCGGCTCCGAAGCTGCCTGGGGGGCAAACTTCAGAATTGCCAGAGCCTCATTCGCTTGCTTACCACGAACAAGGTTGACGACGCGCCGGGCCTTCATAGGCGTTACGCGGATGTGACGCGCAATTGCCTTGGCTTCCATTGCTTTCCTTCTCTCGTCTTTGACGTAAGTGCAGGCGCCTAGCGGCGCTTGCCCTTACGGTCGTCCTTGACATGGCCGCGGAATGTCCGCGTGGGAGCGAATTCGCCGAGCTTGTGCCCGACCATCGACTCAGTGACAAACACGGGGATGTGCTTGCGTCCGTCGTGCACGGCGATCGTGTGGCCGAGCATGTCGGGGACGATCATCGAACGGCGGGACCAGGTCTTGATGACGTTCTTGGTGCCCTTTTCGTTTTCCCTGGCTACCTTCACAAAGAGGTGCTGGTCAACGAAAGGACCTTTTTTCAGGCTGCGTGGCATGTGTCCAGGCTCCTATCGCTTGTTCTTGCCAGTACGACGGCGACGAACAATAAGCTTGTCGCTCTCTTTGTTGGGGCGGCGGGTGCGGCCCTCAGGCTTACCGTTGGGGTTGACCGGGTGACGACCACCGGAGGTCTTACCTTCACCACCACCGTGCGGGTGGTCAACCGGGTTCATGGCGACACCACGGACGGTCGGGCGAACGCCCTTCCACCGCATACGGCCGGCCTTGCCCCAGTTGATGTTCGACTGCTCAGCGTTGCCGACCTCGCCGACGGTTGCGCGGCAGCGCACGTCAACGTTGCGGATTTCGCCGGAAGGCAGACGCAGCTGGGCGAAACGGCCTTCCTTGGCGACGAGCTGAACAGAAGCGCCAGCGGAACGGGCCATCTTGGCGCCGCCACCCGGACGCAGTTCGACTGCGTGGATAACGGTACCGACGGGGATGTTGCGCAGCGGCAGGTTGTTGCCCGGCTTGATGTCAGCGTCGGCGCCGGCCTCTACGAAGTCGCCCTGGGACAGCTTGTTCGGGGCGATGATGTAACGCTTGGTGCCATCAACGTAGTGCAGGAGTGCGATGCGAGCCGTACGGTTCGGGTCGTACTCGATTTCGGCAACGCGGGCGTTGACGCCGTCCTTGTCGTGGCGACGGAAGTCGATCAGACGGTACTGGCGCTTGTGTCCACCACCCTTGTGACGGGTCGTGATCTTACCGGTGTTGTTACGGCCACCCTTTTTCGGGAGGGGACGTACCAACGACTTTTCCGGCGTCGACCGCGTGATTTCAGTGAAGTCCGCTACGCTCGAGCCACGACGGCCCGGGGTAGTCGGCTTGTATTTACGGATTCCCATAATTTATTTCCTCGTTAAAGTGGTCTCCGCTATGAAAGCGGACCGCCGAAGATGTCGATAGTGCCTTCTTTGAGGCTCACAATGGCACGCTTGGTGTTCTTGCGGGTACCCCAGCCGAATTTGGTGCGCTTGCGCTTACCGGCACGGTTGATGGTGTTGATCGATTCGACCTTGACGGAGAAAATCTTCTCCACGGCCAGCTTGATCTCGGTCTTGTTCGAGCGGGGGTCCACCAGGAAGGTGTACTTGCCCTCGTCGATCAGGCCGTAGCTCTTTTCCGAGACGACGGGTGCAAGCACGACGTCGCGCGGGTCTTTGATGGTGGCTGCACTCACTTGGCATCCTCCTCGTTCTTTGCGACCTTGTCAGCAACAAATGCTTCGTAGGCAGCCTTGGTGAAGACTACGTCGTCGGAAACGAGAACGTCGTAGGTGTTCAGCTGGTCTGCGTACAGAACGTGAACTTCCTCGAGGTTGCGCACGGACAGTGCAGCAACATCGTTGGCGCGCTCAATGACAACGAGCAGGTTCTTGCGCTCGGAAACTCCGCGCAGGGTTGCCAGTGCTTCCTTGGAGGACGGCTTGGAGCCTGCAACCAGGTCAGCGATGACGTGGACGCGGCCGTTGCGGGCACGGTCCGAGAGTGCGCCGCGCAGTGCAGCAGCAATCATCTTCTTGGGGGTGCGCTGGCTGTAGTCACGCGGCGTGGGGCCGTGGACAACGCCACCACCGGTCATGTGAGGAGCACGGATGGAACCCTGACGGGCGCGGCCGGTGCCCTTCTGCTTGAACGGCTTGCGACCTGCACCGGAAACTTCGGCGCGGGTCTTGGTCTTGTGGGTACCCTGGCGAGCAGCAGCGAGCTGGGCAACGACGACCTGGTGCAGCAGCGGCACGTTGGTCTGTACGTCGAAGATCTCTGCAGGCAGGTCAACCTTGACAGTGCTAGTCATTGAACTAGGCTCCCTTCACGGCGGTGCGTACGAGTACGACCTGGCCGCGGGCACCGGGAACGGCGCCCTTGATCAGGAGCAGCGACTTCTCGACGTCAACCGCGTGGACCGTGAGGTTCAGCGTGGTGTGACGAACGGCGCCCATGCGGCCGGCCATTTTCATGCCCTTGAAGACGCGGCTCGGGGTGGATGCGCCACCGATTGAACCGGGCTTACGGTGGTTCTTGTGGGCACCGTGGGAAGCTCCAACACCGTGGAAGCCGTGACGCTTCATAACACCGGCGAAGCCCTTACCCTTGGTGGTGCCAACGACGTCGATCTTCTGGCCGGCTTCGAAGAGCTCTACGGAGAGCTCCTGGCCCAGCTCGTAAGAGTCAGCATCTGCAGTGCGCAGTTCTACGACGTGGCGGCGAGGCGTGACGCCTGCCTTTTCAAAGTGACCAGCCAGCGGCTTGGTGACCTTGCGGGGATCGATCTGGCCGTAGCCGATCTGAACGGCGACATAGCCATCAGTTTCTGCGTTGCGCAGCTGCGTGATGACGTTCGAGTCAGCCTGGACCACAGTGACGGGGATGAGCTTGTTGTTCTCGTCCCAGACCTGGGTCATGCCGAGCTTCGTGCCCAGCAGGCCCTTTACGTTACGGGTTGCGGTCATAGTCTCTCAGCACCTCCCTACAGCTTGATTTCGATGTTCACGTCGGCCGGCAGGTCGAGACGCATGAGCGAGTCAACAGCCTTGGGCGTGGGGTCGATGATGTCGATCAGACGCTTGTGCGTGCGCATTTCGAAGTGCTCGCGGCTGTCCTTGTACTTGTGCGGAGAGCGGATAACGCAGTACACGTTCTTCTCCGTCGGCAGCGGCACGGGGCCGACTACCGTTGCGCCTGCGCGCGTGACCGTCTCAACGATCTTCCGTGCTGAAACGTCAATGACCTCGTGGTCGTATGACTTCAGCCGGATGCGGATTTTTTGTCCCGCCATGTCGCCTGACTCTCTTTCAGTCTGTGCTTCCCCTGATTGGGGCTGCCCTGTTCACTTACGTGTTGTGTGGCTGCCGAAGCATTTGAAGTCGTGACTACCACCCGCCGCACAAGCTGAATCCGGAAGAATCCGGGTTCCTCAACCTGCCGGCGTAACCGACCCCCGCGGTCGGGCGTGTCGCACGTTTTCACACATACGAGTCCGCAATTCCATGGGGAGTGGGTTATGTTTGGTCTCTTACTTGGACCCTGTCACCCGGCATTATCCGGATCGGGACGCGAAAGAGCGCTTGAACAACTCAACTAGTATGCCGGAATTTGCGGGCAGAAGCGAATCAGTCCCCATGAAGGGGCAGTTCGGACATTGTCCTCTTCCGCCATCGAATAGATGATAGGGGCATGACTGTGCAGGATTCTGTTTCAGTTCAGGCCCTCGCCGCTCGCCTGAGGCCCGGGTTCACTCTGGGCGTCGCCTCCGCTGCCTTCCAGATCGAGGGCGGCCTCGACGCCGGCGGCCGCGGGCCCTCCGGCTGGGACGCGTTTGCCGAGAAGCCGGGGAACATCCTGCACGGGCACTCCCCCGCCGTCGCGTGCGATCACTATAACCGCGCCGCCGAAGACGTCGGGCTCATGCGCGAGCTCGGAATCGACTCCTACCGTTTCTCGATCTCCTGGCCGCGGGTCCAGCCCGAGGGGACAGGGCCCTTCAATGCGGCCGGCCTGGACTTCTATGACCGACTCATCGACCAGCTGCTCGCCGCCGGCATCTCTCCCATGGCCACGCTGTATCACTGGGATACGCCGCTCCCCCTCGAGCACCGGGGCGGCTGGATGAACCGCACGACGGCGGAACGGTTTGCCGAGTACAGCGCGGCTGCCGGCAAGCGGTTCGGCGATCGTGTGGCGCAGTGGGTCACGCTGAACGAGCCCGCCTCGGTCACTCTCAACGGGTACGCCCTGGGCACCCATGCGCCCGGCCACGGCCTGCTCTTCGATGCCTTGCCGTCTGTGCACCATCAGCTCCTTGGCCACGGCCTGGCGGTGCAGGCGCTGCGCGCGGAAGGCGTCAGCGGCGCCGTCGGCGTCTCGAACCTGCACTCGCCGGTCCGGCCGGCTTCCGGCTCCGTCTCCGACCGGCTGCTCGCCCGGGTGTTCGACCTCCTGCTGAACCGGCTCTACGCCGACCCGATCCTGCTGGGCCGCTTTCCCGGGCCGCCGCTGATCGCCCGGCCGTGGTTCCGTTCGCTGCGGAGCATCCCCGACGCGGATCTGGCCACCATCCACCAGCCGCTGGATTTCTACGGCGTGAACTACTACTACCCCGTGCGGGTGGCCACGGGCCGCGGCGTCGACAGCCCCACCGGAGACGCGGAGGCGATGCTGAAGGTGCCCTTCCACCTCGCCGCGTTCCCGGAGTACGAGCACACGGGATTCGGCTGGCCGGTGGCCCCGGACCACCTGGGAGTCCTGCTCCGGGAGCTGAAGGACCGGTACGGCGCGGCGCTGCCGCCGCTGTTCATCACCGAGAGCGGGGCAAGCTTCCCCGAACCGGACCGCGTCACGGGACCTATTCCCGACGCCGGGCGGATCAGCTACCTCGCCGCGCACCTTCGCGAGGCGGTGGAAGCCACCTCCGCCGGCGGCATAGCCCACGACGTCGAACTGCTCGGCTACTACGTCTGGACCCTCATGGACAACTTCGAGTGGGCGGCCGGCTACTCCCAGCGCTTCGGCCTGGTGCACGTGGACTTCGACACCCAGCAGCGCACGCCGAAGGAGTCCTACTACTGGTACCAGGCCCTCGCACGGGCCCGGGGGCCAAGAAGCATCTAAACAGGCCGGCGCGGCCGGAGACTACTACTCGCGGTTTGCCCGGTTGATGCGCTTGGCACGCTCGATTTCCCGGCGGAAGTGCTTCTTCACCCAGAAGTAAGCGACCGCTGCCCCGACGACAAGCAGCAGAAAAATGAACCAGCCCATGGTGAGCTCCTTTCCCCTACCTGCAAAGGTAGCAGGAACTTAAAAAGAACAGCCCCGCTGCAGATGCAGCGGGGCTGTTCCCTGGTCTTCCATGGCCGTCAGCCGGCCAGGTCAACCGTGATCAGCAAGTACTACTTGAGGATCTTGGTGACGCGTCCCGAACCAACGGTGCGGCCGCCTTCGCGGATAGCGAAGCCGAGGCCCTCTTCCATAGCGATCGGCTGGATGAGCGCAACGGTCATCTCAGTGTTGTCGCCGGGCATAACCATTTCCGTGCCTTCCGGCAGGGTGATAACGCCGGTTACGTCCGTGGTGCGGAAGTAGAACTGCGGGCGGTAGTTGGAGTAGAACGGGTTGTGACGTCCGCCTTCGTCCTTGGAGAGGATGTAGACGTTAGCCTCGAAGTCGGTGTGCGGGGTGATGGAACCCGGCTTGACGACAACCTGGCCACGCTCGACATCGTCGCGCTTCAGACCGCGGAGCAGGAGGCCACAGTTCTCGCCGGCCCATGCTTCGTCGAGCTGCTTGTGGAACATCTCGATACCGGTAACCGTGGTCTTCTGGACCGGGCGGATGCCGACGATCTCGACCTCGGAGTTGATGGCGAGGGTTCCACGCTCGGCGCGGCCCGTAACAACGGTGCCACGGCCGGTGATCGTGAAGACGTCTTCGATCGGCATCAGGAAGGGCTTGTCACGGTCACGGATCGGGTCCGGAACGGACTCGTCGACAGCTGCCATGAGGTCCTCAACGGACTTGACCCAAACCGGGTCGCCTTCGAGGGCCTTCAGGCCGGAAACGCGGACAACCGGAGCCTCATCGCCATCGAAGCCCTGCGAGCTGAGCAGCTCACGAACTTCCATTTCGACGAGGTCGAGGAGTTCCTCGTCATCAACCATGTCTGCCTTGTTCAGCGCGACCAGCAGGTAGGGAACGCCAACCTGGCGGGCAAGCAGAACGTGCTCGCGGGTCTGAGCCATCGGGCCGTCAGTGGCGGCAACCACGAGGATTGCACCGTCCATCTGAGCAGCGCCGGTGATCATGTTCTTGATGTAGTCAGCGTGACCCGGAGCGTCTACGTGTGCGTAGTGGCGCTTCTCGGTCTGGTACTCAACGTGGGAGATGTTGATGGTAATGCCGCGCTGACGCTCTTCGGGTGCAGAGTCAATCGACGCGAAGTCACGCTTCTCGTTGAGAGTCGGGTACTTGTCGTACAGCACCTTGGAAATGGCGGCCGTCAGCGTCGTCTTACCGTGGTCAACGTGACCAATGGTACCGATGTTAACGTGCGGCTTAGTCCGCTCGAACTTTGCCTTTGCCACAGGTTCCTCCTAGAACGTTTTCAAATGACTTACCCTTCGGCCGCGCTTGTCGCGGCAGAAACTCCAGTAAGTCTACTTGGGGGGCTTTGGATTGGTGAAATTGCAGATTCAGGTACTAATGCTAGTGCCTAGAGCCTGTTCGTGCAGGCGGCCGAACTCCGGCCTGGCCGGACTACAGCTGACCGGAGTCCGGCCACTTGCACCAGATGAATCCCCGCTGGCGGAGACGCATCCGAGTTTTTGCTGCTGCGATGCGTCCTAGGGACTACTCGCCGCGGTTCTTCTGGATGATCTCGTCGGCAACTGCCTTCGGGACCTCGGCGTAGCTGTTGAACGTCATGGAGTACACAGCGCGGCCCTGGGTCTTCGAGCGCAGGTCACCGATGTAGCCGAACATGCCGGACAGCGGGACGTGCGCGCGAATGACCTTGACGCCCTGGGCATCCTCCATGGACTGCATCTGGCCACGGCGGGAGTTGAGGTCACCGATAACTTCACCCATGTATTCCTCAGGGGTGCGGACCTCGACATCCATCAGCGGTTCGAGCAGAACAGGGTTCGCCTTGCGTGCGGCTTCCTTGAAAGCCATACGGCCGGCGATCTTGAACGCCATTTCCGAGGAGTCAACATCGTGGTAAGCGCCGTCAATCAGCGTTGCCTTGATGCCGACAACCGGGTAACCGGCCAGGACGCCGTCGTTCAGCGCATCCTGGATACCGGCGTCTACCGACGGGATGTACTCGCGCGGAACGCGGCCACCGGTGACCTTGTTCTCGAACTCGTACAGCTCGCCACCTGAGGTGTCCAGCGGCTCGATCGCGATCTGGATCTTTGCGAACTGGCCGGAACCACCGGTCTGCTTCTTGTGCGTGTAGTCGTGACGCTCTACAGCACGCTTGATGGTTTCGCGGTAAGCAACCTGCGGCTTGCCAACGTTCGCCTCGACCTTGAATTCGCGGCGCATGCGGTCCACCAGGATGTCCAGGTGGAGCTCGCCCATGCCGGCGATGATGGTCTGGCCGGTGTCTTCGTTGAGGGAGACCTGGAAGGTCGGGTCCTCAGCGGAGAGCTTCTGGATAGCCGTGGAGAGCTTCTCCTGGTCACCCTTGGTGTTCGGCTCGATCGCAACCGAGATCACAGGCTCCGGGAAGCTCATGGACTCGAGGACAATCTGGTTGGCCGGATCGCACAGGGTGTCGCCCGTGGTGGTGTCCTTCAGGCCGATCGCTGCGTAGATGTGGCCGGCGGTAGCGCCCTCGACGGGCATTTCCTTGTTGGCGTGCATCTGGAACAGCTTGCCGATGCGCTCCTTCTTGCCCTTGGTGGAGTTGACCACCTGGGAGCCTGCTTCCACGTGACCGGAGTACACGCGGATGAAGGTGAGCTGGCCGAAGAACGGGTGCGCGGCGATCTTGAAGGCCAGCGCGGAGAACGGCTCTTCGGAGGAAGGCTTGCGGGTCAGTTCCTTCTCTTCGTCGCGGGGATCGTGACCGATCATCGGCGGGACGTCGAGCGGGTTCGGCAGGTAGTCCACCACAGCGTCGAGCATCGGCTGGACGCCGCGGTTCTTGAAGGCAGAACCACAGAAGACCGGGTAGATCTCGGAGTTGATCGTCATCTTGCGGATGCCGGCCTTGAGCTCGTCGATGCTGATCTCTTCGCCTTCGAGGTACTTCTCCATGAGTTCCTCGGAGGACTCGGCAACAGTCTCAATGAGCTGCGCGCGGTACTCGTCGGCCTTCGCCTGGAGGTCAGCCGGGATCTCGCGGATCTCGTACTTGGCACCCATGGTGACGTCACCCTTGGCGTCGCCGGGCCATACCAGCGCACGCATGTAAAGGAGGTCGACGACGCCGATGAAGTCGTTCTCGGCGCCGATCGGCAGCTGCATGACGAGCGGCTTGGCACCGAGGCGGCTGATGATGGTGTCGACGGTGAAGTAGAAGTCAGCGCCGAGCTTGTCCATCTTGTTGACGAAGCAGATGCGCGGGACGTTGTACTTGTCAGCCTGGCGCCAAACAGTCTCAGACTGCGGCTCCACGCCTTCCTTGCCGTCGAACACGGCGACAGCGCCGTCGAGGACGCGCAGGGAGCGCTCAACCTCAACGGTGAAGTCAACGTGGCCGGGGGTGTCGATGATGTTGATCTGGTTGTTTTCCCAGAAGCAGGTCACGGCGGCAGACGTGATGGTGATGCCGCGTTCCTTTTCCTGTTCCATCCAGTCAGTCGTCGAAGCGCCGTCGTGCGTTTCGCCGATCTTGTGGTTCACACCTGTGTAGAACAGGATGCGCTCGGTAGTAGTGGTCTTGCCGGCATCGATGTGGGCCATGATGCCGATGTTGCGGACCTTGCTAAGGTCGGTAAGCACGTCCTGTGCCACGGTGTCTCCCTTTCGGATGGACTGCACGTTCGCCGCCGGCTCAGTCGAGCCGGCGGCGTCCGGGAAGTATTACCAGCGGTAGTGTGCGAAGGCCTTGTTGGACTCGGCCATCTTGTGGGTGTCTTCGCGACGCTTCACAGCGGCACCGAGACCGTTGGAGGCATCCAGGATCTCGTTCTGGAGGCGCTCGGTCATCGTCTTTTCACGGCGGGCCTTGGAGTAGCCGACCAGCCAGCGGAGGGCGAGGGCCGTCGAGCGACCCGGCTTGACCTCGACCGGAACCTGGTAGGTGGCGCCACCAACACGGCGGGAGCGGACCTCAAGCGAAGGCTTGACGTTCTCCATGGCCTTCTTGAGGGCTGCAACGGGGTCGCCGCCGGACTTGGCGCGAGCACCTTCGAGGGCACCGTAAACGATGCGCTCTGCGGTGGACTTCTTGCCGTCAACCAGCACCTTGTTGATGAGCTGGGTAACCAGCGGGGAGCCGTAAACGGGATCTAGAACTAGCGGCCGCTTGGGGGCCGGACCCTTGCGAGGCATATTACTTCTTCTCCATCTTTGCGCCGTAGCGGCTGCGGGCCTGCTTACGGTTCTTGACACCCTGGGTATCGAGGGCGCCACGGACGATCTTGTAGCGGACACCCGGAAGGTCCTTCACGCGGCCGCCGCGGACGAGCACAATGGAGTGCTCCTGCAGGTTGTGGCCTACACCGGGGATGTAAGCGGTGACTTCAATGCCACCGTTGAGGCGCACACGTGCAACCTTACGCAGAGCCGAGTTCGGCTTCTTCGGGGTCGTCGTGTAAACGCGGGTGCAAACACCGCGACGCATCGGGCTGCCGTTAAGCGCGGGGGCCTTGGTCTTTTTGACCTTCGGCGTGCGGCCCTTGCGGACCAGCTGGTTAATCGTAGGCACTCTCGTGTTCTCCGTTTTATCCGGAGCGGCCGTTGGCGGACGCTCTCTTGTCGCTGCGCCTCGCCGCCCGAGCCTTGAAGTTCTCTCCAGAGCAGCTGAGGCGAAGCCTTAATAGTCGGACCGCACGCCGGGTTCCAAGGACTTTCGACCCAAATTGCCCCTAGGCATGCGAAAATGTGGCATACGTTGCACAAGAACCCTGCAAACCGGAAACGTCGTCCTGGTTAAGCTTTTCAGCTGCAACCGGCGCACTCATCCACTGCCACAATAACAATTAGTCTCCAGTCTACCACGGGCGGCTCCCAGGCCTTAATCGCGCCCCCGCTGCCCAACTGACTCGCAGCTGAGGCCGTTTTGGGGACCCATAACGACCTCAGCTGCCAGCTAGTTGGGCAGACAGGAAGGGCCCCGTCCCCGCCCCGCTGAAAGCAGAGTGGTGACGGGGCCCGACGCCGAGCTATCGGCTAGCGGAAGTCGCTGCCGAGATCGTAGTCATCCAGCGGGATGGCGTGGAACTCGGGAGCCCCGTCGCCGCCCAGGGTGTCGTAGGAGAAGTCACTGAATGCGCTGGGGCCGGTGAACAGGTTGGCCTTTGCTTCTTCAGTGGGTTCCACGGTGACCTCGGTATAGCGCGGGAGACCCGTGCCGGCCGGGATGAGCTTACCGATGATGACGTTTTCCTTGAGGCCGAGCAGCGGATCGCTCTTGCCTTCCATGGCCGCCTGCGTCAGGACGCGGGTGGTTTCCTGGAAGGAAGCTGCGGACAGCCAGGACTCGGTCGCCAGGGACGCCTTGGTGATGCCCATGAGCTCGGGACGGCCGGAAGCCGGCGTCTTGCCCTCGGACACAACGCGGCGGTTGGCCTCTTCGAAACGGCTGCGTTCGGCGAGCTCGCCGGGCAGCAGGTCCGATTCACCGGATTCGATGACCGTGACGCGGCGCAGCATCTGGCGGACGATAACCTCGACGTGCTTGTCGTGGATACCGATGCCCTGGCTGCGGTACACGCCCTGGACTTCGTCCACCAGGAACTTCTGCGCGGCACGGGGACCCATGATGCGCAGCACCTGCTTGGGATCGACCGGGCCGTTGATGAGCTTCTGGCCGACGCTGACGTGGTCGCCGTCTTCGATGAGGAGCCGTGAACGGCGCAGCACCGGGTAGGCGATCTCTTCGGATCCGTCATCCGGGGTGATGACCAGGCGCATCTGGCGCTCGGACTCTTCGATGGCGATGCGGCCGGCTGCTTCAGCAATCGGTGCAACACCCTTCGGAGTGCGGGCTTCGAAGAGCTCCTGGATACGGGGCAGACCCTGGGTGATGTCGTCGCCGCCGCTGGCGGAAACTGCACCACCGGTGTGGAACGTACGCATGGTCAGCTGGGTGCCCGGCTCACCGATGGACTGTGCGGCGATGATGCCCACTGCCTCACCGATGTCGACGGTCTTGCCTGTGGCCAGCGAACGGCCGTAGCACAGGGCGCAGGTGCCGACGCTGGACTCACAGGTGAGTACGGAGCGGACCTTGACCTCGGTGATGCCGGCTGCGAACAGTTCGGCAATGACGACGTCGCCGCAGTCGGTGCCGGCCGCCGCCAGGACCTTGCCCGAGGCGTCGAGGACGTCCACGGCCAGGGTACGGGCGTAGGCGCTGTTCTCGACGTTCTCGTCCAGGACGAGCTCGCCGTTGGCGTCAGCGACGGCGATGGCGGTCACCAGGCCGCGCTCCGTGCCGCAGTCCTCTTCGCGGACAATGACGTCCTGCGAGACGTCCACCAGACGACGGGTCAGGTAACCCGAGTTGGCGGTACGCAGGGCGGTGTCAGCCAGACCCTTACGGGCACCGTGCGTGGCGATGAAGTATTCCAGCACCGACAGGCCCTCACGGTAGGAGGACTTGATCGGACGCGGGATGATTTCACCCTTCGGGTTGGCCACCAGGCCACGGATACCCGCGATCTGACGGACCTGCATCCAGTTACCACGTGCGCCGGAGGACACCATGCGGTTGATGGTGTTCATCGGGGACAGGCTGTCACGCATCGCCTGGGCGATCTCGTTCGTGGCCTTGTTCCAGATCTCGATCAGTTCCTGGCGACGCTCGTCGTCGTCGATCAGGCCCTTGTCGTACTGGCCCTGGATCTTGGCAGCCATGGTCTCGTAACCGGCAAGGATCGCCGGCTTGGACTTGGGCACCTCGATGTCGGAGATGGCAACGGTGACGCCTGAACGGGTGGCCCAGTAGAAACCGGCATCCTTCAGGTTGTCCAGCGTTGCCGCCGTGACGACCTTCGGGTAGCGCTCGGCGAGGTCGTTGACGATCCGGGACAGCTCGCCCTTGTCGGCAACATCCTCAACCCACGGGTAGTCCGCGGGCAGCGTCTGGTTGAAGATGACCTGCCCGAGGGAGGTCTCCACCAGTGCGGTCTGACCGGGCTCCCAGCCCTCCGGGGCTTCCCAGCCGGCGTAGGGCACGAAGCCCTCGAGGCGGATCTTGACCTTGGAGTTCAGGTGCAGCTCGTGGAGGTCGTAGGCCATGATGGCTTCCGCAACCGAGGAGAAGATCCGGCCTTCGCCAGCTGAACCGACACGCTTGGTGGTCAGGTGGTAGAGACCGATGATCATATCCTGCGACGGCAGGGTCACCGGGCGGCCGTCCGACGGCTTCAGGATGTTGTTCGAGGACAGCATCAGGATGCGTGCCTCGGCCTGGGCTTCGGGGCTCAGCGGCAGGTGGACTGCCATCTGGTCGCCGTCGAAGTCGGCGTTGAAGGCGCCACAAACCAGCGGGTGAAGCTGGATTGCCTTGCCTTCGACGAGCTGCGGCTCGAACGCCTGGATGCCGAGGCGGTGCAGGGTAGGTGCACGGTTCAGCAGCACGGGGTGCTCGGTGATGATCTCTTCGAGGACGTCCCAGACCTGCGGGCGGTAACGCTCCACCATCCGTTTGGCCGACTTGATGTTCTGTGCGTGGTTGAGGTCAACCAGGCGCTTCATCACGAACGGCTTGAAGAGCTCCAGGGCCATCTGCTTGGGCAGACCACACTGGTGCAGCTTCAGCTGCGGGCCGACGACGATGACCGAACGGCCGGAGTAGTCGACGCGCTTGCCGAGGAGGTTCTGGCGGAAACGGCCCTGCTTGCCCTTGAGCATGTCGCTCAGGGACTTCAGCGGACGGTTGCCCGGTCCGGTGACCGGGCGGCCGCGGCGGCCGTTGTCGAAGAGGCTGTCAACAGCTTCCTGAAGCATGCGCTTCTCGTTGTTGACGATGATCTCCGGGGCACCGAGGTCAAGCAGGCGCTTGAGACGGTTGTTGCGGTTGATCACGCGGCGGTAGAGGTCGTTGAGGTCGGAGGTCGCGAAGCGGCCACCGTCCAGCTGGACCATCGGGCGCAGTTCCGGCGGGATCACCGGGACGGCGTCCAGCACCATGCCGAGCGGGCTGTTGTTGGTGGTCAGGAAGGCGTTGACCACCTTAAGCCGCTTCAGGGCACGCGTCTTGCGCTGGCCCTTGCCGTTGGCGATGATGTCGCGCAGCATGTCGGACTCGGCCTGCATGTCGAAGTTCTCAAGACGCTTCTTGATGGCCTCGGCACCCATGGAGCCTTCGAAGTACATGCCGTAGCGGTCGCGCAGTTCGCGGTACAGGCCTTCGTCACCTTCGAGGTCGGCGACCTTAAGGTTCTTGAAGCGGTCCCAGACCTGCTCGAGGCGCTCAATTTCGGCGTCGGCACGCTTGCGGACGTTCGCCATCTGGCGGTCAGCGGAGTCGCGGGCCTTCTTCTTGTCGGCAGCCTTAGCGCCTTCGCCTTCGAGGCGCGCGAGCTCGTTCTCGAGGTCGCGGGCGATCGTGGCGATGTCCGAGTCGCGGTTGTCGATCAGCTGCTTCTTCTCGATGTCGTGCTCAACCTGGAGGTTGGGCAGTTCTTCGTGGCGGCTGTCGGCGTCGACGCTCGTGATCATGTAGGCGGCGAAGTAGATGACCTTTTCGAGGTCCTTCGGTGCCAGGTCAAGGAGGTAGCCCAGACGGGAGGGAACGCCCTTGAAGTACCAGATGTGCGTGACCGGGGCGGCCAGCTCGATGTGGCCCATGCGCTCACGGCGGACCTTGGCGCGGGTGACTTCAACGCCACACCGCTCGCAGATGATGCCCTTGAAGCGCACGCGCTTGTACTTGCCGCAGTAGCATTCCCAGTCGCGGGACGGGCCGAAGATCTTCTCGCAGAAGAGGCCGTCCTTCTCGGGCTTGAGCGTGCGGTAGTTGATGGTTTCCGGCTTCTTAACCTCGCCGTACGACCAGCCACGGATGTCTTCCGCGGTGGCGAGGCCGATCTGCATGAGGCCGAAGGAGGATTCGCTGGACATATGGTCCCTGTTCTCTCTTGTTCTCTAAATTCTGAAGTCTTGGGTTACGGGAAGAGGGAGGACTCCGACGGCGGACGGGAACCGCCCGCCGTCGGAAGCCTGCTAAACCTCTTCTACGGAACTGGGCTCTGCACGAGACAGATCGATGCCCAGTTCTTCCGCAGCCGTGAAGACTGCGTCATCAGAGTCACGCATTTCAATTGTGGTTCCGTCCGTGGAAAGCACTTCCACGTTCAGGCACAGCGACTGCATTTCCTTGATCAAGACCTTGAAGGACTCAGGAACGCCCGGCTCGGGGATGTTCTCGCCCTTGACGATGGCTTCGTAGACCTTCACGCGACCGTGGATATCATCCGACTTGATCGTGAGGAGTTCCTGGAGCGTGTAGGCGGCGCCGTAAGCTTCGAGCGCCCACACTTCCATTTCACCGAAGCGCTGGCCACCGAACTGTGCCTTACCACCCAGCGGCTGCTGCGTGATCATGGAGTACGGGCCGGTGGAGCGTGCGTGGATCTTGTCGTCCACCAGGTGGTGGAGCTTCAGGATGTACATGTAGCCGACCGAGATCGGATCCGGGAACGGCTCGCCGGAGCGGCCGTCGAACAGACGGGTCTTGCCTGAGGAGTTGATCAGACGGTCGCCGTCGCGGGTGACGTTGGTGGAATCGAGCAGGCCCGTGATTTCCTCTTCACGAGCACCGTCGAAGACCGGCGTTGCAACAGTGGTCTGGCCACTCTCGCGCGGCAGGTTCGGCAGCTGCTTGACCCACTCGGGCTCGCCTTCGATCTTCCAGCCGGTCTTGGCAACCCAGCCGAGGTGCGTTTCGAGCACCTGGCCGACGTTCATACGGCCCGGAACACCCAGCGGGTTCAGGACGATATCAACGGGGGTACCGTCGGCAAGGAAGGGCATGTCCTCGATCGGAAGGATCTTGGAGATAACACCCTTGTTGCCGTGACGGCCGGCGAGCTTGTCGCCGTCGGTGATCTTGCGCTTGGCGGCCACGTACACGCGGACCAGCTGGTTGACGCCCGGGGGCAGCTCGTCGTCGTTGTCGCGGTCGAAGACGCGGACACCGATCACGGTGCCGGACTCGCCGTGCGGGACCTTCAAGGAGGTGTCACGCACTTCGCGGGACTTCTCACCGAAGATGGCGCGCAGCAGGCGCTCTTCCGGGGTCAGCTCGGTCTCGCCCTTGGGGGTGACCTTACCGACCAGGATGTCGCCGGCCTCAACTTCGGCACCGATGTGGATGATGCCGCGCTCGTCCAGGCCTGCCAGGACTTCCTCAGACACGTTGGGGATGTCACGGGTGATTTCCTCGGCACCAAGCTTGGTGTCGCGGGCATCGATCTCGTGCTCCTCGATGTGGATCGAGGACAGGACGTCCTCGGCCACGATGCGCTGGGACAGGATGATGGCATCCTCGAAGTTGTGGCCTTCCCATGACATGAATGCCACGAGCAGGTTCTTACCGAGGGCGAGCTCGCCCTGGTCCGTTGCCGGGCCGTCAGCGATGATGCCGCCGACCTCCAGGCGCTGGCCTTCGTTCACCAGGACACGGTTGTTGTAGCAGTTGCCCTGGTTGGAGCGGGCGAACTTGTTGATGCGGTAGTTGGTTTCCGTGCCGTCGTCGTTGAGCATAATGACGAGCTCGGCGGAAACCTCGGTGACCACACCGGCCTTCTTCGCGATGGTGACGTCACCGGCGTCGACGGCGGCGGCGCGCTCCATGCCGGTGCCGACGAACGGCGCCTCGGAGCGGACCAGCGGCACGGCCTGGCGCTGCATGTTGGCACCCATGAGTGCACGGTTAGCATCGTCATGCTCGAGGAACGGGATCAGGGCGGTTGCCACGGACACCATCTGGCGCGGGGAAACGTCCATGAATTCGACGTCGGCGGCGGGGACCAGCACGGGCTCGCCTCCACCACCGCGGGCACGGACCAGGACGGTCTCTTCGGCAAAACGCTTGTTCTCGTCGAGCGGGGCGTTGGCCTGAGCGATCAGGACCTCGGCTTCGTCGTCGGCGGTGAGGTACTTGACCTCATCGGAAACGACGCCCTCGGAGACAAGGCGGTACGGGGTTTCGATGAAACCGAACGGGTTGATGCGTCCGTAGGAAGCCAGCGAACCGATCAGACCAATGTTCGGGCCTTCAGGAGTTTCGATGGGGCACATACGTCCGTAGTGGGACGGGTGCACGTCACGGACTTCCATGCCGGCACGGTCACGGGACAGACCACCCGGGCCAAGCGCGGACAGGCGGCGCTTGTGGGTCAGACCCGAGAGCGGGTTGTTCTGGTCCATGAACTGGGACAGCTGGGAAGTTCCGAAGAACTCCTTGATGGCTGCCACAACGGGACGGATGTTGATCAGGGTCTGCGGCGTGATGGCCTCGACGTCCTGGGTCGTCATGCGTTCGCGGACAACGCGCTCCATGCGGGACAGGCCGGTGCGGACCTGGTTCTCGATGAGCTCGCCGACGGCGCGGATGCGGCGGTTGCCGAAGTGGTCGATGTCATCGATCTCGACGCGGAGCTCGTGGTCCTGGCCGTCGCGCTTGCCCATGAGGGTCTTCTCGCCGGCGTGCAGGGCAACCAGGAACTTGATCATGGCCACGATGTCTTCAACGTGCAGGACCGAAGCTTCCTTGTCGCCAAGGGAGCGGTCGATGCCAAGCTTGCGGTTGATCTTGTAACGGCCGACCTTGGCCAGATCGTAGCGCTTGGAGTTGAAGTACAGGTTGTCCAGCAGGGACTGGGCAGCCTCAACCGTGGGCGGCTCGCCCGGGCGCAGCTTCCGGTAGATGTCCAGCAACGCGTCTTCGCGGGTCTCGGTGGCGTCCTTCTCCAGCGTCGCGCGCATGGAGTCGTACTGGCCGAATTCCTCGAGGATCTGACCTTCGGTCCAGCCGAGGGCCTTCAGCAGCACGGTGACGGACTGCTTGCGCTTGCGGTCAAGACGGACGCCGACCTGGTCGCGCTTGTCGATTTCAAGTTCGAACCAGGCGCCGCGGGAGGGGATGATCTTCGCAGTGAAGATGTCCTTGTCACTGGTCTTGTCGGCGGTGCGCTCGAAGTAGGCGCCCGGGGAGCGGACCAGCTGGGAGACAACGACACGCTCGGTGCCGTTGACGACGAAGGTGCCCTTCTCGGTCATCAGCGGGAAGTCACCCATGAACACGGTCTGCTGCTTGATTTCGCCCGTGTTGTTGTTCATGAATTCGGCCTTGACGTACAGCGGGGCCGAGTACGTTGCGTCCCGGTCCTTGCACTCGGCCATGGTGTATTTGGGGTCAGCGAACTCCGGCTCGGAGAAGCTCAGGGACATGGTGCCCTGGAAGTCCTCGATCGGGGAGATCTCTTCGAAGATGTCAGACAGACCCGAGGTGGTGGCGACGCTGAGGTCGCCTTCTTCGACGGCCTTCGCCACGCGCGCCTGCCAGCGTTCGTTTCCGACCAGCCAGTCAAAGCTGTCCGTTTGCAGGGCGAGCAGATTCGGAACATCAAGAGGTTCGTGAATCTTTGCGAATGAGAGCCGGCGAGTGGCACCATCGGTGCTGTCGGCATTGATAGCGGTAGCGTTGTTTACATTAGAGGTGCTCGAGGCGACCAAGAGGGATCCTTCCACAGACCTTCAGGCGTTGTCAGATCTCCCCCGTTATGCACCCTGCAGAATGACTCCACAGTGCTACCAGTCCGGTTCCGCTATATGACCCGGGACCCGCGCTGCCCACGCTGGTGCACGTTGTAGACGGCACATTGATGGAGCAGCTGTCAGGCTAAGCCCACCGCTATATGAAGGCTGAAGGTAAACAGGGAAGACGCAAATATCTACGATACGGCAAAGCAACCTACTTGTCTACCCCACTTCCGGCGGGATTGCAAGCATGAAGTTTGGCGGATGTTGCTCGGACGCTGCACAGAGGACGCTGTGCAGAGGCTGTGCGGCCGCTCCCCCGGCGTCCGGCCCGTGTCATGCCTTAGCGCAGCCCGGGGCCGAATGGATACGTGATGGGGCTCACGATAACGTAGACATTAAGCCGTCATAGAGCCGTCGTAGATCGGAAGAGAAGACCATGAGCAATCCTGCAGACAACAACGACGTTGTCATCCTCGCCGCCGCCCGCACCCCCCAGGGGCGCCTGAACGGGCAGCTGGCCAGCTTCACCGCCGTCGAACTCGGCTCCCATGCCATCAAGGCCGCCCTGGCCGCCAGCGGCGTCAAGGCGGACCAGGTGGACAGCGTGATCATGGGCCAGGTCCTGCAGGCCGGGGCGGGCCAGAACCCGGCCCGCCAGAGCGCCATCGGCGCCGGCATCGGCTGGAACGTCCCCACGGTGACCATCAACAAGGTCTGCCTCTCGGGCCTCACCGCCGTGATCGACGCCGCCCGGATGATCCGCAGCGGCGACGCCACCGTGGTGGTGGCCGGCGGTCAGGAATCCATGACCCGCGCCCCGCACGTGCTGCCCGGCTCACGGCAGGGCTGGGCGTACGGTACGGTCCAGGCCCTGGACGTGGCGGCGCACGACGGCCTCACCGACGCCTTCGACGGGCAGTCCATGGGGCTCTCGACGGAAAGCAAGAACCTGACCCTCGGCATCGACCGGGCTTCCCAGGACGAGGTCGCGGCGCAGTCGCACCAGCGCGCCGCCCGGGCCGCCAAGGACGGCGTCTTCGACGGCGAGATCGCTGCGATGAGCGTCAAGCAGCGCAAGGGCGACCCCATCGCCGTCACCTCCGACGAAGGCGTCCGGCCGGACACCACGGTCGAGTCGCTGGCCGGCCTGCGCGCGGCGTTCGTCACGGACGGCACCATCACCGCGGGCAACTCCTCTCCCCTGTCCGACGGCGCTGCCGCCCTGGTGCTGTGCAGCCGGAAGTTCGCCGAGGACAACGGCCTTGAGTACCTGGCCGTGGTCGGCAAACCCGGCCAGGTCGCCGGGCCGGACAACTCGCTGCACTCCCAGCCGTCCAACGCCATCAAGAGCGCCCTGGACAAGGCCGGGTGGACGGTCGCCGACCTCGACTTCATCGAAATCAATGAGGCGTTCGGCTCCGTGGCGGTGCAGTCCCTGAAGGACCTGGGCTACCCGCTGGAGCGGTGCAACATCCACGGTGGGGCGATCGCCCTCGGCCACCCGATCGGGGCCTCCGGCGCGCGGTTGGCCCTGCACGCGGCGCACGAACTCAAACGCCGGGGCACCGGCAAGGCCGCCGTGTCGCTGTGCGGCGGGGGCGGCCAGGGCGAGGCGCTGCTGCTGTACCGCGACTAGGGCCGGACTGCGACCAGGGCTGAACTGCGAGTAGGGCTCAACTGCGACTGACCCGGCAACCGCCGGGTTCAGGATTTCCAGGGAGGGATTTTGGCGGGCATGGCAGAGCAGACAACAACCGGCGGCGGCCGCGAGCGGTTCCTGGCCGATGCCGCGGCCCGCGGCTTGGACGTCGAGATCGTGGAACGCCTCGCCGCCCGCAGCCTCGAGGAAGCGGCCGATATCCTCGGGATCCGGCCCGCGGATATCGTGAAATCCCTCGTGGTCAAGCACAAGGACGGCAGCTTCCTGTTCGCGCTCGTGCCCGGCGACCGGCAGATCTCCTGGCCCAAGCTGCGGGCGCTGCTGGGAGTCAACAAGCTCTCGCTCCCGGCGGCGGAAACGGCGTTCGAGGCCACCGGCTACGAGCGCGGGACCATTACGCCGCTCGGCAGCACCCGGCCGTGGCCGGTCTACGCCGACCAGACCATTACGGGCCGGCGTATCTCCATGGGAGCCGGGGAACACGGCTACAGCGCGTTCGTCGACGCGGACGCCCTGACGGCGGCCCTGGGGGCCGTCGTCGCCGACATCACCGAACCCGGTTAGCCGAACCAACCCAACTAGCCCAGCCGGGTTAAAAGCACCGCCGGGCCCGGCGGTGCCAGATACGTCGACTGCTCCGTAACTGCCCTTATGGGTGCTGAAAACGGCAGTTACGGAGCAGTCGACGCTGCTGGGCCGCGTCAGGCCGTGACCGTGAGCGGTGCCCCGTTGACGGTGAGCCGCCAGTTGGCCTGGCTGAAGACGGCGACGTCCAGGGTGCCGTGGTCCACCACGTAGTCGATGATGCGCTGCCGGATCTCCTGCTGGCTGTTCGAGAGCACCGGAGCGGTCTTGACGGCCGGGAAGTTCCCGCCGCCGCTTTGCCGGTAGTTGTTGATGGCCAGGGCAAATTCCTGCTCGGGCCGCAGCGCCTGTCCGCCGTAACTCAGATTGGCGATCCTGTCCCCTGCAGGCCGGGCGAGGTCGATCTCATAGTTCAGCGGAGCGTCGAGTCCGTAGACGACGTCGTAGTTATAGTCCGGTGTGCCGTTCGGGGCCACGGCGGTCACGGCGTTGGTGACGTCCGCGGACCTGGCCGTGGTGCCGGTCACCGGTTTGAAGTACTGCGCGGACCACTCCAGGTAGTCCTTGACCTGGGCACCGGTGACCTTGATGGAGAGCAGGGTGTTGTCGAAGATGTACAGCCCTGCGACGTCGCGGATGGTCAGCGGTCCGGCCTTGACGTCGACGGCGCGGGAGAATGCCGCCGCAATGGACAGCACGGGCAGCCCCGCCGCGGGTCCGTTGGCCAGCTCGGCCTTGATGGTGCTGGCCTGGACGTAGTTGATGGCGTCGATCGCGGCGGAGTCCTCCCAGCAGGCGGTGGCGGTGCTGAGCGGGGCCGTGGAAGTGCCGATCACCTCGTTGACGTATCTCACCGTGGCCTCGTGCCCGGCCTGAACGGCCCGGACGACGGCGGGATCGGCGTCGACGGTCTTGGCGTCCAGCAGGAGCGAATGCGCCGAGGTGACGGTCCACTGGCCCTTCTCCCTGGCGAGTTCGAGGTCCATGACGGACACCCGCATGCCCCATTTGAGCGGCTCGGTCAGGAGGACCTGCTTGCCGGTGGCTTTGTTGGTCACAAAGCGCTCCGGGATTTCCAGATGGGCGTGCCCGACCAGGATGGCATCAATGCCGGGGACTTCCTCGGCGAGCTGGGTGGAAGCGTTCTCCGGGAAGGGCAGGGCGTCGCCGTAGGACGATCCGGGGGTCGCGCCGGAGTGGCTCGTGACGATCACGATGTCGGCGCCGGCGGCTTTGACCTGCGGGATGACCGTTTTGGCTTCCTCGACGATGCCGTTGAAGTCGAGCTTTCCCTGGACGTTGTCGCGGTCCCAGAGCGCGCACCCCGGCGTCACGAAGCCGACCAGTCCGACCGTCAGCCAGCCGTTGTCTGTCTTGACCCGTTTGAGGACGTAGGGGGTGAAGGCGCGGCCGCCTGTGACGGCGTCGTGGACGTTGGCGCCCAGGAGCGGGAAGTTCAGTTGCTTCTCCCAGGTGCGCAGAAGCGGAATGCCGTAGTTGAACTCGTGGTTGCCCAGCCCCACGGCGTCGTAGCCGATCGTGTTCATGGCCAGCGCCATGGGGTGTTTCACGGTTGCGGAGATCGGGCTGATCTTGGCGAAGTAGTAGGCCAGTGGCGTGCCCTGGATGGTGTCCCCGGCGTCGATGGTCAGCGTGTTCGCGGCGCCGCGCTCGGCCCGCATGGCGTGGATCAGGGTGGCTGCCTGGGCGATCCCGATCTTGTTCCCGGCGGTGTCGGCGTAGGCGGTGTTCTTGAAGTAATCCCAGTTGAAGACGTTGTTGTGCAGATCGGTGGTGCCGAGCACGGTCAGCGTGAACTGTTTCTTGCCGCCGGGCTGGCCCCCTTCTGATTGTTTGCCGGCGGCCTGTGCTGCCGGGGCCCCGGCCAGCGCGGCAGCGGCGGCGCCCCCGCCCACGAGGGCTGCTGTGAGCATGGCGCGGCGGGAGAAGGAATCGTGAGGGTCCGTCATTGTGGGTGAACTCCTGAGCGTTGGGGGCCGGTGGGCACAAATCCAGAGTCTAGGGGCGTGCCAGCAAGTGCGACAGGGGTATCAGAAAATCCTTGCCTAATCCTTGCACTCCGTTCACCCGGCGCCCGGAGGTACAGGTTCTGTCCATCGATCCCGTCAAGCCATGATGGAGTTCGGCCCGGGAACGCAGGAAACCCCGCCCACCGGAGTGGACGGGGTTCCCGTGAAGCAGTGCGGACCGCGAAGGATCCGGACGGCGAAAGTTACTTGAGGGTAACGGTGGCGCCGGCAGCCTCGAGCTGCTCCTTTGCCTTCTCGGCAGCTTCCTTGGTGGCACCTTCGAGAACAGCCTTGGGAGCGCTGTCAACCAGGTCCTTGGCTTCCTTGAGGCCCAGGGAAGTGATGGCGCGAACTTCCTTGATCACTGCGATCTTCTTGTCGCCAGCAGCTTCGAGGACGACGTCGAAGTCGGTCTTCTCTTCGGCTTCCTCAGCAGCAGCGCCACCGGCGGGGCCGGCAACGGCAACAGCAGCAGCGGTAACTTCGAAGGTCTCTTCGAAGAGCTTGACGAACTCGGAGAGCTCGATGATGGTCAGTTCCTTGAAAGCTTCAATGAGCTCTTCGTTGGTGAGCTTCGCCATGGTGTGGCGTCCTTCCTATAGTGGTGCCCGGCGGGCCTGAGGCCCGCAGTGGCACCGGAGTCTTATGGAGAAGAGAGTTAGTTCTCTTCGGGGGCTGCGGCTTCGGCCGGTGCGGCCTCGGCTGCTGCATCTGCTGCGGGAGCTTCTTCAGCGGCGGGTGCTTCGGCTGCTGCCGGTGCACCGTTCTCTTCTTCAAGCTTGAGGCGCAGTGCGTCGATGATGCGTGCAGCAGCGGCAGCAGGAGCCTTGAGGACACCTGCAACCTTGGCGAGCTGCAGCTCACGGGACTCGAGTGCTGCCAGGGCAGCAACTTCGCTGGCGTTCAGTGCCTTGCCTTCGAAGTAACCGGTCTTGATGACCAGCTGCTTGTTGGCCTTGGCAAAATCCGTCAGGCTCTTGGCAGCGGCAACTGCGTCACCCTTGATGAACGCGATTGCAGTGGGGCCGGCGAGCTGACCGTCGAATGCTTCGACACCAGCTTCCTTGGCTGCAATAGCGGTCAGGGTGTTCTTGACGACCGAGAACTTGGTTTCCTGGCCGAGAGAAACACGCAGCTGCTTGAGCTGTGCAACGGTGAGCCCACGGTATTCGGTCAGGACAGCGGCGGTCGATTCCTTGAAATCGTTAGTGATCTCAGCTACTGCTGAAACCTTGCTAGGCGTTGCCATAACCCTCCTTCCGGGGATAGTGCCGGTGTGTCCGGGTCCCCGCTCAAAAGAGCTAAAAACTAAAAACGCCCCGCGCAGATGCACGGGGCTTGTCTCGACGCAGTCCATGACCGCGGAGCTTTGCTTCGTTCACCTGCGCCGGCCGCCCTATGTTCAGGGTCCTTCGTCCGGAAACCTACTGTGTTCTCCCGGCGCGACTGCAGAAGTGAGTCTTGCTTGGGAGAGTGGATTTCCAACAACCGACGGTCTTTGGTCCTCCCAGCTTACGGGACACCGTGCGCGTGCTCCAAATCGGGCCCGCTCGGGAGCCCGTGCCCGGGAATCAGCGCGCACGAGCCGGCGGCCGGCCCTCAGCTGACAGACGGGCCGAAGTTGGGAAGTTCCTTCTGCCAGAGACCGGTCACGCCTGCTGTCGTGAATCCCAGCTGCTGGTTGACCTTCAGCAGGTAGCGGTTCTCCGGGGCGTTCCAGGTGTAGAGGACCCGCGCGTCCGGGAACTGTTCGCTGAGCCGCTCCATGTTAGCGACCTTGATCAGGAGGCCGAGCTTGTTGCCGCGGTGTTCCTGCAGCACGACGGTGTCGTCCTGGAATACGACGTCGGGGCGCAGCGCGAGGACACTGATGGTGGTCAGTCCCACGAGAGTTCCGCTGGCGATGTGCTCGACGGCGGTCACCACCGTCCGGCGGCCCTGGGCAATGGTCACCTCCTCCGCTTCGCGGAGGATGCCGCCGTCGAACACCATCTCCTCGGCATCCGGCCCCGGCACTTCGTCCTCGCCTGCCTGGTTCTCCAGGGCGGCGACTGCCTCGAGCCACTGGTCCGGGCAGCGGTCGGTCCAGTGGTGCAGGCGGTACCGGCCGGCGTTGGCTTCCTCGGCTTCCGCCTCCAGTTCGGCGACGAGCTTGCTGTCCAGGGGCAGGGCGCAGGAACTGAACTGTTCAATGTGCTGCAGCGTGTATCCGGTGTGGCGGGCGAACTCGACGTCGCGGCTTCCCAGCGGGACGAACCCGACACCGCTTCCGGGCACCAGCTGCTCGGCCTCCGGGTCCGTCAGCGTCGATCCCGGGTGGTTGGTGTCGATCAGGATGGTGTGGCGGCCCTCGTCCCGGGCGAAATGCTCTGCGGCTTCGAGCAGTTGCCGCCCCACACCCCGGCGCCGGTATTCCGGAAGGATGTCGAGGGTAAATTCGGCAAGGTCCAGGTTGTCTACAAGCGGCAGGGCGATGTCCGCTGTCCCGACGATCACGCCGTCGACCTTGGCCACGAGGATCACCTGGCGTTCGTAGGGGTCCGCCATCTCCAGCAGCTTCTCCTGCGGCGCGTAGGCGAGGTCATCGGTACCCCAGGTCTGCATCCTGACCCTTCGCCCCACTTCGATAGCGGCGAGAAAGTCAGCGGCATCGGGCGCGTCGAGGGAATCGGGGATCCACAGCTGCTCAATCCGTACATCGTCTGCCATAGAGGGCATCATCCCAGCCGTTCTGCCACCCGCCATCGGTACGGCCCGGTTCTGACCGGGCTTTCAACCGCCAGCATATGCTGGTTTGGGCTGCTGTTCCATTGGTGACGCGGGCCAGTTTCCGGCCCCTTGGGCGCACGGCCGCTGCGGAGCTCAGTTCGGGGTGCCCGCACCGGCCCCTACAACAGAGCGCTGCCATTCGCCGTCGTACCCCGCAGGCTTGAAGCCCAGTGCGATGTTGATACCAAGCATGTGGTCGTTCTCGGCGGCATTGAAGGTGATGACCCGCTGCACCTCGGGATAGTCGTCATGCAGCCGGCGCAGGTTGAGGATCTTGACGAGGATGCCGAGTCGGTGGCCCCGGTGGCCGGCCGCGACCAGGGTGTCGTCCTGGCTGGCCAGCCAGGGTTTGTCGGCGGCGACCTGAAGGACGGTGTAGGCGGCGAGCTCACCGGTGTCCCGGTGCCGCGCCGCCGCGACGAGGGAGGACAGGCCGGCCCGCCGCCAGGTGTCCTCGACGTGGCGCACGCGCGCGACGTCCCACCTTTCCGGCTCGTAGCTGAGCGCGCCGGTGGGAGCGTCGGTGCTCATGCGCGACATCAGCACGGCCAACTGGGCGGCATCTTGCTCCGGGCACGAATCGCTCCAGTGCAGGAGTTCGTAGTCCCCCGCGCGGGTCAGGGCGTCCCGCGCCAGAGCATCGAGGTCCGCGGCCGCCGGAACCTCCAGCGCGCTGAAGCGTTCCACCTGCTCCAGGCGGTAGCCGGCCCGTCCGGCAAACCGGACGCCGGACGCACCGGCCGGAAGCGACCCGGTCCCGGTGGCCGGCTTGATGAGGTTCGGACCGTCGACGTCGAAATCGGCCGGGTGTTCCGTGAACGTCTGCAGCACGGTCCGGCCGTCGCCGGCGGCCAGCGCTTCGGCGTGCTGCAGCAGTGCCCGGCCGATCCCGCGGCCGGCGAAGGAATCGAGAACGTTCACGTGCAGGAGCGCACTGCTGAGGTTTTCCTGCAGTTCGTAGCGGATCCACGAGCGGGCCACCATGCGCCCGTCGACCCGGACGAAGAAGAGCCGCAGCCGGCTGTAGGGGTTGTCCCGCCAGTACTGGAGCCGGGCCGCCGCGGATGCTGAACGGTCTAGGTTTCCCCAGGTCTGCAGGGCGAGCTCGTCACAGAGATCTACGAATTCACGGAACTCCGCCGCGTCAGCGGCATTAAGGTCCGGGGTGCCAGGGTCGGCGGCGTCAAGGTCCGCGGGCAGGGAAAGCTGCTCGATGAGGTACGGCGGCGTAGTCACTGGGAAATCCTAACCGGCGG
>NZ_BAAAQB010000044.1:0-4584 GCF_039531445.1 Arthrobacter humicola | reverse complement strand
GCCGCCCCGCAGTTGCGGGGCGGCCTTTTGCTGGAAACTGGTGACGCCCTGAAGCTGGCGACGCCGTGGATCCGGTGAGGATTAGACCTCGGTCAGGACCTTGGTGACGTTGGGGTCAACCGAGATGCCCGGGCCGAACGTGGTGGCCACGGTGGCCTTCTGGATGTAGCGGCCCTTGGAAGCGGACGGCTTGAGGCGCAGGACCTCTTCCAGAGCGGCTGCGTAGTTCTCGGCCAGCTTGACGGCGTCGAAGGACACCTTGCCGATGATGAAGTGCAGGTTCGAGTGCTTGTCGACGCGGAAGTCGATCTTGCCGCCCTTGATGTCGTTGACGGCCTTGGCGACGTCAGCGGTCACGGTGCCGGTCTTCGGGTTCGGCATCAGGTTACGCGGACCCAGGACCTTACCGAGGCGGCCAACCTTGCCCATGAGGTCAGGGGTGGCAACGGCGGCGTCGAAGTCGGTCCAGCCGGCTGCGATCTTTTCGATCAGGTCATCGGAACCAACGAAGTCGGCGCCGGCAGCGATTGCCGCTTCAGCCTTGTCGCCCGTTGCGAAGACGAGGACGCGGGCAACCTTACCGGTGCCGTGCGGCAGGTTAACGGTGCCGCGGACCATCTGGTCGGCCTTACGCGGGTCAACGCCCAGGCGGAAAGCGACCTCAACGGTGGCGTCGAACTTGGACGGGTTGGTGTCCTTGGCGAGCGTCACTGCCTCGAACGGCGCGTAGAACTTCTCCGCGTCGATCTTGGCCGCGGCTGCCTCATATGCTTTGCTGCGCTTTGCCATGCTGCTTATTTCTCCTTGTGCAGTTGTGGTCTGCGGACCGCGCTGGGCCCTGCCACAGGCGGCATCCCGGCTGGTTTGTCCATCCCGGAATCCCGCTTTTCAATGTTTAGGTGTTGCCGGCGGACCGGCGGTGCTGACCGGCGTCGTGATCGGTTTTACGAACCCGGCGCATCAGCGGTGGGGAATTAACCCTCGACGGTGATACCCATGGAGCGGGCGGTGCCGGCGATGATCTTCGCTGCGCCTTCGAGGCTCGTGGCGTTGAGGTCTTCCATCTTGGTGGTGGCGATCTCGTTGACCTGGGCCTGGGTCAGCTTGGCGACCTTGACGGTGTGCGGGGTCGGTGAACCCTTGGCAACGCCTGCAGCCTTCTTGATGAGCTCTGCAGCCGGCGGGGTCTTGGTGATGAACGTGAAGGAACGGTCTTCGTAGACCGTGATTTCCACGGGGATCACGTTGCCGCGCTGGGCTTCCGTCGCAGCGTTGTACGCCTTGCAGAATTCCATGATGTTGACACCGTGCTGGCCAAGCGCAGGACCGATCGGCGGGGCCGGGTTAGCGGCACCTGCCTGGATCTGCAGCTTGATGAGGCCGGTGACCTTCTTCTTGGGAGCCAATGTAGGTCCTTCTCTCAAATACGTCCTGGGACACAGGAGCGTGCCTCAGGTTGGTGGCCGCCATGGCAAGGCGGCCGGCCGCTCCGTGGCTGCTAAGCGGGCAGTCACGGGGCGAATTCTTGTAGTCCAGCTAGATCTTGCTGACCTGGTTGAACGCCAGCGTGACCGGAGTCTCGCGTTCGAAGATGGACACCAGCACCACGAGGGTCTGGGAATCGATCTTGATCTCGGAGATCGTGGCCGGAAGGGTCTCGAACGGGCCCTCCTTGACGATGACGGACTCGCCAACCTCGAAGTCGACGTCCACCTGGGCGGCAGCGTGCTTGACGGGCTTGCCCTTCTCGGCCTGCTCTTCTTCGAAGACCGGGGCGAGCATGGAGAAGACCTCATCGAGGCGCAGCGGGACCGGGTTGTGGGCGTTGCCCACGAAGCCGGTGACGCCGGGGGTGTGGCGGACGGCGCCCCAGGAAGCGTCCGTCAGGTCCATGCGGACCAGGACGTAGCCGGGGATGCGGACGCGGTTGATGACCTTGCGCTGAGCGTTCTTGATCTCAACGACTTCCTCCATCGGAACCTGGATTTCGAAGATGTAATCTTCCATGTCCAGGGTCTGGATGCGGGTCTCAAGGTTGGCCTTGACGCGGTTCTCGTAGCCTGCGTAGGAGTGGATGACGTACCAGTCACCCTCCTGGCGGCGCAGCTTGGCCTTGAACTCTTCGGCGGGGTCGACGTCGGCCTTGGCGGCCGCTGCTGCCAGCGCGTCGGTATCTTCTTCAGCTTCGCCCGTTTCGGCGTCAGCATCGGTGTCTTCTTCAGCGTCGACGTCGGCGGCAACTGCTGCCTCTGCGTCTTCTTCCGCGGCTACGGCCTCGTCAGTGACGTCGGATTCGGGTGCAGCAGACACAGCCTCGGACTCTTCCGCGGCTTCCACCGCGGCGTCCTGGCTCTTATCCAGCCCAGTCTCAGTTACCTCGAGCTCCTGCTCAGACACTTGGTCTCCTGCTTCCTCATTGCCTAACATGCCTATTTAAATGACTCAATTCCGCACACCCCGCGGAATCTCCGGTTTCCCGGGGCATCCACGCAGTCTGCGGACCGGTCGCCTTAGCGGTCCGTGGGGGCGCTGCCGCCGAAGACCCAGCTGACTGCGGTCCCAAAGGCCAGGTCCAGCAAGGTGACTATCACCATCATGATGATCACGAACACCAGCACCACGAGCGTGTAGTTGATCAGTTCTTTACGGGTTGGTGCGACGACCTTCTTCAGTTCGCCAATGACCTGGCGGATGAAGATCGCGATGCGAGCGAAGAAGCCGGGCTTGGCGGCATTCTTGGCGGGGCGGCCTTTGGAGCTGCTGGCAGCCGTTTCGGTCACCTGGTCCTCACTCATCCTCGCAATGATCGGATACCCGGCTCTGAACTGAACCGTGGTTGCTGCGCTGGTTCCGGATGATCCGGAACAGCATGCGCAGGGCAGACAGGACTCGAACCTGCAACCTGCGGTTTTGGAGACCGCTGCGCTACCAATTGCGCCACTACCCTTCGGGGCTAAAATCCGCTCCGGCCGATGCATTCCGCAGGCTTCCCTGAGGCGCAGGCCATCATCGTGTTTTCAACACCGGAGAACCAGTCTACGCAAGAACTGCGCCTACGTCGAACCGGCCCTCTTCCGGACCCCTGCGTGACCGTGAAAACCAACTGACAGCCGTCAGTCACATTTCCGTTCCGGCACCGCGGGGGATCCGGTGAACAGCATAGAGTAGATTCCGTCGAATCCCACATCCAGCCTTCCAGCTGCAAGCGAAGAACGGACCCGCCCATGTCTGCTGCCCGCATTTCCCAGCGCATTTCCGCCATAGCCGAATCCGCCACTCTGGCCGTCGATGCCAAGGCGAAGGCGCTGAAGGCAGCCGGCCGGCCGGTCATCGGCTTCGGTGCCGGGGAACCCGACTTCCCGACCCCCGGCTACATCGTGCAGGCCGCCATCGAGGCCGCGAGCCAGCCGAAGTACCACCGCTACTCCCCCGCGGGCGGGCTGCCGGAGTTGAAGCAGGCCATTGCGGAGAAGACCTTCCGGGACTCCGGCTACAAGGCCGAGGCATCACAGGTGCTGGTGACCAACGGCGGCAAGCAGGCCGTGTACAACACATTCGCCACCCTCCTGGATCCGGGCGACGAGGTCATTGTTCCCACCCCGTTCTGGACCACGTACCCGGAGGCGATCCGGCTGGCCGGCGGCGTGCCGGTGGAGGTCTTCGCCGGCCCGGAGCAGGAATACCTGGTCACGGTGGACCAGTTGGAAGCCGCCCTCACGGACCGCACGAAGATCCTCCTCTTCGTCTCCCCCTCCAACCCCACCGGCGCCGTGTACTCGGAGGAGCAGGTCAAGGCGATCGGTCAGTGGGCGGCGTCCAAGGGCCTGTGGGTTGTCACCGACGAGATCTACGAACACCTGACCTACGACGGCGTGCCGTTCACCTCGATCGCCACGGCCGTCCCCGAACTGGGCGACAAGGTGGTCATCCTCAACGGCGTCGCCAAGACCTACGCCATGACGGGCTGGCGCGTGGGCTGGATGATCGGCCCCGCCGACGTCATCAAGGCCGCCACCAACCTGCAGTCCCACGCGACGTCGAACGTCTCCAATATCATGCAGATTGCGGCCCTCGCCGCCGTGTCCGGGCCGCTGACCGCCGTCGATGAGATGAAGGTGGCCTTTGACCGCCGCCGCAAGGCGATCGTCGCGGGCCTGAACGCGATTGACGGTGTTGAATGCCCGACGCCTAAGGGCGCCTTCTACGTGTACGCGGACGTCCGCGCGCTGCTGGGCAAGGAGTTCCCGTCGGCGAACGGTCCGGTGCGGCCGGCCACCTCTGCTGAACTCGCGGCGCTGATCCTGGACGAGGTCGAGGTGGCGGTGGTTCCCGGCGAGGCCTTCGGCCCGTCCGGCTACCTGCGCCTGTCCTATGCGCTGGGCGACGAAGACCTGGCCACGGGCGTCGGCCGCCTGCAGGACTTCCTCGGCAAGGCGAAATAGCAGCCCCAACCCCCGATGCGCTATCACTTGTGGTTGCTTTGCCCCCGGCAAAGTCAACTGGTTGGAGCAACGCCGGGGTTTAGGCTGCGTGCAGCAGCTGGTTCAGCCGGTTGGCTGGGGTCTCCAGGTTCAGGGTGGGTCG
>NZ_BAAAQB010000043.1:88272-88373 GCF_039531445.1 Arthrobacter humicola | reverse complement strand
GCGCGGCGCGGTCGGTGACGGAGCGCGGGTCGCGCCGGTAGGCGGCGGTGCGGGCCGCGGCGATCAGGCCCCGGTCCCCGGCCCCGGCGAGGGCGCCGGTA
>NZ_BAAAQB010000043.1:69133-88083 GCF_039531445.1 Arthrobacter humicola | reverse complement strand
GGGTGTGCGGCATTTCGGTCACGAGGGCTTTGGCCAGGCCCAGGAGGCGGCTGCCTTTGGCGGGGGATTCGCGCCGGGCCAGGGCGATCTGCGCGCCGACCCCGGCGCCGAGCTTGTCGGCCGGGACCCCGGCGGCAGCCTGCTCGCGGCGCTGAAGCGCATCGAAGGCCACGCTCAGGCGGGCCTGTTGTGCGGCCGCGGCGGATTTCAGGTCCTCCAGATCCCGGATCTCGTCGATCAGTGCGGCGGCACTGTCCGGGGCCGGGAGTAAGGCAACGACGCGGGCCAGGTCAGCGACCGTCACGGCACTTGCCGGTGCCGTGTCTGCCGGCCCCGTCTCGGGCCCCTGCTTGCCGTCCATGAATCCAGTCTCCCTCGAGGGTCTGACACTGAAGGGAGAGCCCGGGGGGAGGAACCAGCAACGCGCCACAACGGTGATCCTCGCATCAGCGAAAGCGCCGCGAGATGGTGTTGGAACCACTTCGGGCCCCTGATTGCCGTCCATGAATCCAGTGTCCCGTCGACCACCGACAATTAGGGGAAAGCCGAGGCGGGTAGACAAGCCACGGGAGTCATGCGCGGCCTTCGCTCGTCCGCAGCAGCGAAACCCTGGGGGTGTCAGCTTGTTTGTGTAGGAGGGCTGTAGTCGCTGATTGATTGGAGAATCATTGTGGCTATGACTGAACCCCGTGAAGTTCTCCCGGAGGAGCCGGCCCGCAGTGCGGCCTGGCGCTCCAAAGTGGAATAGTCGCCGGGACCGGGGGTAGCGTCGACACATGACACCTGGACGTCCTGTACCCCCGCCCCTTGCCAAGCCGCTGCCGAACTCAGAGGCCTCCGACACCCCCGCGATCAACGCCGCACACGCCGGCGGTGCCACGCTGGTCGCCGCCTATGGCGCCACCGCGCCGGACAGCGGACTCGTTCCCTTGACGGTGTCCCGCCGGGAGCCGAAGGCGGACGACATTGAGATCGCCGTCGAATTTTGCGGATTGTGCCACTCGGACGTGCACGCTACGCGCGGCGAATGGGGCGGCGACACGTATCCGCTGATCCCGGGCCACGAGATTGTCGGCCGGGTCACCCGGGTCGGTTCCGCCGTCGACGATTTCACGGTCGGTGAGCGCGTGGGCGTGGGCTGCATGGTCGATTCCTGCCGCGAATGCGACAGCTGCCTGGACGGCCTCGAGCAGTACTGCGAAAACGGCATAACGGGAACGTACGGATCCAAGGATCCCCGCAACGGAGGCGCGATCACCCAGGGCGGCTACTCGACGTCGATCGTCGTGGACCGCAACTACGTCCTGCGGGTTCCGGAGGGCATGGACCCGGCCGCCGCCGCTCCCTTGCTCTGCGCGGGCATCACCACCTATTCCCCACTGAACCACTTCGAGGTGGAGGAAGGTGACGTCGTGGGCGTTGTCGGGCTCGGCGGCCTCGGACACATGGCCGTCAAGATCGCCAAGGCCATGGGCGCCGAGGTGACGGTGTTCACGACGTCGGAGCAAAAGTTCGAGGCGGCCCGCGAACTGGGCGCCGACCACGTCATCCTTTCCACGGACCCGGCCGCGATGGAGGCCGCGGACCGCAGCATCGATGTCATCATCGACACCGTCGCTGCACCGCACGACCTCAACCCGTACTTCCGCACCCTGCGCGTGGACGGCGCGCTGTTCCAGCTGGGCCTGCCCTCGGAAGCGATGCCGCCCGTCAACCCCGGCGCACTGATCCGGCGCCGGATCGCGTACGCGGGATCGATGATCGGCGGCATCGCCGAGACCCAGGAGATGCTGGACTTCTGCGCCGAGCACGGTGTGGTGTCCGACGTCGAGGTGGTCGGGGCGGACCAGCTCAACGAAGCCTACGACCGTATGGTGGCTGGAGATGTGAAGTACCGTTTTGTCCTGGACGTCAGCACCCTGGGGTCCCCGGCGGAAAAGGCGGACGTATGAGCACTCTCTTCACGAAAATCATCAACGGCGAGATCCCGGGCCGCTTCGTCTGGCGCGAGGACGACGTCGTGGCGTTCCTGACCGTGGGACCGCTGGCCGACGGCCATACCCTCGTGGTGCCGGTCAAGGAAGTGGACCGCTGGACGGACGCCTCACCCGAGGTCTTGGGCCGGGTCATGGAGGTCGCCCGTATGATCGGCGCTGTGCAGGTGGACGTCTTCGATGCCGCCCGGGCCGGCCTGATCGTCGCGGGTTACGAAATCAACCACATGCACGTCCACGTGTGGCCCTCGAACTCCATGGCGGACTTTGATTTCGGCTCGGTGGACCAGCACCCGGATCCGGCAAAGCTGGACGCCAACGCGGAGAAGCTCCGCGAAGGCCTCCGCAAAGCCGGGCATTCGGAGCACGTACCGGACGCCTAGGTTCAGACACGCCGGGGGCACCCCGGCGCACCCGACGCGTCCCGGACTGGCACCGGCGCAGCACTCCCCAAGGGGTCTACGCCGGTGCCAGTACTTTGTTAAGCGCCGCCCGGATGCGCTTTTCGGACACCGAGTAGGCGGTCCCGAGCTCGACGGCGAAGAGGCTCACCCTGAATTCTTCGATCATCCAGCGCACGTGGGTTAACTCCGCGCCGGCCCGCCGTCCGGGCAGCAGCGCGGAGACGGCGTCGTCGTAGTCGTCCTCGAGGGCCTGGACCGCGGCCATGTGCTGGGCGTCCCGCTGGACATTGCCCGGCAGCTTCTCGAGGCGCTTCTCGATCGCCGCCAGGTAGCGGGGCAGCTGGCTGAGCTGGGCGTAGCCGGTGCGTGCCACGAAGCCCGGATAGACAAGCTGCTCAAGCTGGCTCTTGACGTCGTTCAGCGCGCTGATCAGGGCAAGGCTGGTGGTGCCTTTGAGCTGCTTTTCGATCCGGCGCGTGCTGGCCAGGATGCGTTCGACGACGGCGGTGACCGTGAAGACGGTGTCGATCAGCTCGGCCCGCACGGTCTCGTACAGTGCCTTGAACGAGGCCTCATCCCACGGCAGCTCGGCCGGGGTGAGCTTATCAATGGCGGCCAGGGCACAGTCCGCAATCAACGCGGTCACGGAGCCGTGCGGATTCTGGCTGAACGTCAGTTTCTCGGTGTTGTTCAGGTGTTCCAGGACGTAGCGGTCCGGCGGCGGCACCTTCAGGGCCAGGAGCCGGATGACGCCGGCCCGCATGGCCTCCTGCTGTTCGGATGCGGTTTGAAAAAGCCGCAGTGCCACGGATGTTCCTTCGTCCACCACGGCCGGGTAGCCAGTAACGGTGTGCCCGCCGACGTTGCCCTGGACCTGCCGCTGCACGGTTCCGAAAGTCCAGTCCTTGAGGCCGGACACTTCGCGGAACCCGCCCGGGGCGGCGGAGGCGGCGGCCGCCGGTGCGGCCGATCCCGGCACTGCAGCCCGTGAGGCGCCCGACGACGTGCCCATCCCCTTAGGTGCGGCCTTCCCCCTGGCCGCGGGCGCCGTCGTGGCCGGGGTGGCACCGAGGGATTCCGCGATCGCCCGGCGGGTGGCCGGTGCCAGCCGCTCCTGCAGCGCTGTGAGGTCCTTACCCTCATCCAGTACCTTGCCGCGGGAATCCACCACCCGGAAACTGACCCGCAAATGCGCCGGCACGGCGTCCCAGTTCCAGGATCCCGGCGGGATGACCTGGCCGCGGATCCGGCGCAGCACGAGTTCGAGCGACGGCTCGAGTTCGTCTTCCGCGGGATCGAAGTCGGCTTCCAGCGCCGCGACGGCCTGGCGTGCCACGTCCGGCGCGGGCACGAAGTTCTTGCGGATCTGCTTGGGCAGCGACTTGATGAGCGCGGTGACAAGCTCCACGCGCTGCCCGGGGATCAGCCAGCGGAAAGCGGCGTCGTCGAGCTGGTTCAGGAACAGCACGGGGACTTCGGCGGTGACGCCGTCGGAAGGATTCGGCGGCGAGCCGGGCGCCACGGGGTGGAACTCGTAGCTCAGCGGCAGCTCAAAACCTTTGTGGAGCAAGGTCTTGGGGTAGGCCGAATCGTCCAGGGCCGCGGCGTCCTCGCTGATCAGCAGGGACTGGTCGAAGTCGAGCAGCTCGGGGTCCCGCTGCCGCGCGTCCTTCCACCACTTGTCGAAGTGCCGCTCGGAGACCACCTCCTTGCCGATCCGGGCGTCGTAGAACTCGAACAACGTCTCGTCATCCACCAAGATGTCCCGGCGCCGCATCCGGGCCTCGAGCTCCTCGACCTCGTGGAGCAGGGCGCGGTTGCGGTGGAAGAACTTGTGATGGGTCTGCCAGTCGCCTTCAACCAGCGCGTGCCGGATGAAGAGCTCGCGGCAGAGCTCGGGATCCACGTTGCCGTAGTTGACCCGCCGGCTCGGGATGATGGGCACGCCGTAAAGAGTGACCTTTTCGTGGGCCATCACCGCGCCCATCTTCTTCGACCAGTGCGGTTCGCTGTAGCTGCGCTTGACCAGGTCCGGCGCCACCTGCTCGGCCCACAGCGGATCGAACTTCGCCGCGACGCGGGCCCAGAGCCGGCTCGTCTCCACGAGCTCCGCGGCCATGACGAAGGTGGGGGACTTCTTGAACAGCGCCGAACCCGGGAAGATCGCGAATCGGCTGCCGCGGGCGCCGGCATACTCGCGCTTGCGCTCATCCAGAATTCCGATGTGGCTCAGCAGCCCGGAAAGCAGGCTGATGTGGATGCCGTCATGGTTGCCCACGGGATCGGCCAAACGCTTGTTGTCCAGGCTGATGCCCAGCGGCCGGGCGAGCTGGCGCAGCTGGGCGAAGAGGTCCTGCCATTCGCGGACCCGCAGGTAGTTGATGAACTCGGTCCGGCAGAGCCGGCGGAACGCGGTGGAGGAGAGTTCCTGCTGCTTCTCCTGCAGGTAGTTCCAGAGGTTCAGGTAGCCGGTAAAGTCCGAGTTTTCGTCCCGGAAGCGGGCGTGCTTCTCCGCGGCGAGCTGCTGCTTATCGGTCGGACGCTCCCGCGGGTCCTGAATCGTCAGGGCGGCCGCCAGGATCATGACTTCGCGGACGCAGCCGCGCTTGCCGGATTCGACGATCATCCGGCCCAGACGGGGGTCCACCGGCAGTTGGGCCAGTTGCTGCCCGACGGCGGTCAGCCCGCCACCGTTCCTGCCGCCGCCGCGGCCGGCAGCCTGTCGGCGGCCCGGGCGTCCGCCGCCGTCGCCCGTTTGCTCCTCGCCCCTCGGCTCCCCGCTCCTTTGTTCCTGGGTCCGCACGGGGCTGAGGGCGCCGAGTTCGCGCAGGAGGCTGACGCCGTCGTTGATGGCGCGTGAATCCGGCGGTTCGACGAAGGGGAAGTTCTCCACGTCCTTCGGTCCGCGGGCCACACCCATGGCGGTCATCTGCAGGATGACGGCCGCGAGGTTGGTGCGCAGGATCTCCGGGTCCGTGAACAATGGCCGGGACTCGAAGTCCTCCTCGGAGTACAGCCGGATGGCGATGCCGTCCGAAACACGGCCGCAGCGGCCCGAGCGCTGGTTGGCCGAGGCCTGGGAGACGCGCTCGATCGGCAGGCGCTGGACCTTGGTGCGGTGCGAGTAGCGCGAGATACGGGCTGTACCGGTGTCGATCACGTACTTGATGCCCGGGACGGTGAGCGAGGTTTCGGCGACGTTGGTGGCCAGCACGATCCGCCGTTTGCTGCCGGGGTGGAAGACCTTGTGCTGCTCCTGCAGGCTCAGCCGGGCGAAGAGGGGCAGGACCTCGGTGCCGGCCAGCCGCCGGTTGGACTGGATGCGGGCGTTGAGGGCCTCCGCCGCGTCCCGGATTTCGCGTTCCCCGGAGAAGAAAATGAGGATATCGCCGGGGGCTTCCAGGGCGAGCTCGTCGACGGCGTCGCACACCGCGTCGAGCGGGTCGCGGTCCTCTTCGAGTTCGTCGTCCGAGCCTGAGCCCTCGCCGGCTCCGTCTTCGGCGCCGGCACCGGTGCCGCCGGCGGGCTGGGAGAGGGGCCGGTAGCGGATCTCCACCGGGTAGGTCCGGCCCGAGACCTCGATGATGGGGGAGGGCTCCTCCTCGCTGCCGAAGTGCTTGGCGAAGCGTTCCGGATCGATGGTGGCCGAGGTGATGATGATCTTCAGGTCCGGGCGCTGCGGCAGGACCCGCTTGAGGTAGCCGAGGATGAAGTCGATGTTGAGGCTGCGCTCGTGGGCCTCGTCAATGATGATGGCGTTGTACTTGCGCAGCAGCTTGTCGCGCTGGATTTCTGCCAGCAGGATGCCGTCGGTCATGAGTTTGACCTTGGTGGAGCGGCTGACCTCGCCCGTGAACCGGACCTGGAAGCCGACCTCCTGGCCGATCTCGACGCCGAGTTCCTCCGCGATGCGTTCGGCAACAGTGCGGGCTGCGAGCCGGCGGGGCTGGGTGTGCCCGATCAGCCCGTTCTCGCCCAGGCCGAGTTCCAAGCACATCTTCGGGATCTGGGTGGTCTTACCCGAACCGGTCTCGCCGGCGATGATGGTCACCTGGTTGGCCGCGATGGCGGCCATCAGATCTTCGCGGCGCTCGGAAACCGGCAGCTCGGCGGGGTAGGAAATATGCAATGTCATGGCTGGAGACAGTCTACTGGGACGGACTGTCCGCCGTGCCCTGCGCATAGTGAGGGCCCGGCTGGAGGAGCCGGGCCCGGGGCGGGTGTGCGGACTCAGAAGATCCGCAGGGTGTAGTTGACGCTGGGGAGATCCCGGGCCATCCAGAACTCTTCCGAGCGGACGGGCGGGTTGTGGCCGAGGCCATCCTTGCGCAGGGCGGAGATGGTGGCGGTGATGACGGCGATGATCAGGATGATGACGGCGATTCCGAGGAGTTCCATACCTCCATGGTTCTCCGGTCAACACATGAAAAAAAGTGGCAGAAATGCCCAAAAAGCTATAATTTCTGCCACACTGGAATCATGATCAAATCAGTGGCGATGATCGTGGTTCCCAACTTTTCCATCTTCGAGTTTGCGACCGCGTTCGAGGTCTTCGGGATTGACCGCTCAGAGCGCGGAAGCGGCGTGCCCGCCTTCGATTTCCGGGTCTGTACCCCGGAGCCGGGTGACGTCCCGCTCAAGTCCGGACTGTCCATGCACGTCAGCTTCGGGCTGGAAGCCGCTGCCGACGCGGACCTGGTGGTGATGGCGCCTTACGGCCGGGACGAGGATGTCCCGGAGTCCGTCCTGGACGCGTTGCGCGCCGCCCATGCGCGCGGTGCCTGGGTGATGTCCATCTGTTCCGGCGCATTTGCCCTGGCCCGGGCGGGGCTGCTCGACGGCCGCCGCTGCACCACGCACTGGCACTACTCCCAGGAACTCGCCAGCCGTTACCCTGCCGTCCTGGTGGATGAAAACGTCCTCTACGTCGAAGACGGCCGGATCATTACCAGTGCCGGGACGGCCGCGGGGATCGATGCCTGCCTGCACCTGATCCGCACTGAATTTGGTGCCAAAGTGGCCGCCGGCATCGCCCGTGACATGGTGGTCCCGCCGCACCGCGACGGCGGCCAGGCCCAGTACATCGACCGGCCCATCCCGCAATGCGGTTCGGAGCCGATGGAACAGCTGCTGCAGTGGATGGTCCGGCACCTCGACGAGGAACACCCGGTCAACGAACTGGCCGCCAGGGTCCACATGTCGCCGCGGACGTTCGCGCGGCGGTTCCGCTCGGAAACGGGGGCGACCCCGGCGGCGTGGCTCAACTCGCAGCGGGTCCTGCGCGCCCAGGAACTGCTGGAGACCACGGAACTCAACATTGACGAAATCGCGCGGGAAGCCGGCTTCGGGCATTCGGTCCTGCTGCGGCACCACTTCGCAAAGGCGCTGGACACCAGCCCGCAGTCCTACCGGCGCACGTTCCGGGGGCACCTGGCAACGGCATAAGCGGCACCGCCAGGGACAACGGCATAAGCAGCACGGGATGACGACGGCTACGTGAGGTCCGCCGGCCCGGCCTCCTCGGCCGCAGCCCGGGCACTCTCGACAAGGTCCCGCCAGGGCCCCGTCAGCTCACGCTCCGGCAGGACCGCCCGGCGCTGATCGGCCCGGATACTGTACATGAACCGGTCCGGCTGGCCGGTGGCCTCGCCGGGCCCGGCGACGTCGTCCCACGGGCATGCCTCAATGAGCGGCTGCCACCGGTCGGTGTCCTCAGGCGGCTCGGGCCGGACGGTCCATGTCCTTTTCATTCCGGCCACGCCGCCGCTTCGCTGGACGATTATCTTCATGAGTCTGCGATCCTCACGACCTGGTGGCTGGGTTGGGATGCTGCGGCGTTTAGATGGCGCTGCGCTACAGCTTCACCTTCACAGTTTCCCACGCGGACCGCACTGCGTCATGCTCCTTGGAATCCGCCCCGAAAAGCTCCTTGGCAGAGGCGGCAGTGGCCTTGGCGAAGGCGCCGAACGTGGCATTCGGCGCCAGTGTGCCGCCGGTGAGGGTGTCGTACCAGATCTGCGCGGGGGCGTCCCAGGCGTTGCCGCCGAGGGCCGTGGCAACCAGGCAGAAGGCACGGTTCGGGATGCCGGAGTTGATGTGCACCCCGCCGTTGTCCGCGCTCGTCCGTACATAGGAATCCATCGAGTCCGGCTGGGGATCCTTGCCGAGGACGTCGTCGTCGTACGCGGTACCGGGCGCCTTCATGGACCGCAGGGCGGCGCCCTGAACCTGGTCTGTAAAGAGTCCTTCGCCGATCAGCCAGCTCGCCTCCGCGGTGGACTGCTGCTTGGCGTACTGTTCCACGAGGGCGCCGAAGACGTCGGACAGGGATTCGTTGAGCGCGCCGGCCTGGTTGCGGTAGTTCAGGCCGCCTGAAAACTGCGTAACGCCGTGGGCGAGTTCATGGCCGATCACGCTGAGCGACTTCGTGAACCGTTCGAAGACAACTCCGTCGCCGTCGCCGAACACCATCTGCCGACCGTCCCAGAACGCGTTGTCGTAGCGTTTGCCGTAATGGACTGTGGCCTCGAGGGGAAGGCCCTTCCCGTCAATGGAGTCGCGGCCAAAAGCGTCCGCGTAGAGACGGTGGGTGTGGCCCAGTCCGTCGTAAGCTTCGTCCGCGGCCGGATCCCCGCTGGGCGGCTTGCCTTCGTTGCGGACCAGGCTGCCGGGCAACTGCTCCAAGGACCGGGCGTCATAGATGGTGCGTTCCGGTGCCCCGGGCTTGAGCCCCCGTGCGGCGGGGACCGCCAGCACGGTCAGCTCAGCGCGGGCCGCCTGGAAACTCTTGACGTGCAGCAGCGCCTTCTGAGCGGCCTCGGCCGCGCCCGAGAAGCCAGGTTCCTGTTGGGCGGCCAGGCGGCGGAGCAAATAGGGCGGAACGATGGAACAGTAACCACCGGAACGGTAAGAGACGGAACGGAACATGTGAGACCCCCTTCATGCTTCGGGGCGTGCCCGGTAGCCCGCCACCGATGAACACAGCCTACGAGCCGGCACCGACAATCGGCAGGGGGAGAGCCGCTGGTTTTGCGCGTTCTTTCCGCCGGATTCCCTGCAAAAGACCCGGCACAAAAAACCCCGCCGTTTCAATGAAACGACGGGGTTTGTCTGTACTGTCTGACTGCTGTACTGCCTATCTTCTGTGCCCTCGATAGGATTCGAACCTACGACCTTCTGCTCCGGAGGCAGACGCTCTATCCCCTGAGCTACGAGGGCAGTCAGGGATCCTGCCGTTTCCGGCGGGACGTCCTAGAGCTTAGCAGGAAGGTGGCCTCCAACGGAAAATCGGCGCCCATCTGGCGCGTGAGGCGCGTGCAGAGCGCGTGCCGAGCCCGTGCTGAGTAGGCAATGAACGCGGTCACACGCGGGACAGACAGACGGACTAGCTGCCCGCCGGCCCGTCATCCCGGGCGCCAGATTCCGCCACACCTCGGGCCCACCGGTAGGCTAGAACTGTGACCCCAGAAGAACTCTCCCTCGCCATATCCGCCTGCCTGAAGGACGCCGTCGCGGCAGGCGAGATTGCCCTTTCCGCAGCCGACATCCCGGACGAGGTGCGCGTCGAGCGCCCGAAGAACAGGGACCACGGGGACTGGGCCACCAACGTCGCGCTCCAGCTGGCCAAGACGGCAGGCACCAACCCGCGGGAGTTCGCGTCCGTCCTGAGCGCCCGGCTGAAAACGATCGACGGCGTTTCCGCCGTGGACATCGCCGGCCCGGGCTTCCTGAACATCACCGTGGACGCCGCGGCCGCCGGCGCTCTCGCCAAGGCGATCGTCGAGGCCGGCGCGGACTACGGAACCAACACCGCGCTCGCCGGGCACGTGGTCAACATGGAGTTCGTCTCGGCCAACCCGACCGGTCCGCTGCACATCGGCCACACCCGCTGGGCGGCCCTCGGCGACGCGATCGCCCGCGTCCTCCGCGCCTCCGGCGCCGACGTCACGGCCGAGTACTACATCAACGACGCCGGCTCCCAGATGAACGTGTTCGCCAACTCGGTGTTCGCGAGGCTGCACGGCCGGGACGTGCCCGAAGGCGGTTACCCTGGCCAGTACATCGCCGACCTCGGCCATGAGGTGCTCAGCGAGCACCCCGGCATCCGTGAACTCACCGAAGTCGCAGCCCTGCCGGTGATCCGTGGCGCCGCGTACAAGGCGCAGATGCACGACATCAAGCAGACACTGGCCGGGTTCGGCGTCGACTTTGATGTCTTCTTCTCCGAACAGGAACTCCACGACGCCGGCGCGATCGAAGACGCCGTCGCCCGCCTGCGCGAACAGGGCCACGTTTTCGACGACGGCGGCGCGGTGTGGCTGCGCACCACCGACTTCGGCGATGACAAGGACCGCGTGATGATCCGCGCGAACGGCGAGCCGACGTACTTCGCCGCCGACGCCGCCTACTACCTGTCCAAGAAGGACCGCGGCTACACGGAGAAGATCTACCTCCTCGGCGCCGACCACCACGGCTACATCAACCGGCTCAAGGCCATCGCGGCCGCCGCCGGCGACGACCCCGAGGTCAACATCGAGGTCCTGATCGGCCAGCTGGTCTCCGTCAACGGCGCCAAGCTGTCCAAGCGCGCCGGCAACATCATCGAGCTCAAGGACCTCATCGACTGGCTCGGCAAGGACGCCGTCCGCTACTCGCTCGCCCGGTTCCCGGCCGATTCGCCGCTGACCCTGGACCCCGAGCTGCTCAAGAAGCACAGCAACGAAAACCCGGTGTTCTACGTCCAGTACGCCCACGCCCGCTCCCGCGGCGCCGCCCGCAATGCCGTGGCCGCCGGCGTCGAGCGCCGTGTCGACGGCAAAGACTGCTTCGACGCAGCCCTGCTGGACCACGCCACCGAAAACGAGCTGCTCTCGCACCTGGGCAGCTACCCGTCGGTGGTGGCCAAGGCCGCCGAACTGCGCGAACCGCACCGCGTGGCCCGGCACCTGGAGGTCATCGCCGGCGCCTACCACCGCTGGTATGACGCCTGCCGGGTGGCGCCCCAGGGCGAGGAACCCATCACCGACACCAACCGGACCCGGCTGTGGCTCAACGACGCCACGAGCCAGGTGCTGGCCAACGGACTGGAACTGCTGGGCGTCTCGGCGCCGGAACGGATGTAATCGTCATGACCGCAAATACAGGACAGTCCCCGCTCGCACCCGGCTGGCTTGAGGTCCCCGCCGACCTCAACGCCCTCCACGAACCGCTGTGGGCCGGCGGCGTCGCCCGGAACGACGCCGGCGAGCTCACCATCGAGGGGCTGACGGTCAGCGAACTGCAACGCGAGTACGGGACGCCGCTGTTCGTGCTGAGCGAGACCGACTTCCGGGCCCGCGCCCGGTCGTTCAGCGACGCGTTCAACGACGCCTTCGCGGACATCTGTGGGGGAGTGGACGTCTACTACGCCGGCAAGTCCTTCCTGTGCACCTCCGTGGTCCGCTGGGTCGAGGAAGAAGGGCTGCGCCTGGACACCGCATCCGGCGGCGAACTCGCTGTCGCCGCCCGCGCCGGCATCCCGGGCGCCGACGTCGCCCTGCACGGCAATAACAAGTCCGACGGCGAAATCCACCGGGCCCTGGACATGCAACTGGGCCGGATCGTGGTGGACAGCCTCGACGAGCTCGAACGCGTCGCGGCGATCGCGGCCAACCGGGGCGACACCGCGAAGGTCATGCTCCGGCTGACCCCCGGAGTGCACGCCCACACGCACGAATTCATCGCCACCGCCCACGAGGACCAGAAATTCGGTCTCTCCATGGCGCCGGACTCCACCGACCAGGCCGGGCTGTCCGCCGCTGAGGAAGCCGTGGCCGCGGCCATTGGGCACGAGAGCATCGAGCTGCTGGGCCTGCACTGCCATATCGGCTCCCAGATCTTCGAACCCGACGGCTTCGCCCTCGCCGCCGAAAAGCTCCTGGACTTCCTGGCCGCAATGCAGGTCAAGTACTCCATCGTGCTGCCCGAGCTGGACCTCGGAGGCGGCTACGGCATCGCTTACACCGCCGTTGATTCGCCCCGCCCGGCCGCTGAGATCGCGCAGGCGATGGCCGCCGTCGTCCGTTCCAAGTGCGCCGCGCTGGGTATTTCCGCCCCCCGGATCTCGATCGAACCGGGCCGCGCAATCGTCGGCAGCACGACGTTCACGCTGTACGAGGTCGGCACGCTCAAGACCGTCCGTGTGGACGCCCCGGGTTCCGAAGCCGGGGGAGTCGGCAACGACGTTACGTACCCCCGCCGGTATGTGTCGGTGGACGGCGGGATGAGCGACAACCCTCGCCCGGTGCTGTATGACGCGGATTATTCGGCAATTCTCGCCTCGCGGAGCTCCGATGCGGCCCCGCAGCTGTCCCGAGTAGTGGGCAAACATTGCGAGAGCGGCGACATAGTTGTTAGAGATGTATATCTGCCCGAGGACGTGGCAGCCGGTGATCTGCTTGCTGTACCGGGGACCGGCGCCTACTGCTGGGCCCTGTCAAGCAACTACAACTATCTGGCCCGGCCGGGCGTTGTCGCTGTCAGCGACGGATCTGCCCGGCTGATTGTCCGCGGGGAAACCGAAGAAGATCTGCTCAACCGCGACATGGGAGTCTGAATGACCGAATTGCGAACCCTGAAAGTGGCCCTGCTGGGCTGTGGCAACGTCGGGGCTCAGGTTGCGCGGATTCTCATTGACGACGCCGACGCCCTCGCGGCGCGCACAGGCGCCCGCCTCGAACTGGGCGGCATCGCTGTGCGCAACCTCGACGCCGAACGCGACGTCGATCTGCCCCAGGAGCTGTTCACCACCGACGCCGAAACCCTCGTCAAGGACGCCGACCTCGTGATCGAGCTCATGGGCGGGATTGAGCCGGCCCGGACCTTGATCCTGACGGCCATGCGGCACGGGGCCTGCGTGGTCACCGGCAACAAGGCGCTCCTGGCCCAGGACGGTCCCACGCTCTACGAGGAAGCGGACAAGGCCGGCGTGCAGCTCTCCTACGAGGCCGCCGTCGCCGGTGCCATTCCCATCCTGCGGCCCATCCGGGACAGCCTGTCCGGCGACCGGATCACCCGGGTGCTCGGGATCGTCAACGGCACCACTAACTTCATCCTCGACCAGATGGACTCCACCGGCGCGCAGTTCGCCGACGCCCTGGCCGAAGCCCAGCGACTGGGCTACGCGGAAGCCGACCCCACCGCCGACGTCGAGGGCTACGACGCCGCCGCCAAGGCAGCGATCCTTGCCTCGCTGTCCTTCCACACCCGGTTCGCCCTGGAAGACGTCTCGTGCGAGGGCATCACGGCCGTCAGCGCGGCGGACATCGCCGCCGCGAAGGAGGCCGGCTTTGTCATCAAGCTGCTCGCGATTGCGGAGAAGCTGACGGACGAGGACGGCAGGACCGGCGTCTCCGTCCGCGTGCACCCGACGCTGTTGCCCCGCGAACACCCCCTGGCCGCTGTCCGCGGTGCGTTCAACGCCGTCTTCATCGAAGCCGAGAACGCCGGCGAACTCATGTTCTACGGACAGGGCGCCGGCGGAACCCCGACGGCGTCCGCCGTGCTGGGCGACCTCGTCTCCGCGGCCCGCCGCATTGTCCTGGGCGGCCCGGGCCGGACCGAAACCACCACCGGGCACGTGCCTGCACTGCCCATCGATGCAGCCATCACGAGCTACTACATCGGACTCGACGTCGCGGACCAGCCCGGCGTCCTGGCCCGGATCGCCCAGCTCTTCGCGGAGCACGGCGTGTCCATCGAAATCATGCGGCAGACCATCCACCGCGACGCCGACTCCAACGTGGAGTCTGCCGAGCTGCGGATCGTGACACACCGTGCACGCGAAGCCGCACTTGCAGCAACCGTCGAGGCCGTCAAGCGCCTGGACGTCATCAATTCCGTCACATCCGTACTGCGGGTAGAAGGGGTCTAAGTGGCTCACCAATGGCGCGGTGTCATCCGCGAATACGCTGATCGTCTTCCTGTCACGGAAGCCACTAAGGTCATCACCCTGGGCGAGGGCGGCACCCCGCTCGTGCACGCCCGCCACCTCTCCGAGCTGACCGGCAGCACCGTCTACCTCAAGGTCGAGGGCATGAACCCGACCGGTTCCTTCAAGGACCGCGGCATGACCATGGCCATGACGGCAGCCGTGGCGGCCGGCGCCAAGGCCGTGGTCTGCGCCTCCACCGGCAACACCTCAGCTTCCGCCGCGGCCTACGCGACGGCGGCCGGGCTGCAGTGCGCGGTCCTGGTCCCAGAGGGCAAGATCTCGATGGGCAAGCTCAGCCAGGCGATCGCGCACGGGGCCACGCTGCTGCAGGTGGACGGCAACTTCGACAACTGCCTCGACATCGCCCGCAAGCTCGGCGAGTCCTACCCGGTGTTCCTGGTCAACTCCGTCAACCCGGCCCGGATCGAGGGCCAGAAGACCGGCGCCTTTGAAGTTGTCGATTCTCTCGGCGACGCCCCGGACTACCACGTGCTTCCGGTGGGCAACGCCGGCAACATCAGCGCGTACTGGAAGGGCTACAAGGAGTACGCCGCGGCGTACGAGTCGCCTACCGCCGGCTCGCTTCCCGCCGTCGCCACGAAGACCCCGGTCATGTGGGGCTTCCAGGCTGCCGGGGCTGCCCCGTTCGTGGCCGGCCACCCCATCACCGAACCCGACACCATTGCCACCGCCATCCGTATTGGCAACCCGGCCTCCTGGGACACCGCCGTGGCGGCCCGGGATGAATCCGGCGGCGTGATCGAGGCCGTCACGGACGAGGAAATCCTCTCCGCGCACCGCTGGCTCTCCGCCCGGGAAGGCGTCTTCGTGGAGCCCGGTTCGGCTGCCGGTGTCGCCGGCCTGATCAAGAAGCACGCGGCCGGGGAGGTTCCGGCCGGCAAGACGATCGTGATCACGGTGACCGGTCACGGGCTCAAAGACCCGCAGTGGGCCTTGCGCACCGAGGACGGCAGCGATGTGCAGCCGGTCAAGGTCTCCAACGACGTCGTCACCGTCGCCGCAGCTCTGGGACTGGAAGAAAAATAGCGTTGGAAACCACCCTCACCGTCCCGGCCGAATCAGCGGCAGGCACTCCCGCCGTTCCGGCAGGCCAGCTTGTCACCGTGCGGGTGCCTGCCACCAGTGCCAACCTGGGCCCGGGGTACGACAGCCTCGGCCTGGCGCTGACGCTGCATGACACGCTCACCGTGGAAACCCTGGCCAGCGGTGAACTTGAATTCGAGCTCAGCGGAGAGGGTGCCGAGTCGCTGCCCCGCGACGCCACGCACCTCGTGGTCAAGGCCCTCACCGAGGCGCTGCACCGCCTCGGTTTCCGGCACGAAGGCCTGCGGATCACGGCGGACAACGTCAACCCGCACGGGCGCGGCCTGGGGTCCTCGGCCTCGGCCGTCGTGGCCGCCGTCAGTGCCGCGAACGCCCTGGTTCCGGAGGCGTCCCGGCGCGGCCGCGACTGGATTCTGCAGCTTACGAGCGAAATGGAAGGCCACCCGGACAACGTCGCACCCGCCATTTTCGGCGGACTGGCGCTGTCATGGCAGGACAGTGACCAGTACAGCAGCACGTGCGCTGCTGTGGCCCCCTCGGTGATTCCCGTCGTCGCCGTTCCGGACTACGAGCTCTCCACCGAAGCCGCGCGGGCGCTTCTGCCGGCCTCGGTGGGCCACCACGCCGCGGCCATGAACTCCGGCCGCGCCGCCCTGCTGATCCACGCACTGACCGCCAATCCGGAATTCCTGCTGCCGGGCACCGAGGATTACCTGCACCAGAGCTACCGTGCCGAAGCCATGCGGCCCAGCGCCGAGCTGATTGCCGTGCTGCGGCGGGCAGGGCACGCCGCCGTCGTCTCCGGTGCCGGGCCCACCGTGCTGGTCCTGGCGAACGGGGAAGCCGAAGCCAGCGAGGTTGTCGACTTCATCGGCGCCCACACGGCGGACAACACGCCGGAAGTGGGCTGGCGAGTGATGAAACTGGCCGTGGACGTTGAAGGTGCTAAAGTGGAAGTGCACCGGCGGTAAATACGCAGGCGGTAAATTAGTAACCGTTCTAAGACCGCGATGTTGGCCACGTAGCCTCTCTCATCTTTCACTGCGCAATATTTTCCGGTGCCACCTGCTTTCGGTCTGACGCAGGAATCAGCAGAATTGCTCTGCCCCCTGAAATCGTCAGCCCGCCGTTCCTCATTTCTCGGATCGTGCATGGTGAAGCAGTATCCGGCCCTGCTGGCCGAAATCCATCCGGCAAGGCCGAAATCACGGCTGCAGATCTGAACTGCAGCCCAGATCAAATCACCGCGTCCAGCTCTTAGCCTGGACGCCGTCGAGGGGGAAGGATCCTTCGTGACCGAAACCACTGAGCTGTCTCCGGCTGTGGATACATCTTCTGCTGCCGGATCAACGGCAGCACCCGCCAAGAGCAGCGGCCTTGCAGGCCTTAAGCTCGCCCAGCTCCAGGCCCTCGCCAGCCAGCTGGGGATTTCCGGCGGATCCCGCATGCGCAAGGGCGATCTGGTCACGGCCATTTCCGCCCACCGCGCAGGCACCCCGGTCAGCAAGGCTCCGGCCCGTGCTGCTGAAAAGGCGACCGACAACGGCACCGTTTCGCAGGCAGCTGCACCGGTAACCGTGCCCGCTGCCGGCAACGAGGCCGCCGCCCAGGAAAGCCCGGCCCAGGAAAGCCCCCGGGCCCGCCGCGGCCGCAGCCGCCGTGCAGGCAGCGACGGCGTCGTCACGACGGCCGCCGCAGAGGCACCCGCCGCGGCTCCGGCAGAAGCCCCTGCGGTTTCCACCGAACCCGGCGCGGCCGAAAGCCCCACTGCCGGAATTCGCGCAGCCGAGACCGGCCCGGCCGTTTCCGCAACGGAAGGCAGCGACCGCACGCGGCAGCCGCGCACCCGCAACCGCCGCCGCGGCGAAGCCGCAGCCCAGGTCACCGAGGCCGCCGGCCAGAACGCCGGCGAAGTCCAGGCCGAACAGCCCGCAACCGAGCAGCGTGAGCAGCGCACTGAACAGCGTGAACAGCGCACTGAACAGCGTGAACAGCGCCAGGCCGAGCCGGGCAGTGAAGACGGCCAGCGCCGCGACACCACCCGCACCCGTGGCGAAGCCGCCGGCACCCGCGACAACACCCGCGACAGCGAAGAAACCGACGGCGGAAGCCGCCGGAACCGCCGCAACCGACGCGACCGCAACGACCGCGGTGACCGCCAGGGCCAGCAGGACAGCCGCGACAACTCCTCGCGCAACGACCGCTTCCGCGACCGCAACGACCGCCGCCGCGGGCGTGCGCAGGGACCGGACGTCGACGACGTCGAGGTCACGGAGGACGACGTCCTCCTGCCGGTCGCCGGCATCCTCGACGTGCTCGAGAACTACGCGTTCATCCGCACGTCCGGCTACCTGCCGGGCCCGAACGACGTGTACGTCTCGCTCGCCCAGGTCAAGAAGTACAACCTGCGCAAGGGCGACGCCGTCGTCGGTGCCATCCGTGCACCGCGCGAAGGCGAGGACCGCAGCCAGCAGTCCGCCCGCCAGAAGTTCAACGCGCTGGTCCGCGTCACCTCGGTCAACGGCAAGACCCCCGAGGAACTCAAGGACCGCGTCGAATTCGCGAAGCTCGTCCCGCTGTACCCCTCCGAGCGCCTGCGCCTCGAGACGGACCCGAAGAAGATCGGCCCCCGTGTCATCGACCTCGTGGCCCCGATCGGCAAGGGCCAGCGCGGCCTGATCGTTTCGCCGCCGAAGGCCGGCAAGACGCTCATCCTGCAGTCCATCGCCAACGCGATTACCACCAACAATCCTGAGGTCCACCTCATGATGGTGCTCGTTGACGAACGCCCCGAAGAAGTCACGGACATGCAGCGCACCGTCAAGGGCGAGGTCATTGCCTCCACCTTCGACCGTCCCGCCGACGACCACACCACCGTGGCCGAACTCTCCATCGAACGCGCCAAGCGCCTCGTGGAAATGGGCATGGACGTCGTGGTGCTCCTGGACTCCATGACCCGTCTGGGCCGCGCCTACAACCTGGCAGCACCGGCCTCCGGCCGCATCCTGTCCGGTGGCGTGGACTCCGCAGCGCTGTACCCGCCGAAGCGTTTCTTCGGTGCAGCCCGCAACATCGAAAACGGTGGCTCGCTCACCATCCTGGCCACCGCTCTCGTCGAGACCGGCTCCAAGATGGACGAGGTCATCTTCGAAGAGTTCAAGGGCACCGGCAACATGGAACTGCGCCTGTCCCGCCAGCTGGCTGACAAGCGCATCTTCCCGGCCGTGGACGTCAACGCGTCCGGTACCCGCCGCGAAGAGAACCTGCTTTCCCCCGAGGAAGTCAAGATCATGTGGAAGCTGCGCCGCGTACTCTCCGGACTCGAAACGCAGCAGAGCCTTGAGCTGCTGACCAACAAGATCCGGGAGACCCAGAGCAACGTCGAGTTCCTCATGCAGGTGCAGAAGACGACGCTTGGTGCGAAGTCCGATAACGACAAGTAGCTGACGTAGGGGCGGGGAGTGGATTCCTCGCGTGGTTCGCCGCGCGGGTTTTCCGCCCCCGCCCCTTCGCGTG
>NZ_BAAAQB010000043.1:0-69110 GCF_039531445.1 Arthrobacter humicola | reverse complement strand
TTTCCGCCCCCGCCCCTTCGCGTGGAGGCTCGATCCTGCGGATCTGAGCCTCCACGCTTCGGCAGGCCCGATGCCACTCCCGGGGCGGAAAACCCGCGCGGCGCAGGGGCCGATGCGCCCGCTCACTGTGGCGGCAAAAACCGAACGGCTTCGCTGTTTGCCCACCTTCGCTGTCGCGTTACTAGACTTGAGAGAGTCGAAAGAGGTTTTGAAAATGTTTGAGTCCGTACAGGGCCTGTTGGATGAGCATGACGCTATCCAGGCCCAGCTTGGGGATCCTGCTGTCTATGCTGACCAGCGGCTGGCCCGGAAACTGGGGCGGCGTTCTGCTCAGCTGAACGGCATTGTGGAGGCCTACCACCGCTGGGAAGGCATCCGCGATGACCTGGCCGCTGCCAAGGAAATGGCGGACGAGGACCCCGAGTTCGCCGCTGAGGTACCCGAGCTGGAGGCTGCGCTGGAGACGGCTGCGGCCAAACTGCGCCGGCTGCTGATCCCGCGCGACCCGGACGATGCCCGCAACGTGATCCTTGAGGTCAAAGGCGGCGAAGGCGGCGACGAGGCTGCCCTGTTCGCCGCGGACCTCCTGCGGATGTACAGCCGCTATGCGGAATCCCGCGGCTGGAAGACCGAGATCATCTCCGCCACGGAATCGGACCTTGGCGGCTACAAGGACGTCCAGATGGCCGTCAAGGGCAACTCGAACGACCCCGCAGAGGGCGTGTACGCGCGGCTCAAGTTCGAAGGCGGCGTCCACCGGGTCCAGCGCGTCCCCGTGACCGAGTCCCAGGGCCGCATCCACACCTCGGCCGCCGGCGTGCTGGTGCTCCCCGAAGTGGACGAGCCCGAGGAACTCGAGATCAACCAGAACGACCTCAAGATCGACGTCTACCGGTCCTCCGGTCCCGGCGGGCAGTCCGTGAACACTACCGACTCGGCCGTGCGCATCACCCACCTTCCCACCGGCATCGTCGTGGCCATGCAGAACGAGAAGTCGCAGCTGCAAAACCGCGAAGCCGGCATGCGCGTGCTGCGCGCCCGCATCCTGGCGCACCAGCAGGAGCTGATCGACGCCGAGAACTCTGCCCAGCGCAAGTCGCAGATCCGCACCATGGACCGCTCCGAGCGCATCCGCACCTATAACTACCCGGAAAACCGGATCGCGGACCACCGCACCGGCTACAAGGCCTACAACCTGGACCAGGTCATGAACGGTGACCTGGAACCGGTCATCCAGTCGGCCATCGAACTGGACGAGCAGTCCAGGCTCGACGCCATCGGCGAATAGGCCCCGGGGCACCACGTGATGACAGCAGGCAATGGTCCCAGCCTTGCGGAGGCCGTCCGCGAGGCGACCGAGGTCCTGGCCGCGGCCGGCGTGCCCAGCCCGCGCGTTGACGCCGAGCTCCTGGCCGAGCACCTGCTCGGCGTCGGGCTCGGCCGGCTGCGCGCACTGATGCTCGGCGACGCCCCGGCACCGGAGGGGTATGCCGACCTCGTCGCCGAACGGGCGCAACGGATACCGCTGCAGCACATCACCGGCGTGGCGCACTTCCGCTACCTCGAACTCGCCGTTGGCCCCGGCGTCTTCATTCCGCGGCCGGAAACCGAATCCGTGGTGCAACTGGTGATTGACCGGCTGCAGGGCATGGCGCACCCCAAAGTGGTGGACCTGGGCACCGGATCCGGTGCGATCGCAGGCTCGATCGCGCACGAGATCCCCGGCGCCGAGGTCCATGCGGTGGAATACAGCGTCTTCGCGCACGCCTGGGCGGCGAAAAACCTGGCTCCCCTTGGCGTCCACCTCGTCCGCGGCGACTTGCGCGACGCGCTGCCGGAACACAACGGCACGTTCGACGTCGTCGTCTCCAACCCGCCCTACATTCCCGCTGAAGCGATCCCGAACGAACCGGAAGTGGCGCTGCACGACCCGCCCGAGGCGCTGTACGGCGGGGGAGCGGACGGCATGGAACTTCCGACGGCGGCGGCCGCCTCGGCTGCCCGGCTGCTGGTCCCCGGCGGCTACTTCGTGATGGAGCACGCTGAAGTGCAGTCGGAATGGATCGCCGCGATGCTCACCCGCACCGGGAAATGGTCCGAGGTGACGACGCACCGGGACCTCAATGGCAAGGACCGTGCGACCAGCGCTGTGCTGACAGTGTCAGATCTGACAGCGTCGGCAGACACCGTCCGAATCGTGTGACAAGTGATGAAAGAATAGGCCAGTGACGACTAGCTACGATTGCACGGCAGCTGAGCAGCGCGCCGCAGGACTCGAACACGCCCAGCGGGCCATCCGTGAGAACAAGTGCGTGGTCTTCCCCACGGACACGGTCTACGGCATTGCCGCCGACGCCTTTTCACCCCTGGCCGTGACCCTGCTGCTCGCGTCCAAGGGCCGGAGCCGGAAGATGCCGCCGCCCGTGCTGATCCCCAGGCTCAATGCCCTGGACGGTCTGGCCACGGAAGTTCCCGCTGAGGCGCGGCGGTTGGCCGAGACTTTCTGGCCCGGCGGCCTGACCCTGATCCTGCATGCCCAGCCGTCGCTGGACTGGGATCTCGGCGAGACCAAGGGGACTGTGGCCCTGCGGATCCCGGCTGACGAGATCGCGCAGGACCTCCTGACGCTTACCGGACCCCTTGCCGTGTCCTCCGCCAACCGCACAGGGCACGCGGCGGCGCAGACCGCCGCGGACGCCGAAGCCCAGCTGGCCGAATCCGTGGAGGTCTACCTTGAGGGCGGCCCGCGGCCCGCCGGCGGCGCCGAGGCCCTCGCCTCGACCATCGTGGACGCGACCGCCCTGCCGTTGCGCGTGGTCCGCCAGGGAGCCATCAGCCTCGAACGCCTGCGTGCCGTGGTTCCGGACCTCGTGGACGTCGGCGGCAACGCCCCGGAAGCTGCTGCACCGGTGGACGGCTCCGAGGCTGCGGCGTCTGTGGACGCCGACGCCGTTGCAGCCGAGGCAGCTGTCCCTGAGCCCGGCGACGCGCCGGGCGCGGGATCCGGCTCCGCATGACGCTGGAGCGCCAGCACGTCCCCTTCCTCGACGTCGAGGCGACCCCCCTCACGGTCTCAGAGCTGACCGCTGTCCTGAGCACGTACGTCGCCGAGGGCAGCACCCGCATTGTGGTGGGACACAACCTGCACAGCGTGACGCTGCTGCACTCCGACCCCGCCTTCCGGTCGTTCTACCAGCGCAGCGACGTGGTGCTGATCGACGGCGCCCCGGTGCTGTGGCTTTGGGCCAAGACCGGCGAAGACGACGACGGCCGGGGCCCGGTGATGGACTACCGTCTGGGGTCCACCGACTGGATTCCCGCCCTCGGCAACGTCGAGGGCCTCGAGCGGATTGCCGTGATCGGCGCAGGCGCCGTGGCCAACGCCGGCGCCGTGGCCAGGCTGCGGGAAATCGTTCCCGGCGCGCGCGTCGACGGCATGCCCGGCGAAGGCTGGAACCGGGACCTTGAGGAAAGCGCCATCGAATGGCTCTCCCGGCTACGTCCGCAGCTTGTGCTCCTGGGCCTGGGCATGCCGCTGCAGGAACAAGTCCTGGCCCGGCGGCGTGCCATGCTCCCGCCCGCCGTCTACTGCGCCGTCGGCGGAGCCATTGAACAGATTGCCGGTGTCCAGAAGCTGGCCCCGCGCTGGATCGGGCGGCTCGGGCTCGAATGGGCCTGGCGGCTCATGCTCCACCCGCAGCGGGTGGCCTACCGGGTGTTCGGCGAGCCCTGGGTGCTGCTCGGCCTGCTGCTGCGCCGGCGGCTGCGCCGGCAGCCTTAGCGCGGCGTCCGTAGCACGGCCGTAGCGCCGGCGGACCCGGCAAGGGTCAGAACTTCTGGTCCTCCAGGGGGCCGAAGCCCTTGCCGCGGAGCCCGGTGGAAAAGGCGCGGAACCAGTCGGCGAGGCCGCGGACGTCGCCGCTGCGCAGGAAGTAGCCGAGGTAGCCGCCTACGTCGGCAATGAAGGACTTGACGCGGAAATGGCGGCGGATCATGTAGCCGCGGTTCCGGTAGTAGAAGTAGCGCTTGAAGGCGGAGTCCGGGACGATCACGTGCCACCGTGCGCCGAAGACGTGCTTGGTTTCGGAAAACGCGTGCGGGTGGGTGATGGCGGCGGTGGTGACGGTGCCGAAGCGGATCCCGGCCTTCCGAAGCCTGAGCGTGAAGTCCACCTCGTCGCCGCGGATGAACAGGCGCATGTCCGGCAGGCCCACCTTGAAGAAGACATCGGAACGGATCAGGGCGCCGTTGAAGAAGTGCCCGTCGCCGGGCAGGAACCCGACCTTCTCCACCTCCGCGCGCTCGTGCGTGACCTTGCCGTTGAGGCGGAAGAAGAAGGACAGCCGGTCCGGGTGGCCGGGGGCCACCACGAGCGGGACCACGGCGTCCAGGTCCCGGGCCTGCGCTTCGCGGAGCAGCGTGGCGAGGCATTCCGGGTCGGCGGGCTCGGCGTCGTCGTCCATCATCCAGATCCAGTCAGCCCCGCTGGCCACGGCCTTGAGGATGGCCAGCGAAAAACCGCCGGCGCCGCCGAGGTTGGCCTCGGACCGGACGTAGTCCACGTTGGCGTGCCGGTCGGCGACATCCTTGGAGGGCACGGTGCCACTGTCGACGAGGCAAATGGAGCGCACCGCAGCGGTCTGGTTGTTGATGGCGTCCAGCAGGACTGCCAGCTCCCGGGGACGGTCGAACGTCACGGCAGCGACTGCAACCGAGGGGGTCATCGCGGGGTCCTTTCAGCACGACCGTCAGTGGTTTTCCCGCCGGCGGAGGGCCGTGTGACGCGAAGACAGGTGGCCGTTGGCATTAGTATCTTGACTAGAGTCCACTGTAATACAGCCCTGTCAGGCACTACGCACTGCCTGCCCTGTGCACGGCGACGGAGAAGTTTCATTTTTCGAACGACAGTTCCACGGCAATTGAATCCACCCCATATCCGCAGCTCACCGGTGCCTCCGGTGCTGCGGAGCATGCCGCCGGGTCATGCCTTCGCCTGTGATTGTGCCGATGGCTCAGGACTGGTGGTCTTCCCGTGATCATGTATCTGCTCATGATGCTGACGGCAGCGATCGTGAGCTACGCGGCCACATGGGGTGCCCGGCTTGTGGGCAACAAACTGGAACTTTATTCACCGATCCGTAGCCGCGACATGCACTCCAGGCCGATTTCCAGGCTCGGCGGCCTCGGCATCTTCGCAGGGGTCCTAGTGGCCCTGGTCACGGCGAGCACATCGTTCTTCGTCAAGGACATTTTCCGCAACAACACCGCGCCCTGGGGGATCCTTGCCGGGGCCACCGTGATCGTGCTGGTCGGCGTCGCGGATGATCTGCTGGATCTGCGATGGTGGGTCAAACTGATCGGCCAAAGCGCCGCGGCGCTGGTCGTGGCCATCTGGGGAGTCCGGATGACGATCATCCCGTTCATCCCGGAACCGTTCGTGATTCAGAACGAGGCCGTGAGTATCGTCCTGACGGCCGGGCTGATCGTGACCACCATGAACGCGTTCAACTTCATCGACGGACTGGACGGCCTCGCCGCGGGAGTGGCGATCATCGGGGGAGCGGCCTTCTTCCTGACGGCCTACTGGGTCCACCGGACGGCCGTCCTGCTGGACCGCTCGGACCTGGCCACCCTCCTGACGGCCATTGTGGTGGGCAGCTGCGTCGGCTTCCTGCCGCATAACTGGTTTCCCTCGAAGATCTTCATGGGTGATTCCGGGGCCATGCTGATCGGCCTGCTGATGGCATCGGCAGGCGTCGTGTCCACCGGTCAGATCAGCTCCGGGCTCTACGACCGGGCCAACGGCATTCCCACGATCATCCCGATCCTCCTGCCGTTCGCCGTGCTGTTCCTGCCGCTCCTGGACCTGTGCCTGGCCGTCGTGCGGCGGACCGCGCTGGGCCGCTCGCCGTGGTCGGCGGACCGAGGGCACCTGCACCACAAACTTCTCGACATCGGCTACTCCCACCGCAGCGCCGTGGTGCTGATGTACCTGTGGACCTGCATCCTGGCGTTCGGCGGCCTCGCGTTCGCGATCTTCCCGTGGCACATAGTGCTCGCCGTCGATCTGGCGGCCGCCGCAATCATGGCCGTGGTGACCGCCTGGCCGTACCTGCGGCAGCGCGGGCCGGGGCAGATCGCCGGCACGCCGGAATAGACCGTGACGCTTCGCTCACAGGAAATTTTCAGAATAATTTCTATCTAATGTAGAATTCAGTGGCGGTGCTTCGCCGCCCACCAAGACCTGTACTACGCACGCGACGATTGGGATCTGATGACCTCCAACGCCGAACCGGAATCCGCTTCCGGCAACGGACCCGTTGGTGTCTCCGGCCCCACAAAATCCCTGTGGCTGAGACTGCTGGCCATGGGTTCCGCTGCGTCCGCCGCCGCCCTGCTGCTGACCGGCGTCACCGCCTTCTTCTTCAACGGCGCCGTGGGATTCTGGTCCTCCCTCTTCGGGGGAGCCCTGGTGATGGCGTTCTTCGCCATCAGCCTCGCGGTGGGCCACTTCGTCGGCCGCAACAACCCCTCCGGAGCGATCGGACTGTTCGTCGCGACGTATTTCGTCAAGGTCGTCGGCTTTGCCGTGGTCCTCTTCGTCATCGGAGCTCCGGCCTGGCTGCACGGCCGCTGGTTCCTGATCGGCGCCGTCGTGACCGTGGTGTCCTGGCAGGCGGCCGAGATCTACGGTTTCAGCAGGGCCAGGCTCCAGATTTACAACGATCCCGAACCCCGAAAAGGCGGCACCGATGTTTAGCCGCAAAACCGGCCGCAAGCCGCTTGCCGGACCGTCTCATAAGGTCGCCAAAACACCCAAAACCACAGCCGGTGCCCCCGGTGTATCCATGGACGGCAGCGACGGCGGATACAACGCCGGAATCGCCGTCTTTAGCTACATTGTTGGCGGAATCATCGTCTGGAGTTTGATAGGGTGGGGACTGGATAATCTGTGGGGAACCCGCTGGATTGTGCTCGCAGGCGCTCTGCTTGGAGCTGCGGGAGGGTTCTATCTTTCTCATATGCACGGCCTCACCAGTAACAGAACTTCAGCTGATGACGGCAATGCTGCACGTGGCCCGTCCCAGGACGAGGAACAGTAATGCCAAATAATTTCACAGGGGGAGAGGCGGGCAGCAATGTCGCCGGTCCCCGCCCAACGCCCAATGATGGACACTGCAGAGAGGAAACGCGTTGATCGCGCTTGCGCTCCCGGCCCAAGATTCTGGAACCTTCACGCCTCCTGGAATTGAAGAACTTCACCTGCCGGCTATCATCCCGTGGGGTGCAGCCGAAGGATTTTCCAAGCAGATGCTGCTGGTAATCCTGTCGGTTGTCATTATCGCTACATTCTTTGTGATCGCTGCGCGGAAGCAGCAGCTCGTTCCCGGCAAGCTGCAGTTCGCAGGCGAGGCCGCCTACAGCTTCGTCCGCAACGGCATCGCCAAGGACATCATCGGCGGCAGGGACTTCATGAAGTATGTCCCGCTGCTGTTCAGCTTGTTCTTCTTTATCCTCGTCAACAACATCTACGGCGCAATCCCCGTGATCCAGCTTCCGACCTTCTCGCACGTCGGCGGCGCCTACGTGCTGGCAGCGATCGTGTACATCACCTGGATCGCCGTCGGCATCAAGAAGAGCGGCCTGAAGTACTTCAAGCTGGCCACGGTTCCGTCCGGCGTCCCGTGGTACATCCTCCCGATCGTCGTCCCGATCGAGATCATCTCCAACTTCCTGGTCCGCCCGGTCACGCACAGCCTCCGTCTGTTCGCTACCATGCTGGCCGGCCACTTGATCATGATGATCTCCGGTGCGGGCATTGAGTTCCTGGTAATGCAGGAAAATGTCCTCCTCAAGGGCGCGTCCGTACTCGTCCTTGGCGGCGCCATCGCCATGTACATGCTCGAAGCGCTGATCATGGTGCTGCAGGCCTACGTCTTCACGCTGCTGACCGCGATCTACATCGAAGGCGCGCTGCACGCCGACAGCCACTAGGCACAGCGCCGCAGGGCGTACCGCCGCAAGGCTCAGCGCCTGAGGCACACGGCCGGCGGCACAAAAAGACTTCCCCTCACGGGGATGAAGCAACCCAAACAACCTGCCACATGGGTGGCATCTTGAAAGGAAGAAAAATGGAAGGCTCCATCAACGGCTCCCTCAACCTCATCGGCTACGGCCTCTCCGCCATCGGCGGTGGTATCGGTGTGGGTCTCGTGTTCGCCGCCTACATCAACGGTGTGGCACGTCAGCCGGAAGCCCAGCGCGTCCTGCAGCCGATCGCATTCCTCGGCCTCGCGCTGACTGAAGCCCTCGCCATCCTTGGCCTGGTCTTCGCGTTCGTTCTCAAGTAAACAGAACAAACCGAACATCCAGAACCGAGTAGATAAGGACGGGTGAAATATGCATCAAGCGATCATCTCAGCCGCCACCGAAGGCGGTACGAACCCCCTCGTTCCCAATCCTTGGGAGATGCTTGTCGTCTTCGCCGGCTTTGCTGTCCTCATGTACATCGTGGTCAAGTACGTTGTCCCGATGTTCGAGAAGACCTTTGCAGAGCGGGCCGAGGCCATCGAGGGTGGCATCGCCAAGGCTGAAAAGGCCCAGGCCGAGGCCTCCGCAGCACTCGAAGAGTACAAGCAGCAGCTCACGGATGCCCGCACCGAAGCCAACCGCATCCGTGAGGAAGCACGCGCCGAAGGTGCCCAGATCCTGGCCGAGCTGAAGGAGAAGGCGGCAGCCGAGTCCGCCCGCATCACCGCACAGGCTCACACGCAGATCGAATCCGAGCGCCAGGCGGCCGTTGTGTCCCTCCGCGCGGAGGTCGGCACGCTGGCCACGACGCTGGCGAGCCGCATCGTCGGCGAGGCCCTGAGCGACGACGCACGGTCGGCCCGAGTGGTGGACCGCTTCCTGGCAGATCTGGAGAACCAGAACGCGGGTGTAGCTAAGTAATGGCAGGTGTATCGAGCGAATCGCTGGCCGCTGCGCTGGCGGCCCTGGAAGCCAAGCTTCCCTCCGCGTCGCTGCAGTTGGCAGAAGAACTCTTCGGCATCCTGGGTACGGTGGACAGCTCGGCTGGCTTGCGCCGCGCCCTGACTGACCCGTCCCGCAGCGGTGACGAAAAGTCGGCGCTGGTCAAGCAGCTCTTTGGCGGGAAAGTTTCCGCCGACGCTGTTGAGATCGCGGGCGGACTGGCCAGCTCCCGCTGGGCATCGGCACGGGATATCGGCGATGCACTCGAGACTCTTGCCGCTTCGGTGGTCATCGCTGTTGCCGAGAACAAGTCGGCAGTCTCTGCCTCCGGACTCACCGGACTGGAATCGCTGGAGAACGATCTGTTCGCCTTCAACCATTCCGTCGAGTCCAGCCACGAGGTCCAGCGCGCTCTGTCCGAGCCGCAGGCCAGCCCGGCCGCCAAGGTGACCCTCGCCGAGAAGCTCGTACCTGGTGCGAGCAAGGAAGCGAAGGTCCTGATCGGACAGGCCGTCACGGCTCCGCGTGGTCTCAAGGTCACCAGGCTCGTTGGCCGCTTCGCCGAGCTTGCCGCCAAGCGCCAGCAGCGCTGGATTGCAACGGTCAGCGTCACCCGTCCGCTGACGGAGACCCAGACCAGTCGCCTGCAGGTGGGGCTGAACGCCCTCTACGGGCGCGAGCTCAAGATCAACATGAACGTTGATCCTGCACTCATCGGCGGGATCCGGATCCAGGTGGGGGATGAAGTGGTTGACGCTTCCGTCCTCGGCCGATTGGGTGAACTCCAGCGTCAGCTTGCTTAGCTAGCCGGACAAGCACAACCTAACGACAAGAAACCCCGGTCATCGTGTGCAACGATGATCACGAAAACAGGAGAGCAGGGACTGCAGATGGCCGAATTGACCATCAACGCCGACGACGTCCGTATTGCGTTGAACGAGTTCGCGGCGTCCTACGAACCCGGAAACGCAGAGCGCGTAGAGGTCGGCCGTGTAACAACCGCAGGTGACGGCATCGCCCGTGTTGAGGGCCTTCCCTCGGTCATGGCGAACGAGCTGCTTCGCTTCGAAGACGGCACGCTGGGCCTGGCCCAGAACCTCGACGTCCGCGAAATCGGCGTCATCGTACTCGGTGACTTCACCGGAATCGAAGAGGGCCAGGAAGTGCACCGCACCGGACAGGTTCTGTCCGTGCCGGTCGGCGACGCCTTCCTCGGCCGCGTGGTTGACCCGCTGGGCCAGCCCATCGATGACCTCGGCGAGATCAAGGCCGAGACCACCCGTGCCCTGGAACTCCAGGCGCCCGGCGTGACCCAGCGCAAGTCGGTTCACGAGCCGATGCAGACCGGCCTGAAGGCCATCGACGCGATGATCCCGATTGGCCGCGGCCAGCGTCAGCTCATCATCGGTGACCGCCAGACCGGCAAGTCGGCAATCGCGATCGACACGATCATCAACCAGAAGGCCAACTGGGCTTCCGGCGATGTCACCAAGCAGGTCCGCTGCATCTACGTCGCCATCGGTCAGAAGGCGTCCACGATCGCGGCCGTCCGTCAGACCCTTGAGGACAACGGCGCCCTGGAATACACCACGATTGTGGCTTCCCCCGCGTCCGACCCCGCAGGCTTCAAGTACCTGGCACCGTACGCCGGCTCGGCAATCGGCCAGCACTGGATGTACGGCGGCAAGCACGTCCTCATCGTGTTCGATGACCTGTCCAAGCAGGCCGAGGCCTACCGTGCAGTGTCACTGCTGCTGCGCCGCCCGCCGGGACGCGAAGCCTACCCGGGCGACGTCTTCTACTTGCACTCCCGTCTGCTGGAGCGTTGTGCCAAGCTCTCCGACGAGCTCGGTGCAGGCTCGATGACCGGCCTGCCGCTGATCGAGACCAAGGCGAACGACGTTTCCGCCTACATCCCGACCAACGTGATCTCCATCACCGATGGCCAGATCTTCCTGCAGTCGGACCTCTTCAACGCCAACCAGCGCCCCGCTGTCGACGTCGGTGTGTCCGTCTCCCGCGTCGGTGGCGCCGCCCAGGTCAAGTCCATGAAGAAGGTCTCCGGTACCTTGAAGCTGGAACTGGCCCAGTACCGCGACATGCAGGCCTTCGCCATGTTTGCCTCGGACCTCGACGCAGCATCGCGCCAGCAGTTGACCCGCGGTGCACGCCTGATGGAACTGCTCAAGCAGGGCCAGTACTCGCCGTTCCCGGTCGAGAACCAGGTCGTCTCCATCTGGGCCGGCACCAACGGCTACCTCGACGACGTTCCGGTTGAAGACATCAACCGCTTCGAGACCGAGTTCCTGGAGCACCTCAAGCACAAGTCCTCCATCCTGACGACCCTGGCTCAGACCAACGTCATGGACGATGACACCGCAGAAGCACTGAAGACCGCGATCGTGGACTTCAAGAAGGGCTTCTTCGGCGAGGGAGACAACCTCCTGGTCGGTGCGGGGCACGAGGAGCACGCCCCCATCGGCGAGGATCAGGTCGACCAGGAAAAAATCGTCAAGCAGAAGCGCTAGTTTCGCTGGCAGGGACTGCCGGGACCCGCACGGGTTCCGGCAGTCCCGGCCATCGGGATCTTAGGAAAGGATAAGTATGGGAGCCCAGATCCGGGTCTACCGCCAGAAGATCAGCTCGACGACGTCGATGCGCAAGATCTTCAAGGCGATGGAACTGATCGCTACCTCGCGCATCGGCAAGGCCCGCGCACGCGTAGCAGCTTCACTGCCTTACGCAAACGCGATTACGCGTGCCGTTTCTGCTGTCGCAAGCCAGAGCGAAATTGACCACCCGCTGGTCACCGAGCCGGCGCAGATCCGCCGGGCCGCCGTCCTGGTTATTACCTCGGACCGTGGCCTCGCAGGATCATACTCGGCGAGCGTCCTCAAGCAGGCCGAAGGCCTCAACGAGCTGCTCCACGAGGAAGGCAAGGAAGTCAAGACGTTCCTGGTCGGCCGCAAGGGGCAGGCGTACTTCGACTTCCGGAACCGTCCGTACCACCGCGTATGGACCGGCAACACGGATGCACCGGAGTTCGCGACCGCTCGGGAAGTCAGCGAGGCACTGCTGGCTGACTTCGCCGCCGCCTACGAAGAGGGCGGCGTCGACGAAATCCACGTCGTCTACACCCGCTTCAAGTCGATGGTGACCCAGGAGCCGACGGTCGTCCGTCTGCTGCCGCTCGAAGTTGTCGAAGAGACGGCCGCGTCCGAATCGGACCTGCTGCCCCTCTACGAGTTCGAGCCGGAAACGGAGCAGGTTCTCGATGCCCTGCTGCCGCGCTACATCGAATCACGTATCTTCGCCGCCATGTTGCAGGCAGCAGCTTCCGAGCTCGCAGCCCGCCAGCGGGCGATGAAGTCCGCCGGCGACAATGCGACGGACCTCATCAAGAAGTACACGCGTCTGCGCAACACTGCCCGCCAGGCTGAAATTACGCAGGAGCTTTCCGAAATCGTGGCCGGTGCCGACGCGTTGAACGCGTCCTAGCCAGCCCGGGTCCGGATCCAGCTGTACCTGCACTAAAAGATAAACTTAACCCCACGCCATCTACTGAGTGAAGTGAGAGAGATGACTGCCACTGCTACCGAACACGTAGCCGCAACGTCCGGTGCTACCGGCCGTATTGCACGTGTTATTGGCCCGGTTGTCGACGTCGAATTCCCGGCTGACGCAATCCCCTCGATTTACCACGCACTCACCACCGAGATCACTCTCAACGGTGAGACCAAGACCATCACCTTTGAGGTTGCCCTGCACCTGGGCGACAACCTCATCCGTGCCATCTCCCTCCAGGCCACCGACGGACTTGTCCGCGGTACCAGCGTGGTGGACACCGGTGCCCCGATCTCCGTGCCCGTGGGCGACGGCGTCAAGGGACACATCTTCAACGTGCTGGGACAGCCCCTCGACGTTGCCGAGTCCGAACTCCAGATCACCGAACGTTGGCCGATCCACCGCAAGGCTCCCGCCTTCGCGACCCTGGAAGGCTCCACGGAGATGCTGGAAACCGGCATCAAGGTGATCGACCTCCTCACCCCGTACATCAAGGGTGGCAAGATCGGTCTGTTCGGTGGTGCCGGCGTCGGCAAGACCGTGCTGATCCAGGAAATGATCACCCGTGTTGCCCGCAACTTCGGTGGCACCTCGGTGTTCGCCGGTGTCGGCGAGCGTACCCGTGAAGGTAACGACCTCTGGGTCGAAATGGAAGAGGCAGGCGTCCTCAAGGACACCGCCCTTGTATTCGGCCAGATGGACGAGCCGCCGGGAACGCGTCTGCGCGTGGCACTGTCCGCCCTGACCATGGCGGAGTACTTCCGCGATGTGCAGAACCAGGACGTGCTGCTCTTCATCGACAACATCTTCCGCTTCACCCAGGCAGGTTCCGAGGTCTCCACCCTCCTCGGCCGCATGCCCTCGGCCGTGGGCTACCAGCCCAACCTGGCTGACGAGATGGGTCTCCTCCAGGAGCGCATCACGTCCACCAAGGGCCACTCCATCACCTCGATGCAGGCCATCTACGTTCCCGCAGATGACTACACCGACCCGGCTCCGGCCACGACCTTCGCACACCTCGACGCGACCACGGAACTTTCCCGTGAAATCGCCTCCCGTGGTCTGTACCCGGCCGTTGACCCGCTGACGTCGACCTCCCGCATCCTGGATCCGCAGTACATCGGCCACGACCACTACAACACGGCCGTCCGCGTCAAGCAGATCCTGCAGAAGAACAAGGAACTTCAGGACATCATCGCCATCCTCGGCGTTGACGAACTTTCTGAAGAAGACAAGATCGTCGTGTCGCGTGCACGCCGCATCCAGCAGTTCCTCTCACAGAACACCTACACCGCCAAGCAGTTCACCGGCGTCGAAGGCTCCACCGTGTCCATCAAGGACACCGTTGAAGGCTTCACCGCGATCTGCGACGGCGACCTCGACCACGTAGCAGAGCAGGCGTTCTTCAACGTCGGCGGCCTGGACGACGTCGAGCGCCAGTGGGCCAAGATCCAGGAACAGACCAAGTAATATGGCTGAGCTTGAGGTTGAGATTGTCGCAGCGGACCACTTCGTGTGGTCCGGAGCGGCCAAGATGGTCAAGGCCCGCACCAGCGATGGTGAAATCGGAATCCTGCCCGGCCACTCGCCCCTGCTGGCGATTCTGGCCGAAGGTGAGCTGGCAATCGAGCCGGTGTCCGGTGACCGCATCTCTGTAGTTGTTGATGGCGGGTTCTTCTCCGTCGACAACAACAGGGTGGTCATTGTTGCTGACAACGCCCAAATGGGCGAAGCGGCTACTGCGGGGATCCGCTAGCACGACCTTGATGAACGATATTGGTTTGCCGTTCATCGTCCTGGCAACTGCGTTTGCGTTGCTGGTCTTTGCACTGTGTCTTTCGGGGGTGCGCCGCTTCAATCTGCGGCGTGCCCTCGGCACGGTGGACGCCTCCATCTGCACGGCTGGAAAAAGCTGGCAGATGGGGGTTTGTCGTTATCAGGACAACGAGCTCGAGTGGTTCCGGCTGGTCTCACTGAGTGTCCGTCCCAAGCACACCTTCCGGCGCAGCTCACTGGAGCTGCTGGGCCGGCGCAAGCCCACCGAATCAGAGCTCCTCAAGGTCCAGCCTGACGCCGTGATCGTGGAGCTTCGCTACGAAGGCCAGGAGGTCCTTCTTGCGATGCGGTTCGACGCCTACACGGGATTGTCTTCCTGGCTTGAGGCCGGACCGGTCATCGGCGTCGGCACCTGGCGCTAGCGCCTGTGGACGCATCATGGCTGGGCGTCTGGAAGCAGGGCGTGCGCCGGACGCTGGCGCATTTCCGGGCTGTACCGTTCACTCTGACAGTCCTCACGGCCTTCCTTGCCATCGGGGCGCTCACGGGCAGTTTCCTGTCCGGGCCGCCGCACGCGTTGCTGCCCATTGCTTCCGTCAGCGCCCCGGGCCTGAAGGCAGGGCACTGGTGGTCGCTGTTCACCTCCCTGTTCTTCGCCACCAATCTGCTGGCCTACCTCGCCGCGTCGCTCATGATCCTGCTGCTGCTGGGCCTCGCCGAGCGGCATCTGGGCACGCTCCGGACGGCCGTGTTCTTCTTCGTGGGCCAGTTCGCGGCTGTGACCCTGTTCCTGCTGATCACGCAGCTTGCCCGGTACCTCGGCGACGGCTGGCTGGGCCTCATGGTCAGCGCCCGGTTGATCGGCCCCTACGCGGCCGTCCTTGCCGTCGTCCTGGCGGCCAGCGCGCTTCTGCCGACGCTATGGCAACGACGCCTGCGGACCGCCGTCGTGTCCGTCTCCCTACTGCTGGTGCTTTACGTGGGCCATGCGGAGACTGTGGTGGGGCTCTGCGGGGCACTCGCCGGCCTGGCCGCGGGCTGGTGGATCCAGGGCGACCGGGGCACCCTGCACCGCCACCGTTCAACGGGACGGGAAACGCGGAACCTGCTGGCCCTCACGGTGACCATCTTCGCGGTGGGACCGATCCTTACTGCCGTTGTCAGCAGTCCCACCGGGCCCCTTGCCTTGTTGCGCGACGTCGTGCTGAACCCGTTGCCCACGCTGAGCCAGCTGGAGGAAAACTGCGGCGGTACCGTTGACGTCAACTGCCTGGAGGCCGGCCGTGCCGGTTTCGCCGGTCCGCTCGGCCTCGCGCTGGCGGTCGTCCCGGTGGTCCTCCTGCTGATCTGCGCGGACGGCATGCGGCAGGGCCGCCGGCTTGCCCTGCGGATCGCCATCATTGTCCAGCTGGGGGTGACGGCCCTGGCCGCCGTGTACCTCGCCCTGTTCGCCCGCATTCCGCACTATCCCAACCGGCCCGGCCCGGCCGTGATGGGCTCAGGCTTCGTCCACGTCCTCCCGCTCGTGGCCGTTCCGCTGCTGGTCGTGGTGCTGCTCTGGTTCAACCGGCGGCAATTCAGGGTGGAGACGGCTCCGCAGGCACGGCGGACCCTGGCCCTTGTGGTCGGCGGCACGTGGCTGGCGCTCACCGGCGCCTACACGGGGGCGTGGCTGGCGGCCGGCGGGATGGACCGCGACGGCGGACCGCTGGGCCTGGTGGCGGAACTGGCCCGGCAGTACCTGCCGCTGCCCATTCCCGGCGCCTACAGCCGGCTGTTCCAGAACCGCAACGCCGTCGAGGCCTTCTTGTTCGCCTATGCCGGCATCATCTTCTGGGGCGTCGCCCTGGCCGCGGTCTGGCTGGTCCTGCGGCGGCGGCTTCACGGTACCGGGATGAACAGTACCGACGTCGGTTCCTGGGACCGGGACACGGCCCGTGAGCTCATCCGCCAGGGCGGCGACTCGCTGTCCTGGATGGCGCTCTGGGAACCGAACAAATACTGGTTCACGCCGGACCGTCGCGGCGGGATCGCCTATCAGCAGCACGGCAACGTTGCCCTGACGCTGGCCGGACCGTTCGGACCCGCGGCGCTCCATCAGGAGACCGCGGCCGGCTTCATGCGTTACTGCGCCGAGAACGCCCTGATCCCGTGCTTCTACTCCTGCACCGACGGTCTCTGGCCGATGCTGAGTGCCCGTGGCTTCCGCAGGGTGGCCGTGGCCCAGGAAACCAGGCTTGCGGTGCGCGAACTCGAGTTCAAGGGCAAGCAATGGCAGAACGTCCGCACAGCCCTGAACCGTGCCGCGAAGACCGGCGTCCGGGCCGTCTGGGGCCGCTACAGCGGGTTTCCGGCCCCGCTGCGCGCCCAGCTCAGCGAGGTCTCCGAAGAATGGGCGGCTCAAAAGCACGTCCCCGAAATGGGTTTCACGCTCGGCAGCATGGACGAGCTCGACGACGACGAGGTGCTCTGCTGCCTGGCCGTGGACGCCGCGGGACGGGTGCACGGCGTCACCAGCTGGCTGCCGGTGTTCGAGGACGGGCGGATCGTCAGCTGGACCCTGGACTTCATGCGCCGGCGCGGGGACGCTTTCCCCGGCGTCATGGAGTTCCTCATCGCCTCCGCCGTCCAGGAGCTCAAGCGCACCGTGGAGGTCATCTCCCTGTCCGGCTCACCGCTGGCCAAGGACCGCTCCGGAGACGATGCGGGGGAGCGGGAAGGCGACGACGGCGGCGGTGCCTTGGGCGGTGGCCCGGGGGGAGGAAGCACGGGGGACGGCGACGCGGGGCCGGGGGACGGCGGACGCGGCGACGCGGGACCGGAGGGCCTGGCCGGAATCCTCGACGTCGTGGGCCGAGCCCTGGAGCCGGTCTACGGCTTCCGGTCGCTGGCAACCTTCAAATCGCGCTTCAAACCCGACTACCGCACGCTGTACCTGTATTACCAGGATCCGCTGCAGCTGCCCGCGATGGGCAGGGCCCTGAGCCGGGCGTACCTTCCCGGGTTATCCGTCCGGCAGAGCGCACGCCTGCTGCGGACCCTGGTGCGCTAGCGCATTTGCGGCGCGGCAATTCGGACGAGCATTGGTTCCGCCGCAGCGGCGCCCGCGCAAAAGCAGTGCGGCCGAAACAGGGAGCCCAACAATGCAGGGCGCCTAACAATGCAGGGCGCCCAACAATGCAAAAAAATGATCCCCGGCACTAATGCCGGGGATCATTTATTGCGGGAATTGCCGTAGCAGTTCCCTGCGGGAGACTAGACCAGCGTCACGCCGGTAGCCTGGGGGCCCTTGGCGCCCTGGCCGATCTCGAACTGAACGCGCTGGTTCTCGTCGAGGGTCTTGAATCCGCCGGTCTGGATCTCGGAGTAGTGAACGAAGACATCGCCATCGGAGTCATCCGGGGTGATGAAGCCGAAGCCCTTTTCTGCGTTGAACCACTTGACGGTTCCCTGTGCCATTTGTTTCTCCTCATTGTGGATCTTGAATAAGTCCGGCGCACTTCACACCGGCCTTGGTCACTCTGCGAGAAGAACCTTGGCTTCGGGCCCGGATCCCGGACCGTGGCGGCAGGAGCTTCACGCTCGCAACATGTCTTGCGAGCATGAAAAAACACCTACACAAAGACTCGTATAAGAATTTCATGACACTTGCGTCAGGTCAACGGGCGCAAGCGAGAATTGCATAAATTTTGTGCAAAGAATCCCTTAACGCGAATCTGCGCCCGGAAAAGCCTGCCGCGGGGCGTACTCAGAAGAGCCGGGACTCGCTGTCGTCAACGCCGCGCATGGCGTCGTAGTCCAGGGTGACGCAGTCAATTCCGCGGTCCTTGGCGAGGACCTTGGCCTGCGGCTTGATCTGCTGGGCCGCGAAGATCCCCCGGACCGGTGCCAGTAGCGGGTCCCGATTGAGCAGTTCCAGGTAGCGGGTGAGCTGTTCGACGCCGTCGATGTCACCGCGCCGCTTGAGCTCAATGGCCACGGTGGCGCCGTCGGCGTCCCGGGCGAGGATGTCCACCGGGCCGATCGCGGTGAAGTATTCGCGGCGGATCAGGGAGAACCCTGTGCCGAGCAGTTCAATCTGCGCGGCCAGCAGCCGCTGGAGGTCCGCCTCGACGCCGTCCTTGATCAGGCCGGGATCCTGGCCCAGTTCGTGGGAGGTGTCGTGCAGCTGCTCATGGATGTTGATGATGAGCCGGTCATCGGTCTTGGCGGACTGGACCGTCCACTGCTCGATGACGCCGACCTCGACGTCGACCTCGTCCGGGGTGGAGACCCGCAGCGAGGCAGGCGGGCTCATCCAGTTCAGCGGCTTGTAGGACCCGCCGTCGGAATGGACCAGGACCGAGCCGTCGGCCTTGACCAGCAACAGCCGGGTGGCCAGCGGGAGGTGGGCTTTGAGGCGGCCGACATAATCGACGGAGCAACGGGCTATGACTAAACGCACCCGGTCCACTCTACCGTCTGTGCCGGCGGAGCAGGGAGGCAGCCGGGCTGGGGCAGAATGGAACCATGCCACGTTCCAACCGACCCCGTCGCACAGTGTCAGGAAAGACCGTGTCAGGAAAATCAGGCTCCGGTGCCAAACACGGAGCCAGGAACGGTCCGGCGCCGGAACTTGATCTGGAGCGCGCACGCTCGGGTTTTGCCCGCCGGGAGAGCGCACCGGACGGCGAATGGATGGTCCGCTCCATCACCGCAAGCCGTGCCGAGAAAACCTACATCTGCCCCGGCTGCTCCACGGCCGTGCTGCCCGGGATCGCCCACCTGGTGGTCTGGTCCGAGGACCACCTCTTTGGCGCCGCCGCTGGCCTCGCGGAGCGCCGGCACTGGCACAGCAACTGCTGGCGGTCACGGACGTACTGGTACCGCTGACGGGTAGGGGTAACAGGTATCGCCAAGCGTTATAGCTAAGCTTGTCAGCATGACTTTTGATCCGGCGTCGTACGTCTTCACCCAGCCGTCCGCGCCCACCCCCATCCGCGCTTCCACCGTCCTGCCGGCCCGCCGCGAGAACGTCGAACTCCGGACCTCGGACGGACACCGCCTGGTGGGCGAGCTGGCGGTCCCGGAATCGGGCGAGATCAAGGCAACGCTCATTACGCTGCACCCGCTGCCGACGCACGGCGGCTTCATGGACTCGCACGTCTACCGAAAGGCGTCCTACCGGCTGCCGGCCCTGGCCGGGATCGCCGTGCTGCGCTTCAACACCAGGGGCACGTCCTCGCCGCGGGGGACCAGCGGGGGCGCCTTCGAGGAAGGCGTCGGCGAGCGGCTCGACGTCGAGGCCGCCGTTCGGTTCGCAGTGGACCGCGGCCTGCCGAACCGATGGCTCGTTGGCTGGTCCTTCGGTACCGAGCTCGCCCTCATGTACGGCGCCACGGAGCCGGTGGCCTCGGAGATCGGGGGGGCTGTCCTGCTCTCACCCCCGCTGCACCGGGCCACGGACGTGCACCTGAAGGAGTGGGCCGAGGCCGGCAAACCGATCAAGGTGCTGGTCCCCGAACACGACGACTACCTGCAGCCCGCGGCGGCAGCGGAGAGGTTCGCCGTCGTCCCGCAGGCCGTAGTGGTAGGCGTCGAGGGCGCCAAGCACCTGTGGGTGGGGGAAAAGTACGCCGGGCGCGTGCTTAACGAAATCGTGGACGAGGTCCTCCCTGGACGCGCCGCGAGAGGCAGTGCCGGAACCGGAAGCGCCGGAACCGTGCTGCCGCAGGAATGGGACGGGCCGGTGGCCACGGCGCACGCCTGATCAAAACCGCACCGGAAAAGGACAGCCGCACCGTGGATCCACGGTGCGGCTGTCCTTTTCCGGTGTGAAAACGACTTAGCGGTTGTCCTGGCGGGCGATGAAGATCTCCTTGAGCAGCAGTAGGACCGCCGCCGCAGTGGGGATGGCGATCAAGGCGCCGAGCACGCCGAGCAGGCTGCCGCCGGCGATGACCGAGATGACGGCGACGGCACCGGGTACTGCCACGGCTTTCTGCATGATCCGCGGCGAGATGAAGTAGGCCTCGAACTGGAGGTAGGCGAAGTAGCAGATGGCGAACACGAGCGCCGTCTGCCAGCCGGCCGTCAGCGCAACGAGTGTCACCAGGCAGCCGGCAATCATGCCGCCCACGAGCGGGATGAACGCCAGTAGGGCCACGACGAACGCGAGCAGTGTTCCGAACGGCACGCCGATGATCGACATCACGATGAAGGCGAAGGTGGCGTTCAGTACCGCCACAGCGGCCTGGCCGATCACGTAGTTGCCCACCGAGCCGGTGATTTCCTCCGACAGGGCTTGAACCCGGTGGCGGCGCGAGCGCGGCGCGAGCCGGTAGCCCCATTTCTTCATGGCGGGCAAAGCCGCGAGGAAGTACAGGCTCAGGACCAGCACGATCAGCGCGCCGAACAGCCCGTTGGCCACCGTGGAGCCGAAGCCCACAACGCCGCCGAAGATTCCGCCCATGGCATCCGGGTTGTTGACGAACTTCTCGAGCTCCTGCGTGATGCGGTCCCGGATGCCGAACTGCTGGTCAATGCTCCGGAAGAAGTCCGAGTCAACGAACTCCTGGACCCACTTCGGCGCCTGCTGCACAATTTGCGTCACCTGCTGCACGATCGTGGGGATCAGGGTGGCAAAAAACGCCGCGACCGCGAGGGCCAGGGTGGCAACGGCCATGAGGATGCCGGCGGCCCGGGGGACGTTCTTGCCTTCGAGCCAGCGCACCACCGGGTCCAGTCCGAGGGTGATGAACAGCGCCGTGACGATCCACAGGAGCAGCTGGGTGGTATTCGAGCCGATCCAGTAGACCAGGAGTGCGACGCCTACGCCCACCGTGCCCATGAAGCCCATATATAGGGGATGCTGGGCGGACATCCGGGGGCCGGGGCTGCCGAAGCGTCCGGCGTCACCGGCCTCGGCTGCCCCTTCGTCCCCGGCCTCGTGCTCCGGAGGCATTTCGAAGCGGAGCCGCGGCTGGGCTCCCGGCAGGGGCTGACGCAACCGCCGGGCCAAGGACAAAAGCACGCCGGCGGCGGCCACCCGGGGGCGGGAGGCAATCGGCTGCGGGGCAGGTTTCTGGCTGCCGGATTCCTGGGCTTCTTCCGGTCCTGCGGAGGACGAATCCGTATCTTCAGTCACTGCGGTGAATGCCCTTAATTCTCTGCGGCGCCATGGCGGCTGCGCTGGTGTGATGATCACCGCAAACACTATCAGCAGGCTTGTCAGCTCAAGGGCGGGGCGCCGGCGCGGGGGCCCCGGACGGGGGCGGGCCGGGCCGCCGATCTGACTCGCGGGTAACAAAACGGTTACTATTGAAGCTACGTGTCCGCTGATGATTGGTGTATTTTGCGTTTCAAGACTGCAGTCGCCCTGGTGCTGCTCGGCCTCCTGACACTGCTGGCTGGAATTGGCCAGAAGACCTTTTGGGCTCCTCCGGAGACCATCACGGCCACCGCTCCGGCCGGTACTGCGGCGCCGCTGACCGTCTTCGACGAGAAGCTGAGGACGCTGCACCCCGGGACCGTGAAGATCAACGTCAAGGGCGAGGGCAGCTTCATGCTGGCGGCAGGACGCCCGGACGACGTCAACGCCTGGGTGGGCAAGACCGCGCACAACACGGTCGCCGGCGTGTCCGACGACGGCACGGCGCTGCAGCTGACGCATACCGACGGCGAAGCAACCGCGCCGTCGCCCGCCGGATCGGATCTTTGGGTCACCACCGAAAACGCCAGCGGTGAAATGAACTATTCCTGGAACGCGCCGGCAGACGGCGACTGGTCCCTCCTTCTCGCAACGGACGGCACCAAGCCCGCCCCGAGCACCATCACGATGACCTTCCCGAACGACACCTCCACGCCCTGGGCCATTCCGTTCATGGTGCTCGGCGGCCTGCTGATCATCGCCGGCGTGGCACTGCTGGTCCTCAAGCCCAAGGCCGGCAACCGGAGCTCCGGCACCCCGACCGGCGGGGGTGAAGGCAGCCCGTTCGCCCGCCGCGCGCAGGCCAAGGCCGCGGCACGCCGCGGGAGCCGGGGTTCAACCGGCGGCACGCTGCCGGCCGGCCCTGGAGAGACTGCCCCCGACACCGCGCCGCAGCCGGCCACGCCTGAAAAGACCGCGCCTGAAAAGACCACGCCTGAAAAGACCACGCCGGAACAAACCGTGCGTGAACAAACTCTGCGTGAACAAACTGTGCCCGAGCAGAAGCGGGGTGCCCGCACCGCACGCCGAACCGGCGTCGTGGTTGCCGTGTTGACGGCCGCCGCCGTCACCGGAACCTCCGTGGCAGCCCAGGCCAGCCAGACGCCGGTCCCCTCGCCGAGCGCCAGCGCCCCGGCATCCAGTGCTCCGGCTGCCAGTGCCCCTGCCTCCGCCAGTGCGACTCCGGGCACCTCCAGTCCGGACCAGGCCGCCGATGCCCCGGTACTCCTGGACGCCCAGTTCCGCCGCGTCCTTGAACAGGTTGCCGGTGCCGTCGATGCCGGCGACGCGGCCAAAGACGCCGCCAAGCTGCAGCCGCGCGTGGCACAGTCCGAGCTCGAGGTGCGTACGCAGAATTACAAGATCCGGTCCCAGGTGGGCTCCTACGAGGCCCGGATGCCGGTCCGCTCCACGAAGCTCCTGACCACCGTGGTCACCAACAAGCGCAGCTGGCCCCGGTCCGTCATGGCCGTGACGCAGGGCGAAGGCAACGTTGTCCCGCAGGTGCTGACCCTGACGCAGGCCTCCCCGCGGGATAACTACAAGCTCGTCAGCAGCACGCCGCTGCAGCCCGGAGCCACGTTCCCGGCGATCGGGCGGGGCGGCACGGAGACGCTGGCACCCTCAGACAAGTCGGGCCTGCTGTACAGCGGCGAGGAAGCGCTCGCCGGGCTGGGTGACCGCCTGACCAAGGCCGACTCCGCCTTCAAGGACAAGCTCGTCGAAGGCCAGTCCTCCCCGTACATCGCCGACACCCTCGCCTACCAGGCCGACGTCGTCACGTCCGGCGTCAACGGCACCTTTGCCTTCACGCACAAGGTAGCCCCCGAGAACACTGTCGTGTTCCGTACGGCCGACGGCGGGGCGCTGGTCCTGGGCCGCCTGAACTTCTCCTTCGACGGCACTCCGAAGGCCGAGGGAGACAAGCTCACGATCGGCGACGACGCGGCTGCCCTGGCCGGCGGCAAGGAGACGAGCACCGGCATGGTGCTCAACTTCGCCGAGTCGGTGGCGGTCTATGTTCCGCCGGCCGGGTCCAAGGATCCGATGAAGCTCGTGGCCGCCACCCGCGGCCTGGTCGGGGCGGCTTTCAAGTAGCCGCCACCGGCGGCGCGGGTGGCGCCGGGCGGGGCTTCAATGGCTAGAGTGGAGCTATGACAACGCCAGCTTCCCGACCGGTCCCGCCAGTTGCCGCCAACCCGCTGAACCTGCGCGGCGCCGTCGATCTCTCCGCCCTGAAACAGCGCCCCGCGCCGCCGGCTGCAGGTGCGGGCCGGACAGGCTCCGCCGACGCTCCGCCCGCTCCGGCAGCCGGCGGGGCCGAGCACGCCAATCGTCCGCTGCGGGTAGACGTCACCGAAGGCAACTTCCAGGAACTGGTGGAGCTCTCGGCGCAGGTGCCCGTGGTGATCGCCCTGTGGGCCTCCTATTCGCCGGACTCCGGGCAACTCGTGGGCATCCTGGAGGACATCGTCGAAAGCTACGACGGCCGGCTGGTGCTCGGCGCCGCGGACATCGACGCCTTTCCGCAACTGGCCCAGGCCTTCCAGGTCCAAGCCGTGCCGACCGCCGTCGCCGTCGTCAAGGGCCAGCCCGTCCCGCTCTTCCAGGGCGGTGCCGACGAGGAGCAGGTGCGCAGCCTGTTCGATGAACTCCTCAAGGTCGCCGCGGCCAACGGGGTGACCGGACGGATCGGCGCCGGCGGTCCCGGCAGCGGGGAACCGGAGGCTCCGCCGCTGTCGCCGCTGCACCAGGCCGCTTTCGACGCGATCGAGGCCGGCCACTACGACGCGGCCGCCGCCGCCTACCGGCAGGCCCTGAACGAGATGCCCTCCGACGCCGAGGCCAAGGCCGGGCTGGCGCAGGTGGAACTCATGGCACGCCTCCAGTCCTTTTCCGGGCCCGACGCCGACGCCCTCCGCCGGCTCGCCGCCGATGAGCCGGACAACCTCGACGCCCAGCTCGGCGTCGCAGACCTGGACATCGCCGGCGGCCACATCGAGGACGGCCTCGGCCGGATCGTGACGTTCATCGGCCGGAACTTCGGCCCGGAACGGGAGACCGCCCGGGTCCGGCTGCTCGAACTCTTCGACGTCGTGGGCACCGGCGACGAGCGCGTCGCCAAGGCTCGTCAGGGACTGGCCCGGGTGCTGTTCTAGTGGGATCCGCACTCTTCACGCCGCTGGAGCTGAGGTCCCTGCGGCTGCAGCACCGCGGCTGGGTGTCCCCGATGTGCCAGTACAGCTGTGAGCCTGAAACCGGCGAGGGGGTGCCCACCGACTGGCACCTCATGCACCTGGGCTCGTTCGCCACCGGGGGAGCGGCCCTGATCCTCACCGAGGCCAACGCCGTGAACGCGGCGGGCCGGATCAGCCCCCGCGACGCCGGCATCTATAACGACCGCCAGGCCGCGGCCTGGGAGCGCATCACCGCCTTCGTGCACCGGCACGGCACTGCGGAGACCAGGATCGGCACCCAGCTGGCGCACGCCGGCCGCAAGGCGTCGTCCTACTGGCCGTTCTCCGGAAAGTCGGGCAGCGTACCGGCGGCCGAGGGCGGCTGGGACACCGTGGGCCCCGGCACCGGTGCCTTCGACGGCTACGCGCCGCCGTCGGCCATGACTGACGCGGAGATCGACGGCGTGATCGCCGATTTCGCCGCCGCCGCCGTGCGGGCCGTCGCTGCCGGTTTTGACACAATCGAAATCCATGGCGCCCACGGCTACCTGCTGCACCAGTTCCAGAGCCCGCTCGTCAACGACCGCACGGACCGCTGGGGCGGGGACGAGGCCGGCCGGAACCGGCTGACGCTTGCCGTGGTGGACGCCGTCCGCGGCGTCATCCCCGACTCCATGCCGCTGCTGCTGCGGATCTCGGCCTCCGACTGGGCGCCGGGCGGGATCGACGCCGAGGCCTCGGTCCGGCTGGCCGGTGCCGCCGCGGAGCATGGAGTGGACCTGGTGGACGTTTCTTCCGGCGGCGCCGTGGCGCACCAGCAAATTCCGATCGGTCCCGGCTACCAGACCGGGTTCTCGGCCCGGATCCGGCGCGAAACCGGGGTCAAGACCGGCACGGTGGGACTCCTGACCTCGGCCGGGCAGGCCGAGCACGCGGTGGCCACCGGCCAGGCCGACGGCGTGTTCATCGCCCGGGCCGCCCTGCGGGATCCGCACTGGTGGCTGCGGGCAGCGTTCGAGCTCGGCCACGACCTTGCCTGGCCGCCGCAGTACGAGCGCGCCATACCCCGGCATTCGTTCTAGAACTCCACGGTTGTGGGTGCGGGGTGTTGCTGCGGGGGCGGTTGCGGGCGCGGGGGAAGCTACGCCCTGCGGACGATCCTTTTCGCGACCGGGGGCAGTTAGTCTAGCGTCATGACTTACCAACCCCCTGACCAGCAGGGACAGCCAGCCCCGCACGGCCCGTCCGCGCCGACGGTCCCTGCCCTGTCCCTGCTCGGCCTCGCCAAGCGCTTCGGCGACAAAATCGCCGTCGACGGCATCACCCTGGACGTTCCTGCCGGATCCTTCTACGGGGTCGTCGGCCCCAACGGCGCCGGCAAGACCACCACCTTGTCCATGGCGACGGGACTGCTGCGCCCCGATTTCGGGACCGCGCTGGTCCATGGCGTGGACGTCTGGCAGCATCCGCTGGAGGCCAAGAAGCTGATGGGGATCCTGCCCGACGGCGTCCGGCTGTTCGACCGCCTCAGCGGCGAACAGCTCGTCACGTACGCCGGCCTGCTGCGCGGCATGGACAGGGACACGGTGACCGCGCGCGTGGCGGAGCTGCTGGCAGCCCTGGACCTCGGCAACGACGCCGGCACGCTGGTGGTGGACTACTCCGCCGGCATGACCAAGAAGATCGCCCTGGCCTCGGCACTGATCCACGCGCCGCGGCTCCTGGTCCTGGACGAACCCTTCGAATCCGTGGACCCCATCTCCGCGGCCAACATCCGCGACATCCTGGACCGCTACGTCGCCTCCGGCGGAACGGTCATCGTTTCGAGCCACGTCATGGACCTGGTCCAGCGCATGTGCGATCACGTCGCCGTCGTCGCCGGCGGCCGGGTCCTCGCAGCCGGCACGGTGGAGGAAGTCCGTGCCGGGGCGAGCCTCGAGGACCGCTTCGTGCAGCTCGTGGGCGGCCGCAACCACACGGAGGGACTGGAATGGTTGCGCACCTTCTAAGGCTCAAGCTGACCCTCCTGCGCAACAGCGTGAGGCGCAGCCCCTGGCAGCTGGTGGGCCTCGGCATCGGCACCCTGTACGCCCTGGGAATCGTCGGGCTCCTGGTGGCCGGGCTGCTGCTCCTGCGCGGCCAGGAGATTGAGCTCGCCCAGACGGTCGTGGTCCTGGGCGGCGCGGCAGCACTCCTGGGCTGGGCCATCATCCCGGTCGCGGTCTCTGCCGCCGACATGACCCTGGATCCGGCCCGCTTCACCACCTTCGCCGTGCCCATGCCGCAACTGCTGGCGGGGCTGGCGCTGGGCGGCCTGATTGGCATACCGGGCCTTGCCACCTCCATCGTCGCGCTCGCCACTGTGGGCACCTGGTCCCGCAGCGTGCCCGCCGCGGCCGGCGCGCTAGTGGGCGCGGTGCTGGGCGTGCTGAGCTGCGTCGTGCTGTCCAAGGTCGTGACCACCGCGACGGCAGGGCTGGCGAGCTCCCGGCGCTTCAAGGACATCAGTGCCGTCGCCTTCCTCATCCCGCTGGTCCTCATGGGCCCCATCGTGGCGGGCATCGCGAAGGGAATCGCAGGTTCAGGCGACTTCCTGGCCAGCTTGGCCCGGACACTGTCCTGGACACCCGCCGGTGCGGCCTTTTCGCTCGGCGGCGAGCTCGCCGCCGGCCACTACGGGGCAGCCGCCGTGAAATTCCTCATCGCGGTGGCCACGCTGGCGGGGCTCGCCCTGGCCTGGAAGGTCCTGCTGCAGCGTGCCCTGGTGACCCCGCCTTACGCGGGAACCTCCAAGCGCCGTTCCGGCGGTCCGGGCCTGTTCGGGGTGCTCCCGGCGACCCCGGCCGCGGCCGTCGCCGCGAGGTCTTTGTACTACTGGCTGCGCGATCCCCGCTACGCCGGCGCCCTCGTCGTCGTGCCGCTCCTGCCCGTGCTGTTCCTGTTCCAGGGCAGCCAGAGCGGGTTCTACGGCCCGTTCCAGTTTGTCGGTCCGCTGACGGCTTTCCTCCTGGCCTGGTCCATCTCGACGGACGTGTCCTACGACAGCACCGCGTTCGCCCTGCACGTGGCTACCGGAGTGCGCGGCGCCGACGACAGGCTCGGCCGGGCTTTGGCGTGCCTGAGCTTTGCGCTGCCCGTCGTGCTCCTGTTCAGCGTGGGGCCGTTCTTCGTCACGGGTGACTGGGCCAAGCTGCCCGCGGTCCTGGGGCTGTCGTTTGGCGTGCTGTTCAGCGGGCTGGGCCTGTCCTCCGTGGTCTCGGCGCGCTACACGGTGAGCGTCCCGCTGCCGGGAGACAGCCCGTTCAAGAAACCGCCGGGCAACGTGGCCCAGACCCTTGCCGTGCAGCTCGGCGGCATGGCGGTTCTCATGGTCCTCGTGGCGCCCGAAGTGGCGCTCGTGGCCGCACAGTTCATCACAGGCAGCACCGTGCCCGGCTGGATCGCCCTGGTCCTGGGGCCGGTTCTGGGGCTCGCGCTGTTCGCCACCGGGGTCAGGGTTGGCGGAATCTGGCTCGACCGCCGGGCACCGGAGCTGCTGGCACAACTGGCCGTCAACCGTTGACGGGTGCATGCTGGGAGTGCGCAGACCCGAACGCCAGATAAGCCAGGTGAAGGCAGGGATTATGGAAGTTGTCATCCTTCCGGGCAGCAAGCAGATCGCATCGCTGGCGGCCGATGCGGTGGAAGCCTTGCTTCGCCGCAAACCCGGGGCCGTCCTGGGCCTGGCGACGGGCTCCACCCCGTTGCCCATCTACAGCGAGCTGGCGCTGCGGCACGAGCGCGACAGGCTGGACTTCAGCCAGGTCCGGGCCTTCGCCCTGGACGAGTACGTGGGACTCCCGGCGGACCATCCGGAGTCCTACCGCCAGGTGATCGCCCGCGAATTCACCGCCCGGGTCAACATCAGCCCCGCCAATGTGCACGTGCCCGACGGCGCCGCGGCAGACATCCCCGCGGCCTGCCAGAGGTTTGAAGACGCCATCCGCGATGCCGGGGGAGTGGACCTGCAGCTCCTCGGCGTCGGAACCGACGGCCATATCGGGTTCAACGAGCCAGGCTCGTCCCTCGCGTCCCGGACCCGGATCAAGACCCTGATCGAGCAGACACGCCGGGACAACTCACGGTTTTTCGGCAACCTCGCCGAGGTCCCCCACCACGTCCTGACGCAGGGTCTGGGCACCATCCTGGACGCCCGCCACGTGATCCTCGTCGCCACCGGCGCGCAGAAGGCCCAGGCCGTCCGGGATCTCGCGGAGGGCCCGGTCTCCGCCATCTGTGCAGCGTCGGTGCTGCAGCTGCACCCGCACGCCACAGTCCTCGTGGACGAGGCGGCGGCGTCCTCCCTGCGGCTGGCCGATTACTACCGCCACAGCTATGACCATAAACCTGCCTGGCAGGGCCTCTAAGCCCGGCCGCCGGCATCGCGCAGCCCCGCCGCGGGCGCCGCGCGGGTCCGGCCGCGCGCTTCCAACGGCTAAGATGGGTGTCATGACTAGCATGACCGATCCTCTCGAAAACGACCCGATGCGCGAGCTCTCCGGAGCCGGGACGTCAACGGCCACGATCGAGCGCGAGGAACTGCGCCAGGAAGTGGAGCCCGGTGACCGGGAGCGCTTCTCGCACTACGTGCGCAAGGAAAAGATCATGGAATCCGCGCTGACCGGCGAGCCCGTGATCGCGCTCTGCGGCAAGGTCTGGACGCCCGGCCGCGACCCCCAGAAGTTCCCGGTGTGCCCCGAATGCAAGGAAGTTTACGAGGGCCTGCGCCCCGGGAACGACGGCGGCAAGGGCTCCGGCGATAAATAGCGGCACGTGAGGGCTAGCGGACCGCACAGGATCCGTTAGCCGTCACGGTGCGGCGCTTCTGTAGTCCCCGGAAGCGCCCTGTAGTGCCCGTGCAATGTTCCTCTACGGCAGCGCGCCGCTGCGCTGCCGCGAATTTGTACTGCCCACGGTCCATCCGAAAAAGATTGGTGTTTTTGTGCTTAATTGGGTTTCTCCGTCGGCTGCAGCCATGCGCGGATGGGGGGCGCCCCAGTGACAGAGACACTCTTCGGCGGACCCACGCTTCCCCCCGCCTATCCCGAGCGGGCCGCCTGGGGCACCGCCCCGAAGCTGCGCGCCTGGCAGCAGGAGGCGCTGGACAGCTACTTCAGCACCCATCCCAAGGATTTCCTTGCCGTCGCCACCCCCGGCGCCGGCAAGACCACGTTCGCCCTGCGGGTGGCGTCCATGCTCATCGAGTCCGGCGTCGTGAACCGCGTGACAATCGTGGCGCCCACCGACCACCTGAAGCGCCAGTGGGCCGACGCCGCCGCCAAAGTGGGCATCGCGATCGACCCGAACTTCAAGAACGCCGACGGCCAGCACGGCCGCGGGTTCATCGGCGTCGCCGTCACGTACGCTCAGGTGGCCAGCAAGCCCATGCTGCACCGGGCCAAGACCGAGGCCGCCCGCACGCTGGTGATCCTGGACGAAATCCACCACGGCGGCGAGGCGCTGTCCTGGGGAGACGGCCTCCGCGAGGCGTTCGACCCCGCGGCCCGCCGGCTGTCCCTGACCGGTACCCCGTTCCGCTCCGACACCTCGCCCATCCCGTTCGTGGAGTACGCCGAAGACCGGGACGGGATCCGCCGCTCCAAGGCCGACTACACCTACGGCTACGGCAAGGCGCTCCGGGACCACGTTGTCCGCCCCGTCATGTTCATGGCCTACTCCGGCCAGATGCGCTGGCGCACGAGCGCGGGCGATGAAATGGCCGCCTCCCTGGGCGAGTCGGCCGTCACCAAGGACATCACCTCGCAGGCCTGGCGCACCGCGCTGAACCCCGCCGGCGAATGGATCCCCGCCGTCCTGGCCGGAGCGGACAAGCGCCTGAGCGAAGTGCGGCGGAGCGTCCCTGATGCCGGCGGCCTGGTCATCGCCACCGACCACGAGGACGCCCGGGCGTATGCCGGCCAGCTGAAGAAGATCACCGGCGAATCGCCCACGGTCATCCTCTCCGACGACGCCAAGGCCTCCAACAAGATCGAGGAATTCTCCGCCGGCGACAAACGCTGGATGGTGGCCGTGCGGATGGTGTCCGAAGGCGTCGACGTGCCGCGGTTGTCCGTCGGCGTCTATGCGACCTCGACGTCCACCCCGCTGTTCTTCGCCCAGGCCGTGGGCCGCTTCGTGCGTGCCCGCAAGCGCGGAGAAACGGCGTCGGTGTTCCTGCCCTCGGTGCCGCAGCTGATGGCGCTGGCCAACTCCATGGAGGCCGAGCGTGACCACGCCCTGGACCGCCCGGAGAAGGACGACGGCGACGGTCTGTTCAATCCCGAGGACTCGCTCATGGACGAGGCCAACCGTGAGGAGAAGGCCTCCGACACACTGATGAAGGGCAAGTTCGAGGCCCTCGACTCGCAGGCGTCCTTTGACCGCGTGCTCTTCGACGGCGGCGAGTTCGGCACCGGCGGCGAGGTGGGCTCGGAGGACGAGCTCGATTTCCTCGGAATCCCCGGACTGCTCGACGCCGAACAGGTCGGCACGCTGTTGCGCCAGCGCCAGCACGAGCAGCTGAACCGCAAGAACAGGCGCGCCCCGCAGGCCGGTGCCGCGCCCGAGGCGGCAGTGCCGGCCGTGCCAGACCACCGGATGCTCATGGACCTGCGCACCGAGCTGGCCAAGAACGTGGCGGCGTGGTCTGCCCGGACCGGGACCCCGCACGGCGTCATCCACACCAAACTCCGGACCGTCTGCGGCGGCCCCGCCGTCGCCCAGGCCAACGAGGAACAGTTGCAGACCCGACTGCGGAAGCTTCAGGACTGGTTCATCGGGCGGAAATAGCCGCCCGCGCCGCTCAGCAGGGCAGCAAAAGCGAAGGGACCAGGCCGATGGCCTGGTCCCTTCGCTGTGTGAAACAGTCTCTTGCGCTCCGGTTACTGGCCGTTGCCGCAGATCTTGCCGTAGGTCTGGCCGGCCGCGGTGTAATCGGCCTTCATGGTTTCGAGCCTGGCGGCGTCGGGGTTGGGCTTGGCGGACTCGTCGAAGTATTCGATGATGGTCTGCAGCGGGGCCCGGAGGTCATCCGAAGCGGCAGCCTTGATGGGCCGCAGCTGGTTGGCGACCCTGTTCATGCCGGCTTTGTCAGACGTCGCCGACGGGGCGGAGACCACGGTCTTGACCCGGGCGCAGGTTTCCTCGTTGGTCAGCTGCGGGGAAGCCGAGCAGCCGGCGGCGGCGAGCAGCGCTCCGGCGGCAATCAGGACGGTCAGGGTCTTCTTCATGGTGTACTCCGGGGTTCTACGGGACGGTCAAAATAGCAAGACTGGCGACTTGGCAAGGATTTCGAGTCTACTGCGGCGGCGGGCTCAGAGGACATCGACGCCGCCGAACTCCATCTCGGCCACGGCGTCGTCGAGGTCTTCGGCGATTCCGGCCGTCAAGCCGCGCAGCACCGTGACGGAGTAGCCCGCCTGGACGGCATCCAGGGCGGTCGCTTTCACGCAGTAGTCCGTGGCGATGCCCACCACCACGATATCCTCGACGTCGTGGCTTTGCAGCCAGTCGTCCAGTCCGATGGCATCATCGCCGGCGGCGAAGGCACTCACCGAGTCTTCGGCGTCTTCGGCGCCGGGGCCGGTTTCGGAGACGGGCATGGCGCCGGGCTTCCGGTCCCCGGTGGGGACGTCGTCCTCGGGGGCCAGGAGTCCTTCAAAACCGGAGTACGCCGCGGCGAACTGGCCCTTGCGGAAGTATGCCTGGATGTACTCGGGGTCCAGGTCCGGGTGCAGTTCGGCCCCCCGGGTGCCCGCCACGCAGTGCCGCGGCCAGCTGTCGACAAAGTCGGGTTCCTCCGAGAAATGCGCCCCCGGATCGATGTGCCAGTCCTGGGTGGCCACGATGTGGTCGAACTGGCTGTGGTGGGCGTCGACGTACTCGCTGATCTCGCCGGCGAGGGCGGCCCCGCCGGCGACGGCGAGGGAACCCCCTTCGCAGAAATCGTTTTGGACGTCAACAATGATCAGGGCGCGGGACATTCAGTCCTCCTCGTAGATGGTCGGGATTGCCGCCTCGCCGCGTTGCAGCCGGTTGACGACGGCGGGGAGCTCCCTCATGGTCTCCGCGTGGCGCCGCCGGGCGCGCTGGACCCCCTCGGGGCCGGTCCACCCGGGCAGGAGCTCGCCGTTCTTGACGAACTGCTGCAGGAGCGGACGGTCATTGCCGTCATCCTCCGGGTGGTGGCCGACACCGACGATTTCCTGGGTGGCGGTTCCGCGCTCGTTGAGCCTGCGCAGCGCGTACTTGCGGCCGCCCTTGCTGGCTTTGTTCTTGGCGGCCTTCGCGACGGAAATGAAGTCCCCGGCGTCGTCGGTGCGGCTGACGAGCTTGTAGACCATGCTCGCCGTCGGGGCCCCGGACCCGGTCACCAGCGACGTCCCCACGCCGTAGGAGTCCACGGGTGCGGACTGCAGCGCCGCGATGGCGAATTCGTCGAGGTCGGAGGTCACCACGATCTTGGTGTGGTCATTGCCGAGCTCGTCGAGGAGCTGGCGGACCCACTGGGCCTGGGCCACGAGGTCCCCGGAGTCCAGCCGGACCGCGCCGAGTTTGTCCCCGGCGAGGTCGACGGCCGTGCGGACCGCCTTTTCGACGTCGTACGTGTCCACCAGGAGCGAGGTTTCCGGGCCGAAAGCGGAAATCTGGGCCTCGAAGGCCTCACGTTCCGTGTCATGCAGGAGCGTGAAGGAATGGGCGGCCGTGCCCACGGTCTTCAGCCCGTAGCGCAATCCGGCCTCCAGGTTGGAGGTGCTGTCGAACCCGGCAATGACCGCGGCACGGGCAGCGGCGGCGGCCGCCTCCTCATGTGTCCGGCGCGACCCCATTTCGATGCACGGACGGTTTCCCGCCGCCGTGATCATCCGGGACGCGGCGGAGGCGATCGCGCAGTCGTGGTTGAGCACGGAGAGCAGGTAGGTCTCCAGGATGCAGGCCTCGGCGAACGTGGATTCCACGATCAGGACGGGGGAGTTCGGGAAGTACGCCTCACCCTCCGGGTACCCCCAGATGTCGCCGGAGAAGCTGTAGCCGGCCAGGTACTCCAGCGTCTGGTCGTTGACCACCTTCGTCCGGCGCAGGTAGTCCAGTTCCGGCTCGCCGAAGCGGAAGTTTGCGATACCCTCCAGCAGGCGTCCGGTGCCGGCGACGATCCCGTAGCGGCGGCCGTCCGGCAGCCTCCGGGCGAAGGCCTCGAAGACGGATTTCCGGTGGGCCGCACCGGACTGCAGAGCACCCTGCAGCATGGTCAGCTCGTAATGATCGGTGTACAGGGACGTGCGGGGACGGTCCCAGCCAGCTGATGAACTCACAAATTCACTCTAGTGTGCATCCCCATAGAATGGACAGATGACCCTCAGCGTTGCGCTTGGCCCCGACACACGGGAGAGCACCCAGACCGGAACGGTGACGTCCACCGACGTCCTGACCGCCCCGGATATCCCCTGGAACCTCGTGATCTGGAATGATCCCGTGAATCTGATGAGCTACGTGAGTTACGTGTTCCGCAGCTATTTCGGATACTCGGAGGCCAAGGCCAACAAGCTCATGATGGAGGTCCACAAGAAGGGCCGCTCGATCGTGGCGCACGGCAGCAAGGAACAGGTGGAGCAGCACGCGGTCGCCATGCATGGCTACGGCCTCTGGGCGACAGTGGAAAAAGCCACCGGCGGCAGCGGGAGCGGTTCAGGCAAAGGCAAGGGAAAACGTGGCTAAGGCATTCAAGTACGGGCTCAAGGGCATCAAGGGCTACCTGGAGCCGGCCGAACGGGAACTGCTGCGGAGCCTTTTTGCCGACGTCATCTCCATGCTCGAGCCGGCCGAGCGGGCCAACGAGGACCCGCTGGCCGCCCTGGTGGGACTGGACGCCGACGCCCGCGAGCCCTCGGACCGGGCCCTGCGCCGGCTGCTGCCGAACGTGATGAAGAACGACGACGACGCCTCCCTCGAGTTCCGCCGGTACACCGAGCGCTCGCTGCGCGAAAGCAAGATCGGCGCGTTGAAGGCGGCCGCCCTGAGCCTGGACAGGGAGGACCTTGTCCTGACCCCGGCCGACGCCCGGCACTGGGCCACGGCCCTCAACGATGTCCGGCTGGTCCTGGCCGAACGACTCGACATCCGCGACGACGCCGACGCGGACAACGTCCACCTCATGCAGGACTGGTCCCAGGCCGAGGACGTGGAAAGCTACCTGGCGCTTGTTTACAACTTCACCACGTGGCTGCAGGAGTCTCTGGTCCAGGCGATGGTGCACTCGCTCGATGCCCGGCGCTGAGCGCGGACGTGTGACACATGAGACACGAGTTGCACGCCACAATGTGATGGCCGCCCCGCAGGCGTTGTCCTATCCTCGAATAATCATGACTTCAGCATCGAGTATGGACCCGGCCGCAGCTGTTGCCGCGGACACCCCAACGAGCAATACCGCCACAGGCCCCTCGGGCCCCGAACCGGCATCGGAGCTGGGATCGCGTCCCATCGGGGTCTTCGATTCCGGCGTCGGCGGGCTCACGGTGGCCCGGTCGATCATCGACCAGCTGCCCAACGAATCCATCCTGTACGTCGGCGACACCGCTAACGGCCCCTACGGTCCCCTTCCCATCGCCGAAGTCCGCGCCAACGCCCTTGGCGTCATGGACGAGCTCGTGGACTCCGGCGTGAAGCTGCTGACCATTGCCTGCAACTCCGCCTCGGCCGCCGTGCTGCGCGATGCCCGGGAGCGCTACACCGCCCGGTACGGAATTCCGGTGATCGAAGTGATCCAGCCGGCGGTGCGTCGCGCCGTCGCGGCGACCCGTACGGGCCGGGTGGGCGTGATCGGGACCTCGGCCACCGTGGGGTCGCGCGCCTACGAGGACACCTTCGCGGCCGCGCCGGACCTGGAGATCACGTCAGTGGCCTGCCCGGCGTTCGTGCCCTACGTGGAGGCCGGGATCACCACGGGGCCGGAACTGCTCGCCGTCGCCCGCGACTATCTGGCACCGCTCATAGCCGCCGGCGTGGACACCGTGGTGCTCGGCTGCACGCACTACCCGCTGCTCACGGGCGTGATCTCGTTCGTCCTGGGCGAGGACGTCACGCTGGTCTCCAGCGCCGAGGAAACGGCCAAGGATGTCTATCGTGCCCTCGCCTCCAGCGGGCTCGAGCGCATGGACGCCGCGGCCCCCGAGCACAATTTCATTGCCACCGGGGATGCCGCCCAGTTCGAACACCTCGCCCGGCGCTTCCTCGGCCCCGAGGTCCTCAGCGTCCGCCACGTGGACCACGTCGCGGCGCAGTACCCCACCGGCAGCCTCGCCCGGATCACCCCGGAGATGATTGCCGCCGCCCAGGCCGGCACGGGCCGGCCGCGGATCTCCAACTTCGTGGGCGGATCCGCGGGCGGGGGAACACTGCTGTGAAGCTGACCATCGTGGGCTGCACCGGATCCTTTCCGGGGCCGGGCTCGCCGGCGTCGTGCTATCTGCTGACCGCCAGCGACGGCGAGCGGAACTGGAAGATCGTCCTGGACATCGGCAGCGGCGCGCTGGGCGCGATCCAGCGCTACACGGACCTGGAGGACATTGACGCGATCTTCCTGACCCACCTGCACCCGGACCACTGCATGGACCTGTGCGGCCTCCATGTTGCCGTGCGCTGGAAGCCGGGCGGCTGGGGCAAGGGCCGGATTCCGGTGTGGGGACCGGCCGCCACCGCCGACCGCATGGCCACCGCCTACGGCCTGGACCTGGATCCCGGGATGCACGAGGAATTCGACTTCAGTAACTGGTCCGAGCGCAAGCCCGTGGCCATGGGCCCGTTCACCGTCACCCCGTACGCCGTCAACCACCCGGTGGAAGAGGCCTACGCGCTCCGCGTGGAGGTCACCGAACCGGACAAGGTCGGCGACCCCGTCACCCGCGTCCTGAGCTACTCCGGGGACACCGACTCCTGCAGCGGACTCGAGGATGCGGCCCGCGACGCCGACCTCTTCCTGTGCGAGGCGGCCTTCGAGGAAGGCCGCGACGACGCCATCAAGGACGTGCATCTGACCGGCAAGCGCGCGGGGGAGGCCGCCGTCGCCGCCGGTGCCCGGCGGCTGCTGCTGACGCACATCCCCGTCTGGACATCCCCGACCACCGTCATGGCCGAGGCCAAGGAGGTCTTCGGCAAGGACGTGGCCGTCGCCGTCGCGGGTGTGCACTACACCGTGTAGACGCCGGCACTGTTTCGACGCCGGCACGGTTTCGACGCCGGCACAGCCGGGGCCGGGCAAGTCGATAAGCTAAAGACATGACTTCCCAAGCTCCTACTGTCCCCGTCATCCGCGCCGACGGCCGCACCCCCGATCAGCTGCGCCCGATCAGCATCACGCGCGGCTGGTCCAAGCAGGCCGAGGGATCGGCCCTGATCGAGTTCGGCAACACGCGCGTGCTGTGCACGGCCTCCCTGACGGAGGGCGTCCCGCGCTGGCTCAAGGGCGAGGGCCGCGGCTGGGTCACCGCCGAATACGCCATGCTGCCCCGGGCCACGAACACCCGATCCGACCGTGAATCGGTCAAGGGGAAAATCGGCGGCCGCACGCACGAGATCTCCCGGTTGATCGGCCGCTCACTGCGCTCCATCATCGACACCAAGGCCCTCGGCGAGATCACGATCGTACTGGACTGCGACGTCCTGCAGGCCGACGGCGGTACGCGCACCGCGGCCATCACCGGCGCCTACGTGGCCCTCGCGGACGCCATCCGCTTTGCGCGCGAGAAGAAGATGATCGCCAAGAACGCCGAGCCCCTGATCGACACCATCGCCGCGGTGTCCGTCGGCATCATCGACGGCGTGCCGATGCTCGATCTGCCCTACGTCGAAGACGTGCGCGCCGAGACGGACATGAACGTCGTGGTGACCGGCTCCGGAAAATTCGTGGAAGTCCAGGGCACCGCCGAGGGCGCGCCCTTCGACCGCGACGAGCTGAACAAGCTCCTGGATCTGGCGTTGCTGGGCACGGAGCAGCTCGCCGCCATCCAGCGCGACACCCTGGCGGAAGCCCCGTGACGGAGGCGCCCTCCACGGACCTGCGGGATGCCGGCAGCACGGCGCCCCGGCTGGTCCTCGCCACCCATAACAAAGGCAAGCTGCGGGAACTCCGCGAGCTGCTGCGCGGCCAGGTGCCCGGACTCGACGTTGACACGCAGGTCGTGGATGCCGGCGCCGTCGGAGCCCCCGACGTCGCCGAGACCGGGGTGACCTTCGCCGAAAACTCGCTCCTGAAGGCGCGGGCCGTGGCGGCGGCCACCGGGCTCGTGGCAATCGCCGACGACTCCGGACTGTCCGTTGACGTGCTGGGCGGTGCGCCCGGGATCTTCTCGGCGCGCTGGTCCGGCCGGCACGGAGATGACGCCGCGAACCTGCAGTTGCTCCTGGCTCAGCTGGCCGACGTGCCGGATGAGTACCGCGGGGCCGCGTTCGTCTGTGCCGCGGCGCTGGCGGTGCCCGGGTCCGCGGCCGAGGACTGCCGGGAAGTCGTGGAGTACGGACAGCTGGAGGGGATGCTCCTGCGCGAGCCGCGCGGGGAAGGCGGCTTCGGCTACGACCCCGTCCTGCAGCCGAGCGGATTGGACCGCAGCTGCGCCGAGCTCAGTTCCGAGGAGAAGAACGCCATCAGCCACCGGGGCCATGCGTTCCGTGCACTCCTGCCGGCCATCGTCGAGGCCCTGGCCGGGACGTAGGCCGCCGCGGCAGGTGCCGTGTGATGCCCGCTGAGGGCGTTATGAGTGCTTAAAGCAAGAGAGGCGCCCCACACTGTGGGGCGCCTCTTACGTGCGGTGTGTCAGGGGGTCCTGCGCTCTTCTTCGGGCTCGTGCTCCTCGATGAACTCCTCCACGACGTCCGTGCCGTACTTCTCGGCCTGCCGCCTGGCGATGGCGCCGCGGATGACTTCGATGGCGATCGGGATCACGGAGACCAGGACGATGGCGATGAAGATGATGTCGAGGTTGTCCTTGACCCACGGCACCTTGTCTCCGAGCAGGTAGCCGAGGAGGGTGACGCCGCCGCCCCACAGCACCGCGCCGATCACGTTGTAGGTGAAGAATTTGCGCTTGCTCATCTGCGCGACGCCTACGATCACCGGGACGAAGGTGCGGATGATTGGGACGAAACGAGCCAGGATCAGGGCCTTGCCGCCGTGCTTTTCGAAGAAGGCGTGCGCGTTTTCCACGTTTTCACGCTTGAACAGCTTGGAATTGGGCTTGTTGAACAGGGAGGGTCCGGCAGTGGCCCCGATCAGGTAGCCCACCTGGTTGCCGATGATCGCGGCGACGATGATGAGCGCCGTCAGGACCCAGATGTTGACCTGGATGGTGCCGGTGGCCACGAGCAGCCCGGCCGTGAACAGCATGGAGTCGCCGGGCAGGAAGAAGCCGATCAGCAACCCGGTTTCGGCAAAGATGATGCCGCAGACCAGCAGGACCACCCACGGTGCAAAGGCCGGATTCGCCAGGAAGACCTGCGGGTTGAGCCAGTCGGGGAGGAAGGAGGCCAGATGTGGCTGCACCGGGCCGGCGCCGCCAAGGGCGGACACGGCAAAGTCGCTCATAGCTATAAGGTTCACCCGTTAAGGGTACTTGACGGCCGCCGGCCGGCCCCTGCAGTGCTGCGGGGCCGGCCGCGCCGGTGCGGGAGGTCCCGCCGTCGGGCGGTAAAGTTGAGCCGTGGGTTTGGACTTTACGGCGATCGACTTTGAGACCGCGAACGGCTTCCGCGGTTCACCGTGCGCCGTTGGCCTGAGTAAGGTCCGCGACGGCGTCGTTGTTGAGGAAGCCTCCTGGCTTATGCGGCCGCCGGAAAACCACGACACCTTCGACCACCACAACGTCCGGATCCACGGCATCCGCCCGGACCAGGTGGCCGGCCTGCCGCGCTTCGGGGCGCTGTTCCCCGAGATCGGGGCGTTCATCGGCGGCGATGTGCTGGCGGCCCATAACGCGGCGTTCGACCTCGGCGTGATCCGCTCGGGCCTGGAGGTGTCCGGACTGCCCGGTCCCGCCTACGATTACGTCTGCACGGTGGTGCTGTCCCGGCGCTGTTACTCGCTGGTGTCCAATTCGCTGCCGTACGCGGCCGAGGAAGCCGGCGTGCCGCTGGTCAACCACCATGATGCGGCCGAGGACGCCCGCGCGTGTGCGGGGATCCTGATCGACATCGCCGCCCGCAACGGGGCGGCGAGCATTGCCGAACTCTATCTGTCCCTGGGCATGGCAGTCTCGCACCAGCCGGCCTTCGACCCCCGGCTCGACCCTTTGTCCAAGGCCACGCTGGCCGCACTGGAAGCGCTCGCCGGGGGAAACGCCGGGAGAAATGTTGGGGCGCCGTCGGGCCGCCGGTTCGTTGCCGGCTGGCCGGAGGAAGGGCCCAACCCGGAACCCAATGCCGGGGCCAGCCCCGACCACCCGTTGTTCGGCCAGACCGTCGTGTTCACCGGCGAACTGGCGATTCCCCGACCCGAAGCCAAAATCCGCTCCGCCGAGCTCGGCGCCCGGCCCGAAAGCCGGGTCACGGCCCGCACCACCGTCCTGGTGGTGGGCGACGGCTTCGTGGCCGCGGACCTGCGCTCCGGCCGGATCACCGGCAAGGCCCGTCGCGTCCTGGAACTGCACGAACGCGGGCAGCGGATCGAAGTCCTGTCCGAGGGGGAATTCCTCCAGATGGTCGGCGGGCACGTGGCCGCCGCCACCGCCTGAACCGGACAGCCCCGAGGCCCGGATAACCCCGCCGGCCTGGGCAGGCATAAACCTGCCGGCAGTCACATGGCGCAACAATCATTCCCCCTGTAGCGCGCACGCTCGTAGCCTTGGCGGATGAGCAAACTGATGGATGCACAGACTCCCGCCGCTCGGTCGAAATCAGTGGCGTCGAAGCGCGGAATTGACTGGGGCAAGGTGTTCGCGTTCCCGAACCCGGTGAACGAGTACTCCGCCCGCATCACCGCGGCACTGGTCGTGGTGCTGTCCGCAGCGACCCTGCTGACCGGTTTCGGCTGGGGGCTCGCCATCATCGCGGCGGGGTTCTGGCTGCGCGTGCTGTTCGGTCCGCGGATCTCGCCGCTGGCGCAGCTCTCGGTCAAGGTCATCACGCCCTGGCTCGGCCGCACGCGGCTTGTTGCCGGCCCGCCCAAGCGGTTCGCGCAGGGCATCGGCGCCGCCGTGTCGACGGCCGCCGCGCTGCTGCTGGCCGCCGGCCTCGCGCCGGCCGCATGGGTCCTGCTGGCTGTGCTGATCGCCGCGGCGTCCCTCGAAGCATTCGCCGGGTTCTGCCTCGGCTGCACCATCTTCGGATTCCTGCAGCGCCGCGGGGTCATCCCCGAGGACGTCTGCGAGGCCTGCAACAACATTTCGCTCCGGCGCGCCTAAGGCCCGCCGCCAGAGATCCGGCGCGCCAATGATCCGACGAGTCTGCCTCGGACATGTTCTCGGCAGGCTCTGACGATTGGACATAGTGGCAATATGTCCAGTCCTCGCCACCGCGAATGCGCATGTCACGAGCTGCTGCGGCCAGGGATGGACATGTCGCTCGCGGTGGGACCCGACTGGGCATGTCCTGGGCACACAGCAGTGGCGGATGGACATGCCGTTCGCAGTGATGCACGACCGGGCATGTCCGGAGGGATGCGGCAACCCGGAATGGACATGCCCGTTGCGGCGAGGCAAAACTGGGCATGTCCCGCGGAAAAGCCGGCCCAGGTGACGGCAGATGGACGGTCCCGCGCTGCACGAATACCGAAGACCTGACGCCAAGCGCACAGGTTCTCGGCGACGCTACGAGCCGGTGACAGCCGCCAGCCGTGACGCCATGCCCCGGATGACCTCCGGTGCCTCCAGGGCCGCCAGCCAGCCGGCCGGCAGACACTGCTCGCCGTAGTACGCCCCCAGGATGTTCCCCGCGATCGACGCCGTCGAGTCGCTGTCCCCGCTGTGGTTCACCGCGACGGCGATGGCCGCGCGGAAGTGGGCCTCGGCGCGCTCCTCGGCGGCACCGGCCGCCGTCGCTGTCTCTGTCCCGGTTCCCGGGGCGGTGGCCAGCACGGCGTAGAGCGCGACGGCGAGGGCTTCCTCTGCCACCCAGCCCTCGCCGAGTTCGCGGACCAGGTCCTCGGGGCTGAGCCTGTCCCCGGGCCCCGGCTTGTCCCCGGCCAGCCGCAGGGCCGCCTCCAGCCGGGACACCACATCGGCGTCCGGGTCCTCGCCCTTCCGCAGGATGCCGCCGCACAGCTGCGCGAGGGCCGATTCCGCGGCTTCGCGCAGTCCGCGTCCGGTAGCCAGGGCATGGATGACCAGGCTGAACACCCCGGCGCTCTGTCGTGCCGCGGGGTGTCCGTGGGTCAGCGACGCGGCGTCAGAGCTGAGCTTGTAGACCGTCTCGGGCTCGAGGTGGGGGATCAGGCCGAACGGCGCCGAACGCATCACCGTGCCGCAGCCCTTCGACTCGGGGTTGACCGGCCGCTGCACGGTCCCCATCTCGCCCGTGGCGAGTCCGCTCAGGCACGCGTTGCCGGGTGCCCGGCGGTTCTTCAGAACGTCCTGGCCGTCGATCCAGCGCGGCGGCTGGACCGGGGCCGACGCCGGCACGGCGACCCCCTGGGTGCCCAGCCAGCGCAGGTACGCGAGCCACAGGCACGCGTTGATGTCGGCCGACACGCCGTCGTTCGCCCATTCGAGCGCCTCGAGGAGGCCGTCCGCCGTGTACAGCGTCATTTGCGTGTCGTCCGAAAACGGGCTGGCGGCGTCGAGAGCGGAAAAGTCTTGCAGGCCCGCGGGGCCGAACCGGGCGCGGATCGCGGAAATGCTGTCGAACTCGACGGCGTAGCCCAGTGAATCGCCGAGCGCGCCGCCCAGCAGGCAGCCGTGGATGCGCGAACCGTGGGCAGGGGAGTGTGACGGGCCGGGTGCTGGGGCTGGTGCGGGCGTGGTCCCGGGCTCGGTGCTCATGTCTTCAAATTTACCCGCCGCCGCGCGCACTACCCAATGAACGCCGGTAGGGTGCTGTTAGGACCCGTCCAGCGGTCGGGCGAAGCAACCGCCGGTGGTGCCGTCGCCAGGCCAGGAAAGACAATCAGGCCACACAGGACGACCAGAGGACACGAATGCGCGAACCGACGTGGCGGAAGACCGGAACTACGCCCGATTACAGATTCTCCCTGGCCAACGAACGGACGTTCCTGGCCTGGATTCGCACGTCCCTGGCCCTGATTGCCGGGGCCCTGGCGATTGACCAACTGGCCCCGGAAATTGCTCCCGCACCGATTCGGATTATTCTGTGCGTCATCCTCGCGTTCCTGGGCGCCGGCCTGGCCGCACTGTCCTACCAGCGGTGGGGACTCATGGAGGCGGCCATGCGGAACAACCGCGAGCTGCCGTTCTCCGGGCTGATGCTGGTGATGACCATCGGCGTCGCGGCCGCGGCTCTGGTGTTTGCCGCCCTGATCCTGCTGGCGCGGTGAACCCCGAAGAGGCCCGGGATCCCGGGCTGCAGCCCGAGCGGACGTCTCTGGCCTGGCGCCGGACCCTGCTGGCCCTGATAGTGGCGGACCTGCTGATCTGGCGCAGCTGGGCGCTCGCGGCGTCCCGGGGCGGTCCTTCGGGGCGTGTTGATTACCTGGGCGTCTGCGCATTCGTCGCCATGGCCGCCACCCTGATTCTGGGCGTGTGCGTGCTGGTCCGCGGGCACGAACTCCGGAGGTCCACGACCGCGCCTTCGGCAACGCTGCTGCGCTGGGCCGCAGCCGCCGTCATGGCCCTTGCCTCCAGCGCCGTGGCCGCGGTAGCGCTGGGGCGCTAAGCCGCAACCCAGCGAACATCCAGATTCCGCTGGCAGACTGCTGGCGAAGCTATTCTCCGGGCGGCTCGATGCCGTACCCGGTCCATGACCCGGCGGCGGGCCAGCGACGGCGCACTTGCAGCCCCAGGGCGCGCCGCCACCAGCAAAGGAAGTCCTGACCATGACCCTGCCTGTGCCAGCCCACGACACCGTCGGCGTCCAGCCGCCGGCCGCCAGCGACGATGCGCCCCGGCCGGCACTCCTGGCCCGGCTGTCCGCCGAGGCGTTCGGGACCCTGATCGTCGTGGTCGCAGGTCTGGGCGTGCCGCTGTTCACCATTCCGCAGTCGAACCCGCTGCCCGCCGCACTTGCCGCCGGCGTGGCCCTCACGGCGGCGATGCTGGCCGTCGGCTACATCTCGGGCGGCCATTTCAACCCCGCCGTCACCCTCGGCAACGTCATCGCGGGCCGGATTGGGCTGGCCGACGCCGCCGCGTACATCGGCGCCCAGCTCGTGGGTGCCGTGCTCGGCGCCGTCGCCCTGTTCGGCGTCCTGCGTACGGTGCCGAAGATTGACGACAGCCAGGCCGCGTTTGCCACGGTGACGGCCGGTTTCGGCGAGCACTCGATCATCCAGGTCCCCATGGCCGGCGTCTTGCTCGTTGAGGTCCTTGGCACGGCCCTGCTCGTGGCCGTCTTCCTGGCCACCACGGCCGGCCGGAACCCCGCCAAGGCGGCGGCCCCGTTTGCGGTCGGCCTGACGATGGCGATGCTGTTGCAGTTTGGGCAGGCGATCGGCAATGTTCCGTTCAACCCGGCCCGCGCCACGGCCTCGGCCATCTTCAGCGGTCCGGATGCGCTGGGGCAGCTGTGGCTCTTCTGGGTAGCGCCCGTGGTGGGTGCGGCCATCGCCGGACTCGTCTTCCGCGGCTTTGCCCAATCGACGGCCCCGGCAGCTCCCCGGCCGGACGCCCGTCCCGCGCGGCCCGCGCGCGGCAAGTCCGCCGGCAAGGCCCCCGCTGGCCAGGCCACCGCCGACAAGGCTGACGCGGAGCTCGGGAATGCAGAGCTGGATGAGGCGGAGCCGGCGAATGCTGAGATGGACAACGCAGAGCTGGCCGACGCACGGCCGGCCGGCGCCGCCCGCGCCGGGGACGACGAGGCCCGCAGCTTCTTCGACCGTAAGGGCCGCGAGTAACCCCCGTCACTCCTGCGGGGTGGTGGCGCAAGAGTGTCGGCCCCAGCCGATAACGTAGGAATATGCGGTTACTGCACACCTCCGACTGGCACTTGGGCCGGTCCTTCCACGGCGTCGGCATGCTGGACGCCCAGCGCGACTTCATCGACCAGCTTGTCACCTTTGTCCGGGACGAGGCAGTGGATGTCGTCCTCATCGCCGGGGATGTCTACGACCGCGCGCTGCCGGGTGTCGACGTCGTCGGCCTGCTCGATGACGCGCTGGTGCGTCTCACGGGAGCCGGCGCCCAAGTTGTCCTGACGAGCGGCAACCACGACTCCGCCATCCGGCTGGGATTCGCCTCACGGCTGCTTGAGCGCGGGGGAGTGCACCTGCGCACGCGGCTGAACGAACTGGACCAGCCCGTGCTCTTTCCTCTCGGCGATGCCGCAGCGGACAACGCCGCAGATGGGGATGCCGGTGGGGATACAGGGGACCAAACAGGGCCGGTGCTGGCGATTTACGGAATCCCGTGGCTTGAGCCCCGGCTCGTAGCTGAACAGCTGGGCGTCGAGACCGCGAGCCACTTTGAGGTCACACGCGCCGCCACAGAACGGATCCGGGCAGACGTGAGCCGCCGGAGCGAGACCCGGACCGTCCATTCGGTGGTCCTGGCGCACACCTTTGCCAGCGGAGGCATCAGCTCTGACAGCGAACGGGATCTGAGCATCGGCGGCGTGGGCGCCGTCCCGCTGGATCTCTTCGACGGCTTTGGCTACACGGCCCTGGGCCACCTGCACGGCCGGCAGGAACTCTCGACGGCGGTGCGCTACTCCGGCTCGCCACTGGCCTACTCCTTCTCCGAAGCGAAGCACAAGAAGGGCGGCTGGCTCGTGGAGGTCGACGCCGATGGAATCGGCGAGGTGCGCGAAGTGCTGTGGGACGCACCCCGGGCCCTTGCCGTGCTGCGCGGGAAGATCGAGGACCTCCTGGCGTCGGAGGAATTCGCGTGGGCGGAGGGCGCCTATTGCCAGATCACGCTGACGGACGCCGCGCGCCCCGCGCAGGCGATGGACCGGCTGCGGGCACGGTTCCCCGACACCCTGGTGCTCGGGTTCGATCCCGACGGCCCCGGCGCGGCGCCGAAGGCCAGCTACAGCAGCCGGCTGGCCGAGGCCGACGACGACCTCTCCGTCTGCTGCGGATTCCTCGACCACGTCCGCGGCAGGCCCGCGTCCGACGCCGAAGCAAAGGTTCTCGCCGAGGCCCTCGAAGCCGTGCGCCTGGAAGGGGTGTCCCTGTGAGGATCCACCGCCTTGAGATTTCCGCCTTCGGCCCGTTCGCCGGCACGGAGCGGATCGATTTCGACCGTCTCAGCGCACACGGGCTGTTCCTGCTCAACGGCGCCACCGGCGCCGGAAAAACCAGCGTCCTGGACGCCATCTGCTTCGCCTTATACGGCGCGGTTCCCGGTGCCCGGCAGGACGGTAAGCGGCTGCGCAGCGACCACGCGGAAGCCGCCGCCGAGCCCCGCGTCACCTGCGAGTTCTCGGCCAAGGGCCGGCACTTCGAAGTTTCCCGCTCGCCTGCCTGGGACAAGCCGAGCGCCCGGGGCAAGAACGGCTATACGGTCCAGCAGGCCAACACGCTGCTGCGCGAACGCATCGACGGCGTGTGGGTGGAGAAATCCGGCCGGAATGACGAGGCCGGAGCCGAGATCGCCGACGTCCTGGGCATGAACCGGGAGCAGTTCACCCGCGTGGTCATGCTGCCGCAGGGCGACTTCGCCGCCTTCCTGCGGTCCAAGGCATCCGACCGGCTGGAGCTGCTGCAGAGCCTCTTCGGGACCCAGCGCTTCGAGGCGGTGGAGCAGGAACTGTCCCGGCAGGCGCAGACCGCGAAGGCGGAGGTGGCAAACCTCACCACCAGGCTCGACCTGCTGCTGGCCCAGGCCGAGTCCGAAACCGCGGCACTCGACCTCGACCCGGCCGATGCCCCCGGCAGGGACGCCCCCGATGCCCTCCTGGCCTGGCTGGACGACGCGGCGGCAGCCGTCGCGACCGGGCGCCGGACCGCGGCCGCGGCAGCCGGGCAACACGCCGCGGATCAGGCCTCACTGCTGGAAGCCGCCACCGCGCGGGCCAGCCGCCACGCCAAACTTGCCGCCGCGGAACAGCGCCGGAATGATGCCGACGCCGCCGCACCCGCCCTGGCGGAACAAGCCATCACGCTGGGCCTGCATCGGAAAGCCGAAGTGCTCGGCGGCCAGCTGCGGGCCGTCGAAAGTGCCCGGGGCGCCGAGGACCTGGCGGGAACGGCCCTGCTGGAGGCCGCCCGGCAGTTGAGGTCCGCGGCCGTCACCGACCCCGAGCTCGCCGGGCTGGACCTCGTCGATGCCGGGGCGGACACCGGCCGCGAGCCCGAAGCCTTCGACAGCGCAGCCCTCCGGAACGGCCTCGGACAGCTGCGGTCACTGCGCGCCGTGCTCACCGAGCGCCTGCCCGACGAATCCCGGCTTACGGGGCTCACCGACCGCAGCAGCCGGCTGCGCCTGCAACTGACGGCCCTGGAAACACAGCAGCGGACCGGCGCCGCGGCCCTGGACGCCTTGCGCACTGAATCGGAGGCGCTGCTCACCGGAATCGTCCCCCTTGAGGAGCTCGCCGCCGAAGCCCAGCTCCGCACCAAGGAGGCCACGGCGGCGGACGAACTCGTGGCGATTGTTGGCCGCTACCTCACTGCGGAGGCCGGGTCCTCGGCAATCGCGGAACGTCACGCAGCGGCCCGGAACGACCACCAGGATCTGAGGCAGCACTGGCTCGACCTCCGCGAACAACGGCTCACCAACGCCGCCGCCGAGCTCGCCGCCCAACTCCTCGCCGGAGTGCCGTGCCCGGTCTGCGGCAGCCCGGAGCACCCGGAGCCGGCTCCGGCCGCGGCCTCTGCACTGGCCGTCGCGGAGGCCGAGAAGGCCGCACAGCAAGCCAGCGACGATGCAGAAGCGGCGCTGGCCGCCCTCGGGCGTGAACTCGCCGAGGCCCGGCAGGACGTCGCCGTGCTGGCGGCCCAGGGCGGCAGCACGCCTCCCGAGGAAGCCCGTGCCGATGCAGCACTTGCCCGTGAACGGGCCGACGATGCCGCCCGCGCTGCCACGGACCTTGCTGCCGGCCGGGCCCGGCTGGCAGAACTCGAGACGGCAATCGCCTCGGCAGAGCGGGCGAAGGCCGAGGCCGCCTCCGGCATCGCCCAGACGCAGTCCACGATCGCCGAAGTCGACGAACAGGCAAAAGTTCTCGAGCATGCCCTGGACAAGTTGCGCGCCGGCCACGCCAGCCTTGAGGAGCGGCTCGCAGCCCTCACCGGAACAACAGCGATCCTGGAGCGCGCAGACGCCGCCCAGTCGGCCCTGGAACAGGCCGGGGCCCGCACCGCGGAGGCTCGCCGACAGCTGGACCAGGCGCTCCCCGCCACAGGTTTCAGCACCGAAGCCGCGGCACGGGCCGCCCTGCTGCCGGCTCCGGAGGCGACAGGGCTCGAAGCCGCCATCCGGGCGGGACAGGACGAGGCCGCGAGGATCCAGGAACTGTTCGCCGGAGAGGAGCTCGCCCTGGCTGCCGCCGAGCGGGCCGCCGGGGAGCTGGTCAGCGAGGCCGCCCTCGAAGAACTCCAAGCCGCGTCGGCGGCGGCGGAACGCCAATCCCGGGACGCCGAGCTCGCGGCGGGCCTGGCAGAAAATTCCGTCCGGACCCTCGGGCGCATCGCCGGCGAGTATGCAGAACTTGCCGCGGCCGGCCGGGCGCCGCGGGACCGTGCCGCGCTTCTTGGCGCCGTGGCAGAGGCGGCCAGGGGCGGAGGCGACAACACCTACCGCATGAGCCTGAACAGCTATGTCCTCGCCGCCCGGCTGGAGCAGGTGGCCGTCGCCGCCTCGGAACGACTGATCGGCATGAGCGACGGCCGCTACACCCTGCAGCACACCGATGCCAAGGCCGCGCGCGGCGCCAAGTCCGGCCTCGGCCTGGAAGTGGTGGACGAGTGGACCGGCCAGCGCCGGGACACCGCCACACTTTCCGGCGGCGAGTCCTTCATGGCTTCGCTGGCCCTGGCCCTGGGGCTCGCAGACGTCGTGCAGCACGAGTCCGGGGGCGTGGACATCGAAACCCTCTTCGTGGACGAAGGGTTCGGTAGCCTCGACGACCAGGCGCTGGAACAGGTCATGGACGCCCTCGAAGGCCTCCGGGACGGCGGCAGGGTAGTGGGGCTCGTGAGCCATGTGGCGGAAATGAAGCAGCGCATCGGCACCCAGCTCCAGGTGGTCAAGGCCCGCAACGGTTCCACCCTGCACATCAGCGACGACGCCCGGGCCTGACCAGGACCTGCCGTCGCGGCGCCGGGTCAGCTACCATGGACTCGTTACCGGGTCGCGCGCATCGGGAGGAGGGACGATGCGCACCATTGAACGAACCCGGAAACCATGTCCCCTTCACCGTCTTCACTGGCGTCTGCTCTTGACGCGACCCCCTCGGCCGGCCAAACCACGTCTGCCGACACCGTGCCCGAACCGGCCGTTCAGGCCCCCGCGCTGCCCGCCCCCGCGCCCGGGAAGGGCGGCCGCTTCGCCCGCCTGCCGCTGCTGGCCGGGCGGACTTTCATCCCGCTGGGGCTCTTCGCGCGACTGCCGCTGGCCATGCTCACCGTCGGCGCCCTCACCCTTGTCACCGCCGTCACCGGATCCTATGCCGTGGGCGGCGCCGCAGCCGGTGCCGTCGGCATCGGTTCCGCGCTGGGCGCTCCCGTCCTGGGCGTCCTCGCGGACCGGCTCGGACAGCGCGGAGTGCTGCTGGTGTCCGCCATCGCCAATACCGCGGCCATTGTCGCCCTGATCCTCGCGGCGTACCTGATTTCCGGCATGCAGGACCTTTCCGCCGCCGCCCCCGCGCTCGCCGCGGCCTTCGTGGCCGGGGCCAGTTGCCCGCAGGTCGGCCCGCTCGCCCGGGTCCGCTGGATGGCACTGACATCCCGGACGTCCGGTGCCGGCCGCGCGGCCGGCGCAACCTCCGCGGACCTGGACACCGCCCTGTCCTATGAGAGCACCGCGGACGAACTCACGTTCGTGCTTGGTCCCGCACTGGTCGGTGTTCTCGCCAGCCTGCTCGCGCCGTGGCTGCCGCTGGCCCTCGCTGCGGCACTGACCGTTGTCCTCGTACCCGCCTTCGCCGTCCACCCCACGCACCATGCCGTCATCCGCACCCCCCGGCGGCCCGCTGCCGGTTCCGTCGCCGGGACGGCAGGGGTGCGGGACCGGGACGCCCCGACGCCACGGCGCCTCCGGACCCTGGCCGCCGTCGCCCTTCCCGTGCTCGCGATGGTGTGCATGGGCACGTTCTTCGGCTCCACCCAGACAGCGCTGAGCTCCTTCTCCGCCAGCTTCGCCACGTCCGAGCTCGCGGGCCTGCTCTACGCCGCCATGGGACTCAGCTCTGCCGCAGCCGCCCTCTCGGTCGCGTACTGGCCCCGTCGCCTCACGGTCAACGCCCGCTGGATCGCCTGCGCGGCACTCATGGCCGGCCTTGCTCCGCTGTTGCTGCTGCCCGCGACGGCACTGCCCATGGTCCTCGTGCTGCTCGTCCTGGGCCTGCCCGTCGGCCCGCTCATGGTCACCGTCTTCGCGATCGGCGGCCTCGTGGCTCCGGCCGGAAAGCTCGGCACGGTCATGACGGCCCTGGCCAGCGGCATCGTCGCAGGCACAGCGCTCGGATCCTCCATCGCCGGACAGCTCGCCCAGAACTTCGGGTTTTCAACGGCGTTCCTCGTGCCGGTGTGCGCCGCGACGGCGCTGTTGCTCCTGGGGACGGCCGCCGCCGTCGTCGTCCTCCGGCAACGCGGGAAGAACACCCCCCAACTGACTAGCAGCTATGGTCGTTTTGAGCGCTGAAAACGGCCCTGGCTGCGAGTCAGTTGGGACAGGACGACGGGCCAGGGCGCGGGCGTTTAGCCCAACTGCGCCTCGATGCGCCGGGCCGCCTCAGTCAGGGCGCCGGCGACCTCGTCCGGATCCTGTGCCGCGCGGATGTAGACCACCGCGAGGGCGGCCGGCCGGCCTCCGGGCACGCGCAGCGGCACCGCAAGGGAGGACACGCCGGTAATGACCTCGTCGTGGCTCGCCGCAAAGCCGCGTCGCCGGGCCTCGGCCGCTTCGGCCCGGTACGGGATGCCCGGGGCCAGGGACTGCCACTCCTGCTCCGTGAAGGCGGACTGGATGGCGATACCCGGCGCGCCGGCGCTGATGGGATGCCGCGACCCCGGGTGCTGCACGACGGCGGGGCCGCTGTGCCGCGGATCAACGGTCACCAGCGTCACGCACTCCTCCCGGTCCCAGACGGCCACGAAGGCGCTCATCGTCAGGGTGTTGGCCAGTTGGGTCAGCTCCGGCAGGGCCGCGGACTGCAGGTTGCGCGAGACGCCCCGCGCCAGGACGGCAAGGCCCGGGCCCGGCTGGACACGGCCGCCGTCGTCGCGCACCAGCAGCGAATGGTCCTCGAGCGTGCGCAGGATGCGGTAGGCCACGGAGCGGTGGACGCCCATGGCGTCGGCGAGTTCGGCGATGGTGAGCGGCTGCTGTGCTTCGGCAAGGATCTCCAGGGCCCTGATGCCGCGGGAGAGCGTCTGGGACGGGGAGGCCTGGGCGCTGCCGGCGTTCGGGGTCATGGGATCCATCCTAGGGGCGGGGTCGCGGTAAGCCGGGTTCGCGGAGGCTCTTGTGTTCCGGCTCACGGTCCGCTAGCGTTCTATATGGGAACTATTTGTTCGATTATAGAACACCAGCGTATAAAAAGCCCAAGTATAAAAAGCCCAAGAGAAAATACAGCGCCAGGACAACTACAGCCCGTGAGAGCACGCGCTGAAAGCGCAGCCTGGGAGACCGCCACCGAACCCAAGGGATCATCGATGATTGCCGAGCCTCGCGACCATGCCGGGGATGCCCCGGGCGCCGGGCGTGTCCACGGCCGGGCGGCCGACCCGCGGGCCAACCACTTCCGGGGCAGCCTCGGCAGGTACGCCACCGGCGTCGCGATCGTCACCTTCGACGGGGTGACGAAGCGCCACGGCATCACCGTCAACTCCTTCACGTCCGTCTCGATGGACCCGCCGCTGGTGCTGGTGAGCATCGCCCGGACCGCCAAGGCGCACGATGAACTTGCCGGCCGGCCCTTCACGGTGAACATCCTCGGCGCCGAGCAGCGGCAGCTGGCCATGCACTTCGCCGGCCGCCCCGGCCCCGAGCCGCTGTGGGTGGAAGGGGAGACCGCACCGCGGCTGTCCAATGTGCTCGCCTACTTCGCGTGCAGGCCCTGGGCGGCCTACGACGGCGGCGACCACACCCTGTACATCGGCGAGGTCGCGGACTTCAACTACCGCAACGGCGATGCCCTGGCGTTCGCCAACGGATCGTTCACCACCATCCCGGAAAGCCAGCTGGGCATGGAAGACCTGCTCTAGCCCCGCACCCCTTCAAGACCGCTCAGCTCAACGACGACTGGAGAAAGACCAATGGGTATCCGCACCGGACGGCAGTATCTGGACAAGCTCAACGCCATGACCCCGCATGTGGTGATCGACGGCGAGGTGGTCAGCGAGAAGATCGCCGAGCACCCCGCCTTCCGCAACGTGGCCCGCTCCTACGCCAGGCTCTTCGACATGCAGCACGACCCGAAGTACCAGGACGCGCTGACTTACACCTCGCCGAGCACCGGCGACCTCGTCAACGCGTCCTTCCTGGTGCCGAGGACTATTGAGGACCTCCAGCGCCGGCGCCGGGCCATCTCCACGTGGGCCGAGTCCTCCAACGGCTTCCTTGGCCGCTCCGGGGACTACATGAACTCCTCGCTCACCGCGCTCAGCACGGCCGAGACGTGGTTCTCTCAGGCGGATCCGAAGTTCGGTGAGAACATCCGCAACTACTACGAGTGGGCCCGGGAGAACGACGTCCTGGCCACGCACACCCTCATCCCGCCGCAGGTGAACCGCTCGGTCTCCGGTTCGGAGCAGCTCGGCGGCCAGCTCTCGGCCCGGATCATCGAGGAGCGCGAGGACGGGATCGTCATCCACGGTGCGCGCATGCTTGCCACCATCGCCCCGATCGCCGACGAGCTCCTCGTCTTCCCGTCCACGGTGCTCCGCGGCACCCCGGAAGACGCGCCCTACTCCTACGCCTTCGCCATCCCCAACGATGCCCCGGGCCTGCGCTACCTCTGCCGCACCTCGCTCTACAACGGCGGCAGCACCCACGACGAGCCGCTCGCCTCCCGCTATGAGGAAATGGACGCCGTCGCGGTCTTCGACCACGTCTTCGTGCCCAACGAGCGCATCTTCATGCTCGGCAACCCGCAACTGTGCAACAGCTTCTACTCCGAAACCGGCGCCGGCGCGCTCATGACCCACCAGGTGGTCACCCGCACCATCGCCAAGAGCGAGTTCTTCCTGGGCCTGGCATCCGAGCTGGCCGAATCGATCGGCATCGACGGCTTCCAGCACATCCAGGAGGACATCGCGGAGCTGATTATCGACGTCGAAATCGGCCGGGCGCTGGTCCGTGCCTCCGAGGCCGACGCCGAGCTCAACGACGCCGGCGTCATGCTGCCCAAGTGGTCCACCCTGAACGCCGCCCGCAACTGGTACCCGAAGATCGCCCAGCGCTTCCCGCAGATTATCCGCAAGTTCTCGGCGTCGGGCCTCATGGCGCTGCCGGGCGAGGCGGACGTGAACAGCGAGGCCCGCGCGGACATCGAGCTGTACCTGCAGGGCAAGACCCTGACCGGTCCCGAGCGCGTCCGGCTCTTCAAGCTGGCTTTCGACGCCTCGATTTCCGGGTTCTCCGGCCGGCAGTCGCTCTATGAGTACTTCTTCTTCGGGGACCCGGTCCGCATGGCCGGCGCCCTCGTGAACAGCTACGACCGTGAGCCGGTCCGCGCCCGGATCCGCGACTTCCTCGCCCGCACCGACTGATGGGCGAAAGACGCACCCTGGAAATGTGTGCGGGATATCACATTTTCATAGTAGTATCCTACATACCAACTGACCGTTCGATCAGTAAATAGAGTGATCCGCAGCTCCTGCGGCACGAGTTCCACGAGGCACCAGCTAGTCACTTCGCACCCACCCCGGGCAGTACCTCTGCCCCCAGCAACGGAGTTCCAATGACCGTAACTTCATCCGTAGATTCAGTAGCGGGTCCCAGCAGCAAACACGAGGAACGCAAGGTCCTCGCCGGGACGCTGGTCGGCACCACCATCGAGTGGTACGACTTCTTTATTTTTGCCCAGCTGACGGCGACGCTGCTGTCACCGTTGTTCCTGGCCCCACTGAACGCATCCAACCCGGGCCTGGCACAGATCCTGTCCTTCGCCCTCATCGGCATCAGCTTCCTGTTCCGCCCGCTCGGCGCGATCGTTGCCGGCCATCTGGGCGACCGCCTCGGCCGCAAGGCCATGCTCGTCTTTACGCTGGTCATGATGGGCGCCGCTACGGCCCTGATCGGCATGCTGCCCACCTACGCGCAGATCGGTGTCTGGGCCCCGATCCTGCTCATCACGCTCCGCGTCATCCAGGGCTTCTCGGCCGGCGGTGAATGGGGCGGCGCCGCGCTGATGGCCGTGGAGCATGCTCCGCTGAGCAAGCGAGGCCTCTTCGGCGCCTACCCGCAGATCGGTGTACCGGTGGGCATGATCCTCGCCACGGGTCTGCTGTTCTTCCTGAACACCAGCATGTCCAAGGACGACTTCGCCTCCTGGGGCTGGCGTGTGCCGTTCCTGCTCTCCATCGTGCTGATCGTCGTCGGCTACCTGATCCGCCGCGCCGTGTCCGAAAGCCCCGTCTTCAAGGAGATGCAAGACCGCAAGGAAGAGAGCAAGGCCCCCCTCGGCGAGCTGATCCGCAAGCACAAGAAGGCCGTCCTTTACTCCACGATGATCTTCATCGGCAACAACGCCGCCGGCTACCTGCTGATCGCCTTCTTCATCTCCTACGCCACCAAGACGCTGAAGATGCAGACCCCGCAGATCCTGCTGGCCACCACGTTGGCTTCCTTCGGCTGGCTGATCTTCACGCTGGTTGGCGGCTGGCTCTCGGACAAGATCGGCCGCGTCAAGACGTTCCTGCTCGGCTACGCGATCGTCTTCGCCTGGATGATCCCGATGTTCGCCCTCATCGACACCAAGGACATCGTGCTCTACGGCGTGGCGCTGTTCGTCCTCACGATCGGCCTGGGCCTGTCCTACGGCCCCATGTCCGCCATGTACGCCGAGATGTTCCCCGCCAAGGTCCGCTACTCCGGCATCTCGATCGGCTACGCGTTCGGCGCCATTCTCGGCGGCGCCTTCGCGGCCATGATCGCCGAAGCGCTCCTGCAGGGCACGCACTGGACGGGCTCCATCGGCATCTACATCATGATCCTGTGCGTCATTTCCGCGGTCGGCGTCCTGCTGGCCGGCGAAACCCGCGGCCGCCCGCTGGGCCTCAGCAAGCACTAGAACCGCACAACAGCGACGCGGGGTCACCTGCGGGACATCCGAACCATTCGGACGGGCCGCAAGTGGCCCCGCGTTGCTGTTCTAGTACCCGGGGGCGCTGCCCTTGAACTGGGACCATTTCCCGGCCACCCTGCCGTCGTTTGAGGCGACGATGAGGTCTCCGCGCAAGGTCGGGCCCAGGACGTTCCGGATACCTTGGCCGGCAGGCCGGGCATCCTTGTCCCGCCAGACTTCGGTCACCGTGTAGCCGTCGAACGTTGCGATGACAAAGGAGTACCCGGAGGCAACATCGGGACAGAAGCCAAAAAAGGCCGGCGCGTCATCCCCCACGCGCCTGATCCGGCTGATGCCCTGGCATAGATGCATACCCAGACTTGCCGGCGCGTCATAGGCGAGATCCAGCGTGTACTGCCCGGTGTGAATTTTGCCCTCGGTGCGATTGATCCGGTGCAGTCCGGAAGGATTGACATCCCCCGCCAGGAGGACGCAGCGGGGCAGGGGCAGAATGCCCACAGTCTGCGTTCCGTTCGTACCCGAGAAGTAGTGGGCTTCCTGCCATGTTGCCCCGAGGTTGTCGGAGTAGAGGACTCCGTTGGAGCCGGCTCCGGACATGTTGTCCCCAAAATTAAGCCAGATACGGTCCCAGTAGGGATCCCAGGCCACTCCGTGAAGGTGATGCCCCTTCGTGCTGCGGCCCTTTGCCGTCAGCCATGCATTCAGGTCAAAGATTGTCGTCCACGTCCTGCCGTAGTCCAGGGACAGATACGTGTAACGCGCGTTCTTGCCCTCGGCGATAATTTCCGTGCCACCGGACCACGTGTAACCGGATTTCGGTCCGTATTCGTTGGCCAGGACAATGTTGTCGTGGACGGCGAGCCCCAGGCGGAAGCAAACTTGACCTGGGGATTGGACCCGTTCAGGACCACCGTCCACGAGGCCGAGCCGGACCCGTAGCCGCTGGACACATATGCGCGCCGCATGTTGGTGGCCGTAATCAGGACGAACACCAGCAACTCTCCGTTGTCCAGGGGAACGACGGCTTCGACGAACTCCCCGGCAAACGTCCTGACAGTTGTCCAGGTCAGCCCTTCGTCCCGGGTTTCCTTCAAAGTGCCGCTGTAGCAGTTCCATCCCCGGACCCGGTTCCTGTCCATGGCCACCATGATCTCCGACTGCAGCCGGGACGTTCCCGTGAGGGTGGTCGCAGTCAGGGGTGCCCGGTCCGGGACCGCGTAGGCGACCGGGGCCAGCGGTGCTTCGGGCGCGGTCACGGCGGCGGCAGCTGGTGGAGCGCCCAGGACCGGGAGAACGGCCGGCAGCGATGCCGCTGCGACTAGACCCAACATTGAGCGGCGTCCGATTTCAGCCATGAGGCACGTTAGGACGCGCACCTTGCAAAAAGGTTGGGCACTGCGGCTTCGGAGGGCCTAGACGGCCAGGAAGCTGATGGCCCCCTGCTTGAAGGCACGGCTGGTGACGGCGTTGGTGTGGTTACGGCCGGGCAGGGTGAGCTGCTCCACCATGGCGCCGGACTTGGCCCCCAGGGCGGCGAGGTCCGGCATGGAAGCAGCGCGGTCGTCCTTCTCCCCGGCCACCAGCAGCATCGGCATGGGCGGGATTGCCTCAGCAGGATCGAACGGCTCGCCCTTGATGGCCTCCACGAGCGAGAGCAGCGCGAAAATGTTATTGCTGGGCAGCAACTGGGCCATCTTCAGCAGTTCGGCGGTCGATGCGTCGGCGATCGGAGTGCCGTCGGCCAGGTACCGCTGCGCGGCCACGAGGTCAAAGTCCGCCAGCGGATCCGCGGTGTTCGGCCCGCCCAGCACCAGGCGGTGCACGAGCTCATGCTGGGTGGCGCCAAACTCCCAGGCCAGCCGGGACCCCAGCGAATAGCCGATCACGTCGAGCCCGCTGGACGGATCGCCGTCGCGCAGGGGACGCGCGCCGGCGTCGAACGCGATCTGGAGCAGGTCCGCACGGATCCGGCTGGGGGAGTAGGAGTCCATGTCCTCGGGGGCGCCACTGCGGCCGTGACCTGGCAGGTCCACGGTGATGACGCGCCGGCCGGCGTCCAAAAGCGCGGTGAGCCAGCCGGTGTCCTCCCAGTTGAGCTTGGAGGAGGAGGAAAACCCGTGCAGCAGCAGGATCGGACGGAGCCCGGCGTCGTTCTGGGGCTCATGCACCTCCACATACAGCTGGGGGTCGGTGCCCTCCACGGTGTGGGAATGCTGTTCGCCGGTGTGTCTGCCGCTCATGGTGTCAGTCCTCATCAAGTACGGCGCTCAGGCGGACCCGGCGCTTCGGTGCCTCTTCCTTCGGGACCGTGCCCACGATGCCGGCGGTATTGTCCGGGACCTCGAACACAATCAGGGGCTCGCCGACATTGATCTTGTCACCGGGCCCGCCGTGGATACGCACCACTTTACCTGCCTGCGGGCTGGGCAATTCAACGGCCGATTTGGTGGTTTCGACCTCCACGAGCGGCTGGTTGCGCTCCACCTGGTCTCCCGGGGAAACGAGCCATTCCAGCACGGTCGCTTCGATCAGGCCCTCGCCGAGATCCGGCAGCGGGAAGGAAATTTCAGCCACGTTTGTACTCCAATACTCGCTGGATCCCGAAGAGGATCCGGTCAATGTTCGGGATGTATTCGTCTTCCAGATCGCCGGAGGGATACGGGACGTCGAAGCCGGTGACGCGCTCCACCGGCGCCTTGAGCGTGCCGAAGCAGCTCTGTGTGATCAGCTGCGCCACTTCGGCGCCGAGGCCTGAGGTGAGCGGCGCTTCATGGACGACGACGGCGCGGCGCGTCTTGTGCACGGAGGCGGCCAGCGCCTCGGCGTCGATCGGCTTGAGCCAGCGCAGGTCCAGGACCTCGATATCGATCCCGTCTTCCGCGGCGAGCTCGGCCACCTGCAGGCAGCGGGCCACCATGGCGCCCCACGCGACGAGCGTCAGGTGGCGGCCCTCGCGCATGACCTTGGCCCCGGTGGGGGAGACCCCGGCCGCATCGTGCCTGGCGAGGTCGACCTCGCCCTTCTGCCAGTAGCGGGACTTCGGTTCCATGAAGATGACCGGGTCCGGCCGCGTCGCGGCGTACTTGAGCAGGTGGTAGGCCTCGTGCGGGTTCGACGGCGAGACGACCTTCAGGCCCGGGACGTGGGCAAAGAGCGCCTCGAGGCTTTCGCCGTGGTGTTCGGGTGCCCGGATGCCGCCGAAGCTGGGCACACGCAGCGTGATCGGCATGGGCATGGTGCCCCGGCTGCGGTAGTTCATCCGGGCGATCTGGCACACGATCTGGTTGATGGCCGGGTAGGCGAAGCCGTCGAACTGGACCTCGGGGATGGGGTGGAAGCCGGCCATCGCCAGGCCGACGGACATGCCGAGGATGCCGGATTCCGCCAGCGGGGTGTCAAAGACCCGCTGCGGGCCGTGCTTGGCCTGCAGGCCGTCCGTAATCCGGAAGACGCCGCCGAGCCGGCCGCAGTCCTCGCCGAAGATCAGGGTTCTCGGGTTGTCCGCCAGGACCTCGTCGAGGGCGCGGTTGAGCGCCTGCTGCATGGACATCACGGTGGTTGATGCGGGAATTTCCACCACAGCATCGCTTTCAAGCATCGAGTTAGACATGTTCGGACTCCTCGCGCCAGTTGGCGGCCTGGGCCTGCAGGGCAGGGGTGGTTTCCTGGAAGACCAGGTCAAACATTTCAGTGCCGGGCCGGGATCCGAGCGCCTGGACGCCGGTACGGATCTGTTCTTCTTCGGCCTTGGCCGCTGCGAGGGCCTCCGCAAAGAAGGCCTCGTCGGCGATGCCGTCGGCGAGCAACCGCTGGCGGAGCCGTTCGAGCGGATCGATGCCGGCGCCGTCGCGCTCCTCGTCGAGGGAGCGGTAGCGGCCCGGATCATCGGAGGTGGAGTGCGGTCCGCGGCGGTAGGTCATCGCCTCGATCACAACGGGTCCGTTGCCGGCCCGGGCGTGCGCGAAGGCGCGGCGGGTTGCCTCGACGACGGCGGCGACGTCGTCGCCGTCGATGTGCAGTGCCGGGATGCCGTACCCGGCGGCGCGGGCGGCGACGGAACCACCGGCCACCTGACGTTCGGTGGGCACGGAGATGGCCCACCCGTTGTTCTGGATGAAGAACACCACGGGCGCCTTCATCACGGCGGCGAAGTTCATGGCCTCATGGACATCGCCCTGGGACGACGCGCCGTCGCCGAAATACGTCAGGGCCACGCCGTCCTTCCCGTCCAGCGTCTGGCCGTGGGCCCAGCCGACGGCGTGCAGCACGGAACCTGCGACGACCGCCTGGATCGGGGCCAGCCGGGATTCCATCGGGTTGTACAGCCCGCCATGCCACGTGGCTTTGTGGGTGGACATGTAGGCCACCATGTCCACGCCCATGGTGCGGGCGACGCCCATCTCACGGTAGGTGGGGAAGACGAAGTCGCGGGTGGTGTCCACGGCGTAGCCGCTGCCCACCTGGGCGGCTTCCTGGCCGAGTTCGGGCGCGTAGCCGGGGATGATGCCCTGCCGCTGCCAGGCGATGGCCGAGGTGTCGAGGTGCCGGACGGCCACCATCAGCGAATAGAGCTCGCGGAGCTCATCGGCAGTAAGGGCCCCGGCATCGGCGCCGGAAGCCACGGGGAGAAGTGTGTCCATGCCTGTGACCCTAGTCACCGGCGGCAGGGTGGGCAATCAGCCTAGGTATTGCTGGCCAGACTGCATAATTCTGCGTCACCCTAAGCCTAAACATGTGGCAAGTTGTCTAGCGTCCCGTGAATCCGGCCTGCCGTGGCCGTGCCCCGCCTCCGGGGTGCCGCGCGGGCGCAACGGCCGTGCCGGGGGAGTGCCGCTGCGCGGAAGCGAAGCGGCACTCCCTCCAGGCTATTCGGACTGCCGGGCGGCGGCCCGGTTGCGGGTGACGCGGGCGCCGATCCAGCATGCCGCGGCGATGCCGGCGACGAGGGCCAAGGTGCTGAAGAGCTGCTTGCTGCTCTCGGGGCTACTGAAGCCGACGGCGAAGATCAGCGCCAGGAGCGCCAGGCCGAAGATCGTCAGCCCGGGGAAGCCCTTCATCCGCAGCGGCAGCCGGGTGCCGTCCCGGTCCGCGCGGCGGCGCAGGATCAGCTGCGACACGAGGGCTGAGCCCCACACCACGAGGCACGTGGACCCGACAAGCTGGAACAGGGCCGGCAGGATCTGGTCCGGGAAGAGCAACTCCAGGACGGCGGCCAGGAAGCCGAAGGCGACAGAGACGCTGACGGCCAGCACGGGGACCCGGGCCGTGTTGAGCCTCGAGAGGAACCGCGGGGCCTCCCCGCGCTCGGCGAGCGAGTACACCATGCGCGATGCGCCGTAGAGGTTGGCGTTCAGGGCGGACAGCAGTGCGACGACGGCGACCAGAGTGATCGCGGCGCCGGCGCCGGGGATCCGGGCGGCGTCGAGCACGCCGGCGAAGGGGGATTTCAAGGCCGCCGAGGTTGAGGGCAGGACGGCGGCGATGACGAATACCGAGCCGATGTAGAACACGAGGATCCGCCAGACCACGGTGCGGATCGCCTGTGCCACGCTGTGCTGCGGGTTCTCCGTCTCGGCCGCGGCGACGCTGACGATCTCCGTGCCGCCGAAGGCGAAGATCACTACGAAGAGCGCGGTGGCGATGCCGCCCAGGCCCGCCGGGGCAAAATTGGAGGTGAAGTTGCTCAGTCCCGGGGACGGGACGTCCGGCAGCCAGCCCAGCAGCAGGGCCGCGCCGATGCCGAGGAACAGCAGGATGGCAGCCACCTTGAGGATGGCGAACCAGAACTCGAACTCGCCGAAGTTCTTCACGCCGGCGAGGTTGACCGCCGTGAACAGGGCCATGAAGATCAGGGACAGCGCCCAGACGGGGATCACCGGCCATACGGTGAACAGGAGGGCGGCCGCACCCAGCGCCTCAGCGGCGATGACCACCACGAGTTGCAGCCACCAGAGCCAGCCGACGGTCGCGCCGGCGGTCTTGCCCATGGCCTTCTGCGCGTAGACGGAGAACGCGCCGCTGTTGGGGTTGGCAGCGGCCATCTCGCCGAGCGCCCACATGACCAAAATGATCAGGGTTCCTGCGACGAGGTAGGAGATCAGTACGGCCGGCCCCGCCGCCTGGATTCCGGCACCTGAGCCGAGGAACAGGCCGGCGCCGATCGCACTGCCCAGTCCCATCATGGTCAGCTGCCGCGGCTTCATGCTGTGCCCCAGGGTCGGGGCCGGACGGGCGGCGGGTAACTTCGCGGTGGACTTCGTTGTCATGTGGCGAACCTTCGTGTGGTTTTTGATCTGGGCGTCCTTATGGGACCTATTGAATTTACCGTCTTTCGCCCGGCCTTTCCGGCTGCCGCAGTGCCAAGGCCGTGAGAGCATGGTGGCAGTTTGCTCACTGAATCGGGAATTCGGCAACGGTTTGTCCGGCCCGGGCTGCTTGGGAGGGAAGAATTCATGGACGTCGATCCGCTGGACGCAAAGATTGTCCGATTTTTCACGGATTCACCGAGGGCCTCTGTCCTGGAAGCCTCGCGGGTCCTGAAGGTGGCCCGCGCCACAGTGCAGTCGCGGCTGGACCGGATGCAGGACGGCGGCGTGATCGGCTCCTGGGTGCCGCAGCCCGATCCGGCGCACTTCGGCTTCCCCGTGGTGGCGTTCTGTTCCCTCACGATCAACCAGGACCTCGGGCACGACGCCGTCGTGGAGGCCCTGGCGCAGATCCCCGAGCTGATTGAAATCCACACAGTCTCCGGGAGTTCGGACCTCATGGCCCGCATAGCCGCGCGCTCCAATTCAGACCTCCAGCGCGTCCTCGATGCCATGATCGGCACCAGGACCGTCCTGCGCTCCTCCTCCGTGATCGTCCTCAACACCCACTTCCAGGGGCGCACCCTGCCGCTGCTGGAGGCTGCGGCCGGACGCCGGTGAATCCACGGCGGCCCTACACGACGCTGAGGTTCCCGGGCAGTCCGGAGCGCCCCGTGAGCAGGAGCAGCAGGTCCGGGGCCGAGGGCAGCCGCGCGCCGATGGCCCCGGCGAGTTCCAGGGACGCGGCGATAGCGGGGGAGAGCGTATCGGGCGGCGGGAGGCCGATGGCGCGGGCCAGGTCCAGGCCGTGCACGGCCAGTTCGAAGCTGCGGGTCGGCAGGTAGTCGATCAGGGTCATTGCCCCGGCGGCGGTGGCGACGGGCGCGTCGTCCGGGGTCTTCGCGACGAGTTCCGTGACCCGGTCCACGAGCTTCCTGACGGCGGCGGCCGGGTCCTGCCCGAGGGCTTCGCCGGCCTCGCGGCCGCGCGCGGCGATGGCCTCGGGCAGTACGCCACCGCGGATCGCGAGGAAATAGGCTACCGGGCCGTCGAGCCTGTCTCCGCTGGCGGGGGTGGAGAGGTACGTCTCGACGGTGCTCAGCGCACGGCTCGTGTGGCCCGTCAGTGCGCGGACGTCCCACTCGCCCAGCGCCGGCCTGGTCCAGGCGGCTTCGGGCACGTGTTCCACCAGGTCCAGGAACGCACGCGCCGCTCCGAGGTAGCAGTATCTAATGTCCGCAGCATCCATACCGCCGATTATTGTCCCGCCGGCGTGAGCTTCCAACCGCGGCGGCAGTGACGGCAGGGCCCGCAACATTTCGCTTCAGGAGCCAGTGGTCGTAGAATTAGTTCTAGTCACATTGACTATAACTAGTCCGGCGGTCGGGCCGGCACCTTCCGGGGGTCCCCACGGGGACCGCCCAGAAGTCTGGAATGCGGGGTGAATCGCCGTTTACACGACAGCTGCCAACGTCTCGGAGCGCCAGCTCGCCCCGCCGTCGCTGGCCATCTCCACCGTGATCTTTGCGCTGCGTCCCAGCGAGCGGTCCGGACGGCCCACCCTTTGGATCCCGCTGGTGCGCCGGATCCGGGAACCGTTCAAGGACCTCTGGGCACTGCCCGGCGGCCCGCTCACGCACTCCGAGTCCCTCCAGGATGCCGCGTCCCGGAACCTGCGCGAGACCACCGGACTGGCCCCGAACTTCCTCGAGCAGCTCTACGCCTTCGGCGGCCTGCACCGCTCACCCACCCAGCGAGTCGTCTCGATCGTGTACTGGGCGCTGGTCCAGCCCACGGAGGCCGCGCTCGCGGACGAGTCGGAAAACGTGCGCTGGTTCCGCGCCGACCGGCTCGGCGAGCTCGCCTTCGACCACAACGCGATCATCGACTACGCCCTGTGGCGGCTGCGCAACAAGATGGCCTACGGATCCATCGCGTACCACCTGCTGGGCGAGTACTTCACCCTCGCCCAGGTCCGGGAAGTCTACGAGGCCGTCCTGGACCGCGAACTCGATCCGGCCAACTTCCGCCGGCAGGTCAAGGCCACGCCGGAAATCGAAGAAACCGACCAATACCTGCAGGGCGGCAAGCACCGCCCGCCCCGCCTCTACCGCTTTACCGGCCGCCCCGGCCTTGACCCAGACAACAGGAGCACACCATGAGCAGCGTCAACACGGCAATCCAGCTGATCACGCGCGAACAGGCCACCACCATGGCAGGCGGCGCGGCGGCCAACACCTGCAGCCCCGCCCTGGCGCGCGGGCCGTGGGACTTCGACCTCGCCGAGGCCCTCGCCGGGGTGCCCGCGTACGGTCCCGGCGCCTCATCCGCCGACGCCGCCCCGGCGTCGACCCCGCGGCAGGGGCAGCTGCCGGAGGAGTACAAGCTCGCCAGCGACGCCGAACTCGACGCCCGCATCCGCGCCGCGAAAGCGGCACTGGGGGAACGTGCCGTCGTGCTGGGGCACTTCTACCAGCGCGACGAAGTGGTCGAATACGCCGACTTCGTGGGCGATTCCTTCCAGCTCGCCAACGCGGCACTGACCCGCCCGGAAGCCGAAGCCATCATCTTCTGCGGCGTCCACTTCATGGCCGAAACCGCGGACATCCTGTCCCGGCCCGAGCAGGCCGTCATCCTGCCCAACCTTGCCGCGGGCTGCTCCATGGCGGACATGGCGGACATCGACTCGGTCACCGAGTGCTGGGAACAGCTCGAGGAGCTTTTCGGCACGGAACCCGACGCCGACGGCCGGGTTCCGGTCATTCCGGTCACCTACATGAACTCCTCGGCCGCCCTCAAGGGCTTCTGCGGCGAGCATGGCGGCATCGTCTGCACCTCCTCGAACGCCGCCACCGTGCTCGAATGGGCGTTCGAGCGCGGCCAGCGCGTGCTCTTCTTCCCGGATCAGCACCTGGGCCGCAACACCGCCAAGGCCATGGGCGTCCCGCTGGACCGGATGCCCATGTGGAACCCGCGCAAGGACCTCGGCGGCAACGATGAACAGGCGCTGCAGGACTCCCGCGTGATCCTCTGGCACGGTTTCTGCTCCGTCCACAAGCGCTTCAACGTCGGCCAGATCGACAAGGCCCGGGCCGAGTTCCCCGGCGTGCAGGTCATCGTGCACCCGGAATGCCCCATGGAGGTGGTCGACGCCGCCGACTCCGCCGGCTCCACCGACTTCATCCGCAAGGCGATCGCCGCCGCCACGGAGCCCACCACCTTCGCCGTCGGCACGGAGATCAACCTCGTCAACCGGCTGGCCGCGGAGTACCCGCAGCACACCATCTTCTGCCTGGACCCGGTGATCTGCCCCTGCTCCACGATGTACCGCATCCACCCCGGCTACCTTGCCTGGGTCCTGGAAGCGCTCGTCCGGGGCGAAGTGGTCAACCGCATCACGGTGGAGGACGACGTCGCGGCCCCGGCAAAGGTGGCGCTGGAACGCATGCTGGCGGCGCGGCCGTGACCAGGCGGCTGGTGATCGTCGGCAGCGGCGTTGCCGGGCTCTACGCCGCGCTGCTCGCTTCCGACGCGGCTGCCGGCAGCGGCCGTGACATCGGGGTGGTCCTCCTGAGCAAGGGGACGCTGGAGCAAAGCAATACCTTCTACGCCCAGGGCGGTGTCTCTGCCGTCCTGGCGGCCGAGGACGCCGCCCCCGGGGACTCCGTAGCCGCCCACATCGCCGACACCCTCGCCGCCGGCGCCGGGCTCAACGACGCCGAGGCCGTCCGGGTCCTCTGCACGGAGGCCGTCCGGGACATCGCCGGCCTGGGCCGCTACGGCGTGCACTTTGACGCCCGTCCCGACGGCGGCCCGGCCCTGGGCCTCGAAGCCGCGCATTCCGCGCCGCGCATCCTGCACGCCGGCGGGGACGCGACGGGCGCCTGCATCGCCCGCGGGCTGGTCGCCGCTGTCCTGGAACGGGCCGTCCAGGGCCTGCTCCGGGTGGAGACCAGCGCGTTCGTCACGGACCTCCTGACCGACGCCGGGCCCGACGGCCAGCCCGGATCACCCTCGCGGCCCGGCAGCACGACGCCGCCCCGGGTCACCGGCGTGGAATATCTGGCCGGCGGCCGGACCCACCAGCTGGCCGCCGACGGCGTCCTCCTCGCCACCGGGGGTGCCGGCCGGCTGTTTGCCCGCACGAGCAACCCCTCCGTCGCGACCGCCGACGGCCTCGCCCTGGCCTGGCGTGCCGGCGCCGCGGTGCGGGACCTCGAGTTCTTCCAGTTCCACCCCACCACCCTTGCCGCCGAGGAGGTCCCCGGCGGCCCGCCTGCCCTGCTCATCTCCGAAGCGGTCCGCGGCGAGGGGGCGGTGCTGCTGGACTCCGCGGGCTACCGCTTCATGCCGGACTACCACCCGGACGCCGAGCTCGCCCCGCGCGACGTCGTCTCCCGCAGCATCGCCCTCCACCTGGCCGCCACGGGCGCCGCACCGGACAGCCCGGTCTACCTGGACGCGCGCGGCATCGAGTCCGCCCGCGGCACCGGCTTCCTCGCCCGGCGGTTCCCGACCATCGCGGCCGCCACCCGGGGCGCCGGGTATGACTGGACCGCCGAGCCGGTACCCGTGTCCCCGGCCGCCCACTACTGGATGGGTGGCGTCTGCACCGATCTGTGGGGCCGCACGTCCGTTCCGGGCCTTTATGCCGCCGGCGAGGTCGCCCGCACCGGCGCCCAGGGAGCCAACCGATTGGCGAGCAACTCGCTGCTGGAGGGTCTCGTGTTCGGCCGCCGCGCCGTCGAAGACTTCCTGCGTGCCCCCGCGCCGGAGACGACATGGTTCTCACCGGCTCGAGGGGACGTCCACGCCGGTAGCCTCGACCTGTCCGCGGCCGCTGTTCCTCCACGCACCGGCGCCGCCAGGGTTCCCTTCAGCCGTGCAGCCCTCGGCCGGCTCATGACCGCGGCTGCCGGAGTGACGCGCACCGGCGCCGAGCTCGCCGCCGCCGCGCTCCAGCTGGGGCAGTGGGCGGCGGGGCTTGCCGCCGGGGACAGTGCCGGCCTGGACCAGGGCGCCCGCGAGGACCGGAACCTGCTCCTCGCGGCCCGCTTGCTTGTGGCGGCTGCCCTGAACCGCACGCAGTCCGTCGGAGCCCACTACCGGGCGGACACCTCCCGCCTGGCAGACGCCGCCCGCCTGGCAGACGCCGCCCGCTCGAACGACACTGCACCCACGGAAGACCATGCCGAGGCTGCCGTGCAGTCCGGTTCCGCCTCACTGACCTCCAGCGGCCGGCATCATGCCGCTGCCCGCTCCATGCAAAGGATCTAGCCATGACAGCAACCGCTGCCCCGGAAACCCTGCCCTCCCGCACCGCGGCGCTCGCCGGGAGCCTGCCCCAGGCCGCCGTCCTGGCCGTCCTCCACACGGCGCTCCAGGAGGACGCCCCGTACGGCGACATCACCTCGCAGACGCTCATCCCCGCGCAGGCGCGCGCGAGCGCGGTATTGAACGCCCGCGTTCCCGGCGTGCTGAGCGGCAGCGAGGTGTTCGCCGCGGCGATGACGCTGACCGACCCTGACGCCGTCGTCGAACTCCTCGTCAACGACGGCGAGTCCTTTGCTGCCGGAACTGCACTGGCCCGGGTGACCGGGAACGCCCGCGCCGTGCTGCTGGCCGAACGCGTCGGGCTGAACCTGGTGCAGCGGATGAGCGCCATCGCCACCAGGACCGCCGAGTTCGTGGCGCTCGTGGGCGGTACCGGCGCGCGGATCACCGACACCCGCAAGACAACGCCGGGGCTCCGGGTCCTGGAACGCTACGCCGTGCGCTGCGGCGGCGGCGCCAACCACCGCTTCAGCCTCTCGGACGCCGTCCTGGCCAAGGACAACCACCTGGCGGTCCTCACCGGGGGCGATCCGGCGAAGCTCACCGAGGTGCTGCGGCGCGCCAAGGCCCAGCTCGGCCACACGACTCACTTCGAGGTGGAAGTGGACACCATGGAGCAGATCGAGCCGGTCCTGGCCGCCGGGGTGGACACCATCATGTTGGACAACTTCTCCCTGTCCGATCTGGCGGCCGGCGTCCGGCTGGTAGGCGGCAGGGCCCGGGTCGAAGCCAGCGGCAACGTCAACCTCGCCACCGTGGCGGACATCGCGGCCACCGGGGTGGACGTCATCTCGATCGGCGGCCTGACCCACAGCGTCACGGCCCTGGACCTCGGCCTCGATATCGAGCTGGCTGTCGCCCCCGCCGCCGACCCGGCAGCGGGCTGAGGCCCGCCGTGATCTTCCTCGACGCCGCGGCCACCACCCCGGTCCGCCGCGAGGTGCTGGAAGCCATGTGGCCGTACCTTACGGGCGAGTTCGGCAACCCGTCGAGCCACCACTCCCTGGGGGACACGGCTGCCACGGCGCTCGCCGGGGCCCGGACCACGACGGCCAAGGCCCTGGGCTGCCGGTCCGGGGAGATCATCTTCACTTCCGGCGGCACGGAGGCGGACAACCTCGCCGTCAAGGGTATCGCCCTGGCCCGGCGCGCCGCCGATCCGGGCTTGGACCGGGTGGCGATCAGCGCCGTCGAACATCCCGCGGTGGAAGAATCCGCCCGGTACCTCGAACGCGTCCATGGCTTCGGCGTCGACGTGATTCCCGTGGACCGCTACGGGCAGGTCACGGAAGAGGCGCTGGCTGCCGTGCTGGGGCCCCGGACCGCGCTGGTCAGCGTGATGTACGCCAACAACGAGGTCGGGACGGTGCAGCCCATCGCCCGGCTCGCGGCGCTGGCCCGGGGCCGCGGAATCCCGTTCCACACCGACGCCGTCCAGGCCGCCGGCTGGCTGCCGCTGGACACGGGCGCGCTGGGCGTGGATGCGCTGAGCATTTCAGGCCACAAGCTGGGCGCGCCCAAAGGCAGCGGCGCGTTGTTCGTGCGCGGCCGGATCCGGCTGGAACCGCTGGTCCACGGCGGCGGCCAGGAACGCGGGCGCCGCTCCGGCACGGAAAACGTCGCCGGAGCCGTGGCGCTGGCGACGGCACTGACGCTTGCCCGGGCCGCACAGCCGCGACCGGCGGAACAAGCGGCCGAGGGCGTTGCTTCCGACGTGGCGGCAGAACCGGCTCAGGACCCGGCCCGGCGCGTCGCGAACCTCCGCGACGACTTCATTGCGGCCGTGCTGGCCGGTGTTCCCGGGGCCATCCTCACCGGGCATCCCACCGAGCGGCTGCCCGCCGTGGCTTCCTTCTGCTTCCCGGGCACCAGCGGCGAGTCAGTGCTGCTGGAACTCGAACGCCAGGGTGTGATCTGCTCCAGCGGGTCGGCGTGCGCGGCGGGCTCGGACGCGCCGTCGCCCGTGCTGCTGGCCATGGGCATCGAACCCGAGGTCGCCCAGACGGCCGTGCGGTTCAGCTTCGATGCGACCGTGACCGCGGAGGAGCTCCGTCAGGCCGCCGCTGCCGTGGGCATCGCCGTCGCCGGGGTCCAGGCCCTCGGCACCTGAATCGTTGCTCTATCATTTATGGCTGTTCCGGGGCGGGCAAAGTCATATGGTCGCTGCAACGCTCTGATTGATGGAGCGTTTGATGGTCAATGTGTTTTCCCTGGATGCGCGTACTGAGTTCTTTGATCTGGTGT
>NZ_BAAAQB010000042.1:41687-42034 GCF_039531445.1 Arthrobacter humicola | reverse complement strand
CTGGGAGTTCCCCACGGTCTCGATGGGCATCGGGCCGATGAACGCGATCTACCAGGCCCAGTCCAACCGGTACCTGCACAACCGCGGCATCAAGGACACCAGTGACCAGCAGGTCTGGGCGTTCCTGGGTGACGGGGAAATGGACGAGCCCGAGTCCCGCGGCCTGCTCCAGCTCGCCGCGAACGACAAGCTGGACAACCTGAACTTCGTGATCAACTGCAACCTCCAGCGCCTGGACGGCCCGGTCCGGGGCAACGGGAAGATCATGCAGGAACTCGAGGCGTTCTTCCGCGGCGCGGGCTGGAACGTGATCAAGGTCGTCTGGGGCCGGGAGTGGGATGACCTGT
>NZ_BAAAQB010000042.1:39882-41448 GCF_039531445.1 Arthrobacter humicola | reverse complement strand
CGGTCATCCTGGCCCACACGGTCAAGGGCTACGGCCTGGGCACCCACTTCGAGGGCCGCAACGCCACGCACCAGATGAAGAAGCTCACCCTCGCGGACCTCAAAGCCTTCCGCGACCACCTGCGCATCCCCATCACCGACGACCAGCTCGAAGCCGACCCCTACCGGCCCCCGTACTACCACCCCGGCCCGGACGCCCCCGAAATCCAGTACCTCATGGAACGCCGCCAAGCCCTCGGCGGCTTCGTCCCCGAACGCCGGTCCAAGCACAGCGAGATCACGCTGCCGGATGAGAAGACGTACGAGGTCGCGAACCGCGGCTCCGGCAAGCAGCTGGCCGCCACCACCATGGCGTTCGTCCGTCTGCTCAAGGACCTCATGCGGGACAAGAACTTCGGCCAGCGGATCGTGCCGATCATCCCGGACGAGGCCCGCACCTTCGGCATGGACGCGTTCTTCCCGACCGCGAAGATCTACAACCCGAACGGCCAGAACTACCTCTCCGTGGACCGGGACCTCGTCCTGGCCTACAAGGAGTCGATTTCCGGCCAGATCGTGCACGCCGGCATCAACGAGGCCGGTTCCGTGGCCGCGTTCACCGCCGCGGGCACCTCGTACGCCACGCACGGCGAGCCGCTCGTGCCGATCTACGTGTTCTACTCGATGTTCGGTTTCCAGCGCACCGGCGACTCCTTCTGGGCCGCCGCGGACCAGATGACCCGCGGGTTCATCATCGGCGCCACCGCCGGCCGCACCACCCTGACCGGTGAAGGCCTGCAGCACGCCGACGGCCACTCCCCGATCCTCGCCGCCACCAACCCGGCCGTCGTCACCTACGACCCCGCGTACGGCTACGAGATCGGCGTGATCATGCGCGACGGCCTGGAGCGGATGTACGGACCCGACTCCGAAGACCGGAACCTGATGTACTACATCACGGTCTACAACGAGCCGATCTCCCAGCCGGCGGCGCCGGCCGAGCTCGACGTCGAAGGCATCACCAAGGGCATCTACCTGCTGGCACCGGCCAAGATCGACGGCCCGCGCACGCAGATCCTTGCCTCCGGCGTCTCCGTCCCCTGGGCCCTCGAAGCCCAGCGGATCCTCGCCGAGGACTGGGGCGTCTCCGCCGATGTGTGGTCCGTGACGTCCTGGAGCGAACTGCGCCGCGACGCCATGGCCGCCGAGGAAGAGGCCTTCCTCAACCCCGGCCAGCCGGCCCGCGTCCCCTTCGTCACGCAGCAGCTCGCCGGTGCCACGGGTCCGATCGTTGCGGTCACCGACTACATGAAGGCCGTGCCGGACCAGATCCGGCAGTTCCTCCCGAACGAGTTCGCCTCGCTCGGCGCGGACGGCTTTGGCTTCTCCGACACCCGGGCCGCTGCGCGCCGCTTCTTCAAGAACGACATCCACTCGGTAGTGGTCCGTTCCCTGCAGATGCTGGCCCGCCGCGGCGAAGTCGATGCCCAGGCACCGGCCCAGGCCATCGAGAAGTACCGGCTGCTCAACGTGAACGCCGGCACCACCGGCAACGCGGGCGGCGACTCCTAACCGGACGCTCCGCCGG
>NZ_BAAAQB010000042.1:0-39789 GCF_039531445.1 Arthrobacter humicola | reverse complement strand
CCGCCGTCGGCGTTTAACCGGGGTGGCCCCCCGTCTCTCCGGGGGCGGGCCTCACCGCGATCCCGGCGCGGGCCGGTGTGATGCAGGACAACGGCAGTTGTAGCCTTCTCACAAATGGAGCTTGGACGGCGCGCCCCGTATGCTCGATGCATGGCAGAGCCGATCACCACTCCCGAAAAACGCAAGCCGACCTCGCGGGCGATGACTCCGGAGAAGGCTGAGACCCTCAAGAAGCTTCGGGCGAGCGTGGGCCAGTTGTCGACGACGACACTTCGCCAGCTGGAAAAGTCCCTGCCGTGGTACAGCCGGCTGAACTCGGACGAACGCTCCGCCTTGGGCATGGTGGCCCAGAACGGCATCGCGGCGTTCGTGACCTGGTACGAACGGCCGAGTTCGCCGTCGTGGATCCTGTCCGACGTCTTCGGGACCGCCCCCACCGAACTGACCCGCTCCATCAGCCTACAAAAGGCGCTCCAGCTCATCCGGATCGTCGTGGAAGTCGTCGAGGACCAGGTCCCGGTCATCGCCCCGGAAGCGGACCAGGGCGCGCTGCGCGAGGCCGTGCTGCGGTACTCGCGAGAGGTCGCCTTCGCCGCCGCCGACGTCTACGCCCGCGCCGCGGAATCCCGCGGATCCTGGGATACCCGGTTGGAAGCCCTGATTGTCGATGCCATCCTGCGCGGCGAAAACACGGACGCGCTGCGGTCCCGGATCGCGGCCCTGGGCTGGAAGGCGCAGGAACGGTTCACGGTCATGGTGGGGAATTCGCCGTCGGAGCCGAGCGCCAGCTACGTCAGCGAACTGCGCCGCACCGCGGGGCGCTTCGCCGAGGACGCACTCGTGGGGATCCAGGGCGACCGCCTCATCCTCATCCTGGGCGGACTCCAGGACCGGGAGACCGCGTACCTAAAGCTCAGCGAACTCTTCGCCCCCGGCCCGGTGGTGTACGGCCCCGAGGCGGGCTCCCTCCTCGAGGCCAGCGGTTCGGCCCAGTCAGCCTTCGCCGGCCTCACCGCGGCCCGGGCGTGGCCCTCCGCGCCGCGTCCGGTGGCAGCCGACGACCTGCTCCCCGAGCGCGTGATCTCCGGCGACGACGCCGCCCGCCGCTCGCTGGTCAAGAACATCTACCGGCCCTTGCTGGCCGCCTCCAACGGGCTTGTGGAGACCCTGGGAACGTACCTCGAGCTCGGCCATTCGCTGGAGGCCACGGCCCGGGAACTCTTCGTCCATGCCAACACGGTGCGTTACCGGCTCAAGCGCGTGTGCGACGTCACGGGCTGGGACCCGCTCCTGCCGCGGGAGGCGTTCGTGCTCCAGACCGCCCTCGTGGTGGGCCGGCTTTCGACGCCGCCGAAGGCCCCCGCGGAGCGGCAGCCTCCCCGCAACGGGTCCTGAATCGTTGTAGACTTCCTACAAACTGACCCAGTGAGCTTGGTGCATGAAAACACGAATGTTCACGCGGTAATTTGGAAAGCTGGTTACGTGCTTGCAATCGTCTGCCCTGGACAGGGCTCCCAGACCCCTGGTTTTCTGGCCCCCTGGCTGGAATTACCACCCGTCGCAGGCCTCCTGGCCTCCCTCAGCGAAATAGCAGGCATCGACCTCACCGCTCACGGCACCACCTCCGATGAGGAAACCATCAAGGACACTGCCGTCGCGCAGCCCCTGATCGTCGCCGCGGGCCTGGTGGCCGCAAAGTCACTGTTCGACGTCGAACTCAGCACGCTTCCGGTCATCCTGGCCGGCCACTCCGTCGGCGAAATCACCGCGGCCTCGCTGGCCGGTGTCCTGACGGAAACCGAAGCCATGACGTTTGTCCGCGAACGGGCCAACAGCATGGCCGCCGCCGCTGCCGCCACCCCGACCGGCATGAGCGCCGTCGTGGGCGGCGACCCGGCCGACGTCCTGGCGGCCATTGAGGCCTCCGGCGCCACCGCGGCCAACGTCAACGGCGCAGGCCAGACCGTGGCCGCCGGAACGCTGGAGCAGCTCAAGGCCCTGGCCGGGAACCCGCCGGCCAAGGCCCGGGTCATTCCGCTGAAGGTTGCGGGCGCGTTCCACACCTCGCACATGGCCCCGGCCGGCGCCGCCCTGCAGGCACTGCGCCCGTCGCTGCACCCGCGGAACCCCCAAGTGCCGCTGCTGTCCAACTTCGACGGCGCGGAAGTCACCGACGGCGGCGCCGCCGTCGACAGCCTGATTGCCCAGGTCTCCCGCCCGGTCCGCTGGGACCTCTGCATGGAGACGATGGTGCAGCGCGGCGTGACCGGCCTGATTGAACTGGCTCCCGCCGGAACACTCGCCGGCCTCGCCAAGCGCGGCATGCCGGGCGTCAAGACCGTTACCGTCAAGACCCCGGACGATCTTTCCGCGGCCCTGGCCCTATTTGCAGAACTGGAGGGAGGGGCATGAGCGTTCCCACTCTGAAGCAGGCGCCCGTGCAGGAAAACACCCGCATCATGGGTATCGGCGCCTACCGGCCCAGCGTCATCGTGACCAACGAGGACGTGTGCCAGTGGATCGATTCCTCGGATGAATGGATCCGCCAGCGCACCGGCATCATCACCCGGCACCGCGCGCCCGCCGATGTCAGCGTGATCGACATGGCTGAAGGCGCCGCCCGTGAGGCCTTGCAGAAGGCCGGCATCGAGGCTTCCCAGCTCGGCGCCGTGATCGTCTCCACGGTCACGCACCCCTACGCGACCCCGTCCGCGGCCGCGAGCCTGGCCGACCGCCTCGGCGCGACGCCGGCCCCGGCCTTCGACATCTCCGCGGCCTGCGCCGGCTACTGCTACGGCATCGCCCAGGGCGACGCCCTGGTGCGCTCCGGAGCGGCCACCTACGTCCTGGTGGTCGGTGCCGAGAAGCTTTCCGACGTCATCGACAACACGGAACGGACCATCTCCTTCCTGCTCGGCGACGGCGCGGGCGCCGTCGTGATCGGCCCGTCCGACACGCCGGGCATCGGCCCGTCGGTCTGGGGTTCGGACGGCAGCAAGTGGGACGCCATCGGCATGACCCACTCCATGCTGGATATCCGCGAGCTAGCCCTGACCGGCAAGCGCGGCGCCGCTGTCAGCGCCGAGGAAGCCGCCGTGACGGACGCCTCCCTCTGGCCCACCCTGCGCCAGGACGGCCAGACCGTCTTCCGCTGGGCCGTGTGGGAGATGGCCAAGGTGGCCCAGCAGGCCCTGGACGCTGCCGGCGTCACGGCTGAGGACCTCGCCGCCTTCATCCCGCACCAGGCCAACATGCGAATCATCGACGAGATGGCCAAGAAGCTGAAGCTGCCCGAGACCGTCAAGATCGCCCGCGACATCGCCGACGCCGGCAACACTTCCGCGGCGTCCATCCCCCTTGCCACCCACCGCCTGCTTGAGGAAAACCCCGAGCTCAGCGGCGGGCTGGCGCTGCAGATCGGTTTCGGAGCCGGACTGGTCTTCGGCGCCCAGGTGATAGTGCTTCCGAAGGTAGCCGCCGCCTTCCCGAACTGAATACGTTTCACCTGTTTCACCATTGCAGAGCATGAGGTTCACTATCTGCCCCCAAGCTCTGCACAGCACGCATTTCCCGCACCAAGCCGAATCCCTCGGTTTGAATCATTTCCGCCCCCGACGGCCGGCATTTCACCGGCAGCCTAGGGCAACAACTAGAAAAGGAGCCATCAATGGCTAACAACGAAGAGATCCTGGCCGGCCTGGCTGAAATCGTCAACGAAGAGACCGGCCTGGCCCCGGAGGCTGTCGAACTGGACAAGTCCTTCACCGAAGACCTGGACATCGACTCCATCTCCATGATGACCATCGTGGTCAACGCCGAAGAGAAGTTCGGCGTCCGCATCCCCGACGAAGAGGTCAAGAACCTCAAGACCGTCGGCGACGCCGTGAGCTTCATCGCCAACGCCCAGGCCTAAGTCTGGCTTTCCGCCGGCAACGGCGGACCCGGTGGCCGGTCCGGGCGTTCCAGCAGCGCCCGGACCGGACCGCCAGCACCACCATCAAGTGCACGACCCCAGTGATTTCCCCACGCAGGCCCCGGCCATCCCCTTCACGGTTCCGGACACGGCAGGCGCACCGACAGAGAGTGATCCCATGGCACGCAAAGTAGTCATTACCGGGCTGGGTGCCACCACACCCATCGGCGGCGATGTCCCCACGATGTGGAAGAACGCGCTCAAGGGCGTCTCCGGCGCGCACACGCTTGAGGACGACTGGGTGGCAAAGTACGAACTGCCCGTTCACTTCGCCGCACGCGCCTCCACCCCGGCCCTTGAGGTCCTGAGCCGTGTCGAAGCCAAGCGCATGGACCCCTCGACGCAGTTCGCCGTGGTTGCCTCCCGCGAGGCCTGGGCCGACTCCGGGATCACCGAGATCGACCACGACCGCCTCGCCGTGGCCTTCGCCACCGGCATCGGCGGCGTCTGGACCCTCCTGGATGCCTGGGACACCCTGCGCGAAAAGGGCCCCCGCCGCGTCCTGCCCATGACCGTTCCGATGCTGATGCCCAACGGCCCCGCCGCCGCGGTCAGCCTCGACCTGGGCGCCCGTGCCGGCGCCCACACCCCCGTCTCCGCCTGCGCATCCGGCACCGAGGCCGTCCACATGGGCCTGGACCTGATCCGCTCCGGCAAGGCCGACGTCGTCGTCTGTGGCGGCGCCGAGGCCGCGATCCACCCGATGCCGATCGCCGCGTTCGCCTCCATGCAGGCCCTCTCGCGCCGCAACGACGATCCCGAGCACGCCTCGCGCCCCTACGACCGCGACCGTGACGGCTTCGTCATGGGCGAAGGCGCCGGTGCCCTCGTGCTCGAAGCCGAGGAACACGCCCTGGCCCGCGGCGCCCGGATCTACGCCGAACTCGCCGGTACCTCGGTCACCGCCGACGCCTACCACATCACCGCCCCGGACCCCGAGGGCCTCGGCGCGACCCGCGCGCTGAAGGCTGCCATGTTCGACGGCCGCATCCAGCCCGAAGACGTGGTGCACGTCAACGCGCACGCCACCTCCACCCCGGTCGGCGACAAGCCCGAGTACACGGCGCTCAAGGCCGCCCTGGGCAAGCACGTGGACAGCGTGGCGGTCTCGGCCACCAAGTCGCAGATGGGGCACCTGCTAGGCGCCTCCGGTGCGGTGGAGGCCGTGCTGACCGTCATGGCCGTGTACGACCGCAAGGCGCCGGTGACCATCAACCTCGAGAACCAGGATCCGGAAATCCCGCTCGACGTCGTCACGACGGCCCGCGACCTGCCCGCCGGCAGCATTGCGGCGCTGAGCAACTCGTTCGGCTTCGGCGGACACAACGCCGTGATCGCGGTACGCAGCGTGTAGTTGCCGCACGGCCCCGGCTGAATGACGGCTGGCCCGAATGACAGATGGCGGCAATGTTCCTCGTGGACATTGCCGCCATCTGTGTTTGGCGCCTAGCTATGGAAGTGCTGCGGTGGTGCGCCTGGTGCTGGGCCGGGCGGGCCCTAACCGACCTGGTGGAGCCAGCGCACGGGGGCGCCTTCGGCGGCGTGGCGAAACGGCTCGAGTTCCTCGTCCCAGGCCTCACCCAGGGCGAGCGAGAGCTCGTGGTAGACGGCCGAAGGGTCGCCGGCACCGGATTCGTAGGCGTACCGGATGCGGTCCTCGGAGACCATGATGTTGCCGTGGACGTCGGTGGTGGCGTGGAAGATCCCCAGTTCCGGGGTGTGTGACCAGCGTCCGCCGTCGACGCCCTGGCTCGGCTCTTCGGTCACTTCATAGCGCAGGTGGGCCCAGCCGCGAAGAGCGGACGCCAATTGAGCCCCCGTGCCCGGCGTACCGGTCCACGACAGCTCGGCCCGGAACATTCCGGGCGCGGCAGGCTGCGGGGTCCACTCCAGATCCGTCCGCTTGTCCACGACAGACCCTATGGCCCACTCGACGTGGGGGCACAAGGCAGTCGGGGCCGAGTGAACGAACAACACACCGCGGGTCAGTGCAACAGACATTCCATCCTCCATAGCTGTAGGTACGTCTTCCCCAACGACCTCTGCCTGGATGTCTGTCTGTTGCGCGGATCCGAAATTGTGCCGGCGGTCCCTGCCAGACTACTAATATACAACCGGGTTCGAAGCTGGGACGTGGTGCATTCCAGCTTCAAGTTCAACTTGAAACTTCCCGGGCGTGAGTTTTATTCTGCCCTACCCCTCCTAATTACGCCAGTGCGATTCGGCGCGTCCTTTTCGGCGCGCCGAATTCGTCTCCGGAGACCGCGAGGGGAGCGCCCGGCGGGGCGGATCACGGGGCTGACGGGGCGGCCGCCGGGGCTGACGGGTCGGCCGCCGGGGCTGACGGCGAAGGGCTGCGGGGCGGATGAAGGGGCCCGTGAGGAGGCTGGCGCCGTGGCTGCTGTCACTCCACGCGGCGGCCCCTGTACCGGAGGGCACGGACGTCGCGCTGGAAGCCGGGGATCAGGCCCGGGGGTGCGCCTGCTGGTAGCTTTGCCGGAGCCTCTCCACGGACACGTGGGTGTAGATCTGCGTGGTGGCAAGGCTGCTGTGGCCGAGGATTTCCTGCACGGCGCGCAGGTCCGCCCCGCCGTCGAGCAGGTGCGTCGCAGCGGAGTGCCGCAGCGCGTGCGGGCCGGTGGCTGCGGTGTCCCCCAGCCTTTCCAGCATGTCCTTGACCACGCTGCGGACCTGGCGCTGATCCACCCGGCCGCCGCGCGCGCCCAGGAAGAGCGCCGGGCCGCTGGACCCGGTGGCGAGGGCCGGCCGGCCCCGACGGAGCCAGTCATCTACGGCGAGCGCCGCCGGAAGCCCGTAGGGCACCGTGCGTTCCTTATTGCCTTTGCCGAGTACCCGCAGGGTCCTGCGGTCCGGATCGAGGTCATCCACATCCATCCCGGCCAGCTCCCCGACCCGGACGCCCGAGGCGTAGAGCAGTTCGAGCATGGCGCGGTTGCGCAGGGCCAGCGGTTCCCCCTCCGCGGAGGCGGCTTCGGCAGCGTCCACGAGCCGCTGTACCTGTTGCTGGTGCAGGACGCCGGGCAGGGACTTCTCCCGTTTCGGGGCCTTGAGCCGCAGCGCTGGATCGGCGTCGATCAGCTCCTCGCGGACGGCCCATGCGGTGAACGCCCGGGCGGTGGCGGCGCGGCGGGCCAGCGTGGCGCGGGATTTGCCGGACTCACTCTGGGCACCAAGCCAGCGCCGCAGGGTTCCGAGTTCCAGCCCGGCCAGGTCCTGGATCCCTTCGGTCGCGGCATGGGCCAGCAGGCTTTCGACGTCGGAGAGATACGCCCGCACCGTATGGGCCGACCTCCCCCGCTCAGCTTCCAGGTAGCGGCCGAAGCGTGCGGCGGCGCCGTCGAGTGCGGCGGGGAGATCCTGTGTAGACACCCTCCTACTGTGGCAGTATTCCGGGGGCATTCTCAGGAGCCGGGCGGCGAGCCGCGGCATACCGGCCGCTGCATGCGGGCGTCGGCGGCCATGTCAGGTCGCTTTCCCGGAGCGTTTCCAGCCGCCGTGCCGGGATTCGGCCAGCCCCAGCAGCCCGAGCCGGCCAAGTCCGGCACGGACCGATTCCACGCTCAAGCCGCCCACTACGGCCAGCTTCTCGACCGAGCTCGTGGTCCGCAGCGGCAACGCATCGAGCAGGATCAGGTCCTCGAGGGTGAGGCCGTCATGGACTTGTGTCCGGCCGGCCTTGTCCGGGGGCAGGGCCTCACCACTCGGGGAGGCGAGCTCGGCGATTTCCGTCGCGTCCGTGACGCACACGGCCCCGCCTTCCCGAAGCAGCCGGTGGCAGCCGGCGGAGTTGGCGCTGTGGATGGATCCGGGCACGGCGCCCACGGCTCTGCCCAGGCTTTCGGCGTGGTGGGCCGTGTTGAGGGCGCCGGAGCGCCACCTGGCCTCGACCACTACCGTGACGGAGGCCAAGGCCGCAATGAGCCGGTTCCGCTGGAGGAACCGGTAGCGGGTGGGTGCGGATCCGGGCGGGACTTCGGCCAGGACTGCGCCGTGGTCCGCCACGGCCCGGAGCAGGTCCTCGTTTCCGGCGGGATAGAAGCGGTCCACGCCCCCGGCCATGACCGCGATGGTGGGCAGGGCGCCCGTGCCTCCGGCCAGCGCGGCCCTGTGGGCGTGGGCATCAATCCCATAGGCGCCGCCGGAGACGACGGTGAAGCCGCGCTGGGCCAGGGAGTACGCGAGGTCACCTGTCACCGAGGCGCCGTAGCTGGTGCTGTCCCGGGAGCCCACCAGGGCGATGGCTTTGGCCGCGGGCGGCAGCTCCTGCTCGACGCCGCGCCACCACAGGCACACGGGCTCCTGGAGTCCGAGGTCGGCCAGCTGCCGGGGCCACAGCTCATCTGAGGGGATGATGATCCGTCCGCCGAGCCGGCGCATGGTGGCCAGGTCCCGTTCCGGTGCGAGGTCGGGGATGCGCGGCGCCCAGCGCTGCAGCGCCCCGGCCAACCCTGACCAGCTGCTGCCGGAGCCGCTCTCTTCCAGGATCTCGGTGATCTCCCGTTCCAGCTCGGGACCGGCGGCGAGCTGGCCGCACGCGATCCTCAGCGCGTCCTGCGCTCCTGCGGCCTGCACCAGGGCCAGGGCCGCCGCGTCCTGAGGCTCGAAGAGGCGGGACAGTGCGGCCCGGGCGGTTCGTTCGTCGTCGCTCATGGTGCTTCCTTTCGCGTGGCGTGGGGGGGATGCTGGGTCGTGCCCGGGCTCAGGGAGCCGCCGTCGCGGCCTGGCGGAGGCCCAGCGCCTGGCCGACGTCGTCCGTGTCCGGGACGTCGTGCCGGGACAGGTCCGCCAGCGTCCACGCGAGGCGCAGCACGCGGTCGTAGCCGCGGGCTGTCAGGACTCCGCGTTCCAGGGCGTAGTCCAGGACGCGCGTGGTGGGTGCACTAAGCCGCAGGGCCCCGCGGAGCAGCCGTCCCGGCACCTGCGCGTTCGTTTCAAGTCCGAAGGGCAGCAGCCGCTCCAGCTGACGGGCCCGGGCCGCGCGGACGCGCTCTGCGATGCTCGCAGTGCCTTCCTCGGCCGCGGGCTGGCCGAAGCCGGCGAGCGAGACGCGCTCCACTTCGAGCTGGATGTCCACCCTGTCCAGCAACGGGCCGGAGAGCCGGGCCTGGTAGCGGCGGCGCATGGTGGGTGTGCAGACGCAGTCCATTCCCTTCCCGGTGGCCTTGCCGCAGGGACAGGGGTTGGCCGCGAGGACCAGCTGGAACCGGGCGGGATAGGCCGCGGCCCCCGCCGAGCGGTGGATGACCAGCTCGCCGCTTTCCAGCGGCTGCCGCAGGGCGTCCAGGACGCCGCGGTCGTACTCGGGGGCCTCATCGAGGAAGAGCACTCCGCGGTGCGCGCGGGACGCTGCCCCGGGGCGCGGCAGCCCTGACCCGCCGCCGATGATGGCCACCGCCGTCGCGGTGTGGTGCGGGTTCTCGTAGGGCGGCCGGCGCAGCAGCTGCACAGATCCCGAGGGCAGCGAGCACAAGGAGTGGATGGCGGTCACCTCCATGGCCTCGGTGTCGCCCAGGTCCGGCAGGAGGCCGGGCAACCGCTCGGCCAGCATGGTCTTCCCGGCACCGGGCGGCCCCGTCAGCAGAAGGTGGTGTGCACCCGCGGCGGCCACTTCCAGGGCCCGGCGCGCCGCGGCCTGCCCGGAGACATCGCACATGTCCGGCGCCAGTGCGGGACCGGTGCCGGAATCAGGGCTGTCGGCGTCCTCGGGCTCGGGCTCGAAGTCCAGGGCGAGGTCCTGCGGATCCGCGCCGCAGTCGAACGCGAGTCTGGCCAGCGTGGCGTAGCCGCGGACCCGTGCGCCCGGGACGAGTTCGGCCTCGGCCACGTTGGCCCTGGCCACCACGACGTCCGGGTAGCCGGCCCGCACCGCGGCCATCACCGCCGGAAGGATGCCCCGCACGGGCCGCAAACGGCCGTCCAGGCCGAGCTCGGCGATGAAGACGGTGCGGCCGGTGGACCGGATGTCATTCGCCGCCAGCAGGACGGCCATGGCAATGGCGAGGTCGAAGCCCGAGCCGCGCTTGGGCAGGGACGCCGGAATCAGGTTGGCCGTAATTTTCCGGCGGCTCAGCGGGATTCCCGAGTTCTGGGCGGCGGAGCGGATCCGTTCCTTGGCCTCGTTGAGCGAGGCGTCCGGCAGTCCCAGGATCACGAACGCCGGCAGCGTCTGGCCGATGTCTGCCTCGACCTCCACGATGTAGCCGTTGAGGCCCACCAGGGCGACCGAATAGCTCCGGCCCAGCCCCACCTAGCCCACCCCCTTGAGGTGTTCGACGGCGGGCTCGCCGGTGCCGTCGTCAATCACGGCGATTACGTCCACGCGGCAGGGCGGCGCGCCCAGCCCCTGGACATGGCACCACGCCGACGCCAGGCGGTGGAGCCGGGCCAACTTGTCCGCGCCGACTGCCTCGAATGGATGGCCGTACGCGAGCGATTTACGGGTTTTCACCTCGGCGATGACCAGGGCGTCGCCGTCGAGCGCGACAATGTCGATCTCACCCTCAGGGCAGCGCCAGTTACGTTCCAGCACTCGCATACCGAGCGATTCAAGATACCCGGCCGCGAGGTCCTCCCCGCGCCGGCCCAGCACATCCTTGGCTCTCATGCCTCCAGCGTGCCGCGCCCCAGCTGGGTGGCACAGGGTGTCTGGCGGCTATGTGGAAAAGTCCGGTCGCTCCGGACACAGCGAAGAGGCCTCGCAGACCTCGCCGGTGCGGGACAAGGCCGCTGTGACGACCACCGACGTCGTGTCCATAGCGACGCATCGCCGGGGTACGAGAGTCACGCGCCGGCAGGTTCTCTCACCATTGAAAGCTCAATTTGTGGCTCAGCGGGCCTGTCCCTAGGCTTGCAGCAGACAAGCGATCACTCGACCTTCGCCGAGCGTGAACGTAACTCCGCAATATATTTCTCGTACAGCGAGGCATTGCGTCACGGTGCGGGGTTGAAGGATTGCAAAAAAACTTTTCATGGCCGACAGAAAGCAGCAATGTGCTGACAGTGGATTTAACTCGCGTAGCTCCCTCGCTCCATAACCGCTATGTGCTGCGGCTCAGGGACCGTATTTCAAAGGAAAGCCGGAGTCTAAAAGTAATAGCCGGCAACCAGCTCGAAATATCCAACGACGCCCTACCCGGTCCGGCGAATCAAACGGTTGCCTGGGTGGACGAGATTTACCCAGACGGAGAATCTAAACCGTTAACTCCCCGCGTCCGCGTGGACGCCCTGAAGCACGTCGCGCAACTTGAGCGCTGGCTGCGCCAACCCGCTCAGGCTGCGACACACGCAGAGGCTGCAAGAATGCTGGAGACGCTTACGACCTGGGAGTGTTTTGGTGACTCCGAATGGCAAAGCCGGCTTGTGCGCATCGTAAACGATGTGCTTCGGAGGCTTCAGCGGATACATCGCATTCCGTCGCACAGCCGCTTGGCGCTTCTCTGCGAGCTGTACCCGCTACAGGCCGCCTATTCTGACTCGGTGCCCGGAAATGTGATGGTCAGCCTGACTGTCATGAAAGAATTGCACGCGGTTCTGGAGCGACATGGAGCTTCGACTCAGCGGGAGATTTTCCACGTCACGTCGCCCTCCGAGGGCCCGGTCTCTGATTCCCTAAGGGCTGACTTGCGCGATCTTCTCGAGACGTCCTTGGCCTTCAATAATCCGAGCACGTCATCTCGTATGATGCGCGGTCAGGTTCTGAGTGTTCTTGAAGGCAGGACCGCGGCCCTTAGAGAATTTCGAGCCGCTCTCTCGTCCGGCCAGCAACTGGTGAAGTCCCTCTACCTTGACATGGGAAGCTTCACATACGGGCTGCCGGAAACAATTGCAGGTGCGAAGAACGTGCCGATCGCTTGGCATGGGGCCGAGATCCCTGAGGCAACGACGGGAACCATCCTCTATTCAGCCAACATAGAATTTCTCCGCCGCTACATGGCACGAATTCTTTTTTACGCCTGCGCGGAACCTGAGCTCCATCTTCACTTCCACCTCGTCGCTTCGGACGCTGAAGCTCGGGCCTTCATCAGGGAAGCAGAAGAGCTCTCAAGGACAATTCATGGGTTCAGCCATCGAACCTCGATGCCGCCAAGCCTCTCGTGGTCATCTTCCCAACTTCCCGCGGAAGTTGGCAACCCAATCACATACTTCGCATGCGCACGTTATCTGGTCGCAGGGCAAGTTATGGACAAGTTCGGGACCGATGTGTGGGTTCAGGATGTCGACCTCTACCCGACTTCCCCCATATCTCAGGCAGGCACAGCTCTATCCAGGTTCGACGTCGTCCTGGCGGCATCGTCGGGTATCAATATGCTTGCGCCTTGGCGTCGGTACATTGCCAACAGCGTCTACATATCTCGATCCGAGAAAGGGCGAGCATTTGCCAAGAACGCGGCCCAATACATTTCAGCTTTCCTTGACGAACCCGATTCATGGATGCTGGACCAAAACGCACTGGATTGGGCCGTTGAAAAGGCGCCAGCCGGCACTTCCATTGGAAACATGCGGGCTCTGGATATCCAACTCACCCAGTCGGCTATGAACGGCTCCATCGAGTCCTAACCGTTCGGTGCCCCGTCGCCCACCACAACAGACGGGGCACCGTCGTCATCCGATCTCGGGGCTCAACACCCGCGATGTCCCGACCGCGAAGCAAGAGTCTGTGGCGGAAGAGTCGCGGAAACCGGCCTGGCAGCCGCGGCGGCTGCCGCGAAAGTTCCCGCGGGGATCAGTTGCCGAGGTCCTCGACCTTGGGCAGGGCCAGTTCCTCACTGCGGGGCAGTTCCTCGACGTTGACGTCCTTGAACGTGATGACGCGGACGCTCTTGACGAACCGGGCGGAGCGGTAAACGTCCCACACCCAGGCGTCCTGCAGTGTGAGGTCGAAGTAGACCTCGCCGTCGGCGCTGCGGGCCTGCAGGTCTACGTGGTTGGCAAGGTAGAAACGCCGCTCGGTCTCGACCACATAGCTGAACAGCCCGACGACGTCGCGGTATTCGCGGTAGAGCTGTAGCTCCATGTCGGTTTCATAGTTTTCAAGGTCCTCGGCACTCATGGTTCCATCTTGCACCATCCGGCGCCGGCCGCGCGCCACAAGTCCGGTCCGCGCCGGCCGTCGCGATGGGGACGGGAGTGCGGCCGCGGCACGCTAGAGCAGCTGCCAGCTGACCCTGTGGTACGGCGTGGGACCGGCGGCACGGAGCGCTTCCTTGTGCGCGGCGGTACCGTAGCCCTTGTTCTCGTCCCAGCCGTAGCCCGGGTATTCGATGTGCAGCTCGCTCATCATCCGGTCCCGTTCCACCTTGGCAAGGATGCTGGCCGCGGCGACGCTGAGGCACTGCATGTCGGCTTTCACGAGCGTGTGCACCGGGGCGTCGCAGCCGGGGTCGGCGGGAGCCTCGTCAAACAGGGAGGGCTGGAGATCGGGCGAGAGCCAGTTGTGGCTGCCGTCGAGCAGGACGACCTCGGGCCGGACGCCGGCGGCGAGGACAGCGCACCAGGCGCGGTTGCCGGCCAGCCGGAGGGCGCCGATGATACCGAGCTCGTCGATCTCGTTCGCGGACGCGTGTCCGACGGCGGACGCGACGCTCCAGTCCCGGACCACCGGCACCAGCCGCTCACGGTCGGCGACCTTGAGCAGCTTGCTGTCCCGGACATCGGCCAGGAGCTTCTGCCGTTGCAGGTCGACGACGGCGATCCCCACACTGACGGGGCCGGCGAGGGCACCGCGGCCGACCTCATCGATGCCCGCGAGCAGCCGCGCGCCGGAGCGGCGGAAGCGGCGTTCGTAGTCGAGGGTGGGGGCGTCGGACATGGCGGGCGGCTTACTTTCCGGCCGGGGCGGGCACGCTGCGGAACACGCCCGGATAGTTGTCCAGTGCCGAGATCCTGTTCAGCGGCCAGGCGATGACGGCGGCCTGGCCTTCGATGTCCGACTCGTTGACGAATCCGCCGTTGGTGTCCATGTGGGCGCGTGAGTCCGCGGAGTGGTTGCGGTTGTCGCCCATGACCCAGACCTTGCCGGCCGGCACGACGACGTCGAAGTCACGGACCTGGGGAATCTCGGCGGGATTGATGTACTTCTCATCCAGCGGCGCGCCGTTGATGGTGAGCTGTCCGCCCGCGTCGCAGCAGACCACGTGGTCGCCGGGGAGCCCGATGACGCGCTTGACCAGGTGCTGTTCGGAGTTGTCCGGGAGCAGGCCGACGAACGTCAGCCCGTCCTGCACCCAGGTGAAGGGGCCTTTCGTCTTCTGGGCTGCGGGGGCGAGCCAGCCCTGGCTGTCCCGGAACACCACGACGTCGCCGCGCTGGAGGGCGATGGGCTGCGGCACGAGGAGGTTGACGAAGATGCGGTCGTTCACGTCGAGGGTGTTGACCATGGATTCGGAGGGAATGTAGAAAGCCCGGAACAGGAAGGTCTTGATCAGGAAGGACAACACGACCGCCACGACGACCACAGTGGCCACCTCCTTCAGCCACAGGAAGAGCGGGCTGCGCCCTTCACGGGCCCTGGCCCGCTTGGCCCGCCGGGAGGACTTCCCGGCGTGGGCAGGACCGGCAGGCCGCTCCTCGTGGGCAGCCACGGCAGCCCCGCCAGCGACGGCACTGTCAGAATCAGGCCGGTCAGAACCAGGCCGGTCAGAACCAGGCCGGTCAGAATCAGGCCGGTCCGCGCGCGGCGCTCCGCCGCTGGTGTCCTGCTCGTCGGGGATCGCCGAGGAGGTCACCCGGGGTAGGTCCTGGCCCTGCGGATCAGGAGTGCGCGGTTCGGTCTCGGGCATCTACTGTCCGTTCGTCGTCGTCGTTGTCGCAGCCGGTTGGGGCCGCGCTACTGCTGCAAATCTATCAAGCGGCCAGATGATCTGTACCGGCCGGCCGATGACGCGTTCCCGCGGCACCATGCCGCCGCCGGGGGCGCCGAGGAGGCTCCGGGAATCGGCAGAGAGGGAACGGTGGTCCCCCATGAGCCACAGCCGCCCGGCCGGCACCTCAACACTGAACTTCATTTCACTCGGGGTGTCCCCCGGGTACACATAGGGTTCCGCAACTTGCTGGCCGTTGACTGTGAGCCGGCCGTTGGCGTCGCAGCACACCACGCGGTCTCCGGGCAGGCCGATCACACGCTTGACGTACGTGGTGTCGCTGCCGGCGAGGCCAAGCCAGCGTCCGGCTTCGGCGAGGGCGTCCACCACGGGTCCGTTGCCGCTGTTCAGCGGGGCGAAGGAGCCGCGCCCGTCGAAGACCACGACGTCGCCCCGGTTCAGGGACTCAGGGCCGGTCCGCTCCACAAGGATCCGGTCACCGGTGAGCAGGAGCGGTTCCATGGACGCGGACGGGATGTAGTAGACATCCACCCACAGCGAGCGGACCACGGCGCTGATGGCCACCGCGAGCACCAGGGCCAGCAACGCAAAACGCCAGCCCGGTTTCCTGGGCTGGCGTTTTGGCTGTTCCATGTTCCGTATCCCTTGGCGCTGTCGTGAACTAAAGTGCGCTGTTGCGGATAGCTCCGGCGGCACGCCGGGCACGGTCCGTGGACCCGCGGCGGAAGACTGCGTGGAAGTCCGGGAGGACTTACTTGGCGGTCTGGAAGTCGCGCTTTTCCTTGATCTTCGCGGCCTTACCACGCAGGTTACGCATGTAGTAAAGCTTGGCGCGGCGCACGTCACCCTTGGAGACGAGCTCGATCTTGTCGATGATCGGGGAGTGCACCGGGAAGGTACGCTCCACGCCGACGCCGAAGGAGACCTTGCGGACGGTGAAGGTTTCGCGGACGCCGTCGCCCTGGCGGCCCAGGACGAAGCCCTGGAAGACCTGGACGCGGGAGTTCTTGCCTTCGATGATGTTCACGTGAACCTTGATGGTGTCACCCGCGCGGAACTCGGGAACATCGGTGCGCAGCGAGGCTGCGTCTACGGAATCGAGGATATGCATTGATCCACTCCTGGTGAACGCCACAGGTCACTCACGTTGGGTTACGGCGGCCAAGCCAGGGGGCATTTGCCGCCCGGAATTGTCCGCCGAAAGTTTGTCAATCCGGCCCTGTCAGGAATAGACGGGACCGTGGTGCCGGGCTGTTGGTAGCGCTCCCCCTGTGGCAGGTTCGCAACCCAGCAGGCACAAGGACTAATTTTGCCACATTTGGTGCGGGTTAGCCCAATCCCGACAGTTCAGGCGCCGGGGCGCGGCACGAGGCGCCCGTCGACGACGTCGTACCCCAGGTCGGCGAACGCGGTGCGGTCCGCGCGGGGCAGCGTACCGGCGTCGAACCCGGCCAGCAGATCCGGGCGCCGTTCGGCAGTGCGCCGGTACTGTTCGTGCCGGCGCCACTGGGCGATCTTGCCGTGGTTGCCGCTCAGCAGCACCGCCGGGACGTCACGGTCCCGCCAGCTGGAGGGCTTCGTGTAGACGGGGTATTCGAGCAGCCCGTCCGAGTGGGATTCTTCGACGAGCGATTCGGGGTTGCCGACGACGCCGGGCAGCAGCCGCCCGATGGCTTCAACCATGGCCAGGACGGCGACCTCGCCGCCGTTGAGGACGTAGTCCCCCAGGCTCATGGGACGCACCGTGAAGTGGTCGGCCGCCCATTCCAGGACGCGTTCGTCGATGCCCTCGTACCGGCCGCAGGCGAAGACCAGCTGGTCCTCCTCGGCGAGCTGATGCGCGGTGGCCTGCGTGAACCTCTCGCCCGCCGGCGAGGGGACGATCAGCACCGGCTTGCGGGCATCCCCGGAATCCCCTGCACCCGCAGCGTCCCCGGACCCCTCGGCCGCGACGGCGGTGAGGGCCTGCGCCCAAGGCTCGGGCTTCATGACCATCCCGGCGCCACCGCCATAGGGCGTGTCGTCGACCGTGCGGTGCCGGTCGGTCGTGAAGTCCCGCAGGTCATGGACCCGCAGGTCCAGCAGGCCGTCCTGACGGGCCTTGCCGATCAGGGAAAGCTCAAGCGGGGCCAGATACTCCGGGAAGATGCTGACGACGTCGATTCTCATCTACGCGTTGCTCCCGGCCTCGGTGCCGCGGTCTCCAACCGACTGGCTCCCGACGGCCGGCTCCTCAGCGGACTCGTCCGCGTTGACCTCGAAGAGTCCGGGCGGCGGGGTGACCACCACGTACTTGTCCCCCACGTTGACCTCCGGCACGATCTGCTCGACAAACGGGACCAGGACTTCCTGACCCTCGGCCGTGGTGACCACCAGCAGGTCCTGGACGGGCATCGTGTGCAGTCCGGAGACCTTGCCCACCACGCTGCCGCCCACCCGGACGTCCAGGCCCACGAGCTCGTGCTCGTACCAGCCTTCATCGTCGTCGTCGGCGCCGATGTCCTCGGTTTCGATGAACAGCTTGGCCCCGCGCAGGGTCTCGGCCTGGTTGCGGGTCTCGATCTCGTCGAAGGCCAGCAGCAGGATGTCTTTGTTCCAGCGGGCGCTGAACACCGTCAGCGGCCCAGAGGACGCGGGTTCCACGATGAACTGCGTACCGGGGACAAAGCGGTCGCCGGGCGCATCGGTGAGCACCTGGACGGTCACTTCGCCGCGGATGCCGTGGGGTTTGCCGATTCGTGCGACCTGGAGCTGCATCTGTTCCTCTGTTCGGGGTGGGTCGGGGTTGCTTGGCGCGGAAAACAGTCCGGCCCCTCCACCATTATCTGGTGAAGGGGCCGGGCTAAAGACAAGTAATGCTGAACGCGTTAGCGGCGGCGGTCCGTGTCGACGACGTCGACCCTGACCGGCTCGCCGTCCGCCAGCGCCGCAACCACAGTGCGCAGTGCGCGTGCGGTCCGGCCCTGCCGGCCGATCACCCGTCCGAGGTCGTCCTGATGAACGCGCACCTCGAGGGTTTCCCCGCGGCGGTTGTTCTTCGCACTGACCTTGACGTCCTCGGGGCTGTCAACAATCCCGCGGACCAGGTGTTCGAGCGCTTCTGCCAGCAATTTACTCAGCCTCGGTGGTCTCTGCTTCGGCGGCGTCGGCGGGAGCCTCGGCAGCTTCGTCCTTCTTGGCCTTCTTGGTGATGGCTTCCGGGATGATCACGGAACCCTTTTCCGGCGTAACGAAGGCAGCCTTGGGAGCCTTCGTCTTCAAGGTTCCCTCCTGGCCCGGGAGACCCTTGAACTTCTGCCAATCACCGGTGATCTTGAGGATCGCCGCAACCTGCTCGGACGGCTGTGCGCCGACGCCGAGCCAGTACTGGGCACGGTCCGTGTCGACCTCGATGTACGAGGGCTCTTCGGTCGGGTGGTACTTGCCGATCTCTTCGATGGCACGGCCATCACGCTTGGAGCGTGCGTCCATGACGACGATGCGGTAGTACGGTGCGCGCATCTTACCGAAGCGCTTAAGGCGAATCTTTACGGCCACTTTTGTGGTCACTCCTGTTTCTGAAACGGGGTCGAGCCCGGCGTTCTGCACCCGTGGGGCGGGCCGTACTAGGGGGTTCTAAAGGACAAGATCCGGACGCGGAGAGAGGGGCCACGCAGATCGAGTACCTGTTCATTGTGCCAGATGACCGGCAGGATTTCGACTTGACACGGCCTGGCCGTCCGGTCAGGACGTCCAGACATAGAGTCCGGACTTGGTGGCGGGGTCGATTCCGGCGGCCAGTTCGGCGATCCGGCGCACATATGCCCGGGCCTGGTCCGCACCGAAGGGCATGTCCTCCTCGGCGGCCCAGTTGGCCGCAACGTCCTCGAGGACGTCGCCCTCCCCCTCGGTTTCGTAGCTGAGCAGTTCCGCGAGCGTTCGGACCATGGCGGAGGGTACGCCGAGCAGGGAGTCGCTGGCCACGTCCACCATCGCCAGTTCGTAGTCCGCGCCCGGGGCGTGCACGGCTACTCCGGCGAGGTCGCCGAGCCGTTCGACCTCGAAGTCGCTGATGTCCGGGATGCGCACGGCGTCCGGGGCGGCCGCGCCGCCCGCTTCGAGCGCGCCGGCGCGTTTGAGGGCGGCGTCGTGGGTGGACACAAAGATTTCAGTAAATCCCATGCAGCTGGTCCTTAGATGTCTGGCGGCGCTTGGCCGCTGTTTTTGGCGTCGCTTCAGCCTAATCGCTTCAGCGCAGCCGCGCCCCGGCCGCTGGACATGCCCTCGGTGACCGTGCCCTCGTTGCCCTCGTTGACCGTGCCGGACTGCGCGTCATCTGGCCCCGCCCGTGGACATGCCCTCCCCTGACCGCGGGCAATGGACATATGGCCGCTATGTCCATTCCCGGCCGCGACCGATGGACATGTCCAGCGGCCCTGTCAGCGAACAGCGTGCATGTCCGGCGGGGAGCTGTGAACGCTGGACATGTTCACCGAAAAGCACTCCCTTAGCGCACGGCGACGCGGATGCGGTTGCGCCACGGGTCCTCGAAGCGCAGTTCGGCGCCGGTGTGGTGCGAGTCGACGCCGGCCACCTTGAGGCGGTCAGCCAGGGAACCGACGTCGTCACCCGAGGGCACTTCGATGAGCACCTCGCCCAGGCCCAGGGTGTCGCGTCGGGGGCCGGCGCCGCGGCTGTTCCAGACGTTCATGGCCATGTGGTGGTGGTAGCCGCCGGCCGAGACGAACAGGGCCTGGCCATGCCAGCCCGCGGTCTTTTCGAAGCCCAGGGTGCCGACATAGAACTCATGCGCAGTGTGGACGTCGCCAACCTGCAGGTGCACGTGCCCGACGCCGGCGGCCGCCTCGCGCTGGCCGCTCAGGGACTCTTCGGTCAGGTGCTGCTGCAAGTAGCGCTGCGGCGGCAGGGCCAGGCTGTCCATGACGACGTTCTTGCCTTCCCAGGACCAGTCCTGCCGCGGCCGGTCCCAGTACAGCTCGATGCCGTTGCCTTCGGGGTCGTTGAAGTAGAAGGCCTCGCTGACGAGGTGGTCCGCGCTGCCGGTGAAGGACTGGGGCTCGTACTGGGCCGCGCTGGCAACGGTGGCCGCCAGGGAGTGTTGGTCCTCGAAGAGGAGGGCGGTGTGGAAGAGCCCGGCTTCGCCGCGGGAGGGCAGATTCAAGCCCGGGGCGGGCGCCAGGTGGACCAGGGGCTTCTGCCGGCGGCCAAGGTAGAGTCCGCCGTCCTGTTCAGCCACGATGTCCAGGCCGAGGGCGCGCTGGTAGTAGTCGGTCATGAGCTTCATGTCGCCAACCTTGAGCATCACGGTGCCCATGGTGAGTGCGGCAGGAAGGAGATCCTGGGTGCTGGCTTCTGCGGTCATTGAAACTCTCCGGGGGTTCGGTGGCCACCGGGCTTTCGGTGACCTTGCATAGTATTAAATTACTTGAAGCTTCAATTTATTCCTAACGGGTGGGCCGACCCCGCAGGACAATGTGCTTCAGTCCGGCCAGGGTCCCGAGGTCCTGCCGGGGGTCCTTCGCGCACACCAGTACGTCGGCGCTGGCCCCTTCGGTGATGCCGTCCGCGCCGAGCCAGGTCCGCGCGGACCAGCTGGCAGCGCCGAGGGCAGCCGCGGCGGGCAGCCCGGCGGCGTGCAGGGCCCGGATCTCGTCCACGATCCGGCCGTGCCTGATCACGCTGCCGGCATCGGTGCCGGCATAGATGGCAACCCCGGCCTCGTGGGCTTCCAGAATCCGCTCCGCCCGCCGCTCCCACAGCGAGCGCATGTGCGCGGCGTAGCGGGGGAACTTGGCCTCCGCCTGGGCGGCGATGTCCGGGAATGTGGCGATGTTGATCAGGGTGGGGACGATCGGCACGCCCTGCTCCACGAAGCGCGGCAGGTGCCGCGGCAGCAGCCCGGTGCCGTGCTCGATGCAGTCGATCCCGGCGTCGAGCATGTCATCCAGGGTGTCCTCGGCGAAGCAGTGGGCGGTGACGCGGGCCCCTTCATCGTGCGCGGCCTGGACGGCGTCCTTGAGGCTTCCGGCGGGAAAACTGGCGGCGAGGTCGCCGGCGTCGCGGTCGATCCAGTCCCCCACGAGCTTGACCCAGCCGTCGCCGGCACGGGCCTGCTTCCGCACGGCCTCGACCAGGCCGTCCGGTTCCACCTCGACGGCGAAGCCGCGCAGGTAGCGCCGGGTGCGGGCGATGTGCCGGCCGGCGCGGATGATCCGCGGAAGGTCCGTGCGCTGCTGGAGCCAACGGGTGTCGTGGACGGCGCCGGCATCGCGGACCAGGAGCGTCCCGGCGTCGCGGTCCGTGAAGGCCTGGGTCTCCGCGGTGTCCTCGGCAACGTCTCCGCCCGGGCCGAGGCCGATGTGGCAGTGTGCGTCCACCAGCCCGGGAATGACCCAGCCATCCAGCACGCGCTCCGGCGCGGCGGCGGGCCGGTGGAACGTGAGCCGGCCGTCGACGGACCAGAGGCCGTGGCGTACCGTGTCCGGCCCGGCAAGGACGGGGCCGCTGAATTCGATGATGCCGGTCATGGCATCAAGGGTAGTCCCCATGTCGCTGCGTCGGCCGCGTCACACTGGACAGCCGTCCGGCGGCGCGTGGTAGCTTCATCTACGACCACACGGGTGCCCCTGCAGGGGCTGAGATCGGGCTGACGCGGCCTGCGACCGTTGAACCTGTCCGGGTAATGCCGGCGAAGGAAGTGAGTATTTTCCGTGAATACGCAAATTGCACAGCACAGCCCTATCCAAAACCAGTCCGGCCAAAACCTGCCTGCCGACTCTGAGGCTGCCGCGACGCAGTCATTGAAGTCCCACTCGCTGGCCTTCACGACGGACCCGGAGCACGGCATCCGCGTCCCGGTGACCGCGATCGCGCTGGAACCCTCGCCGGGCGGCGTCGAGAACCCTCCATTCCGGGTCTACCGCACGGCCGGGCCGGGCAGCGATCCGGTGGTGGGGCTGGCCCCGTTCCGCAGCGGCTGGATCGCCGGGCGGGGTGACACGGAGCCGTACCGCGGCCGGGAACGCAACCTGCTCGACGACGGCAGGTCCGCGGTGCGCCGCGGTGCCGCCTCCGCGGAATGGCGGGGCGCCCCGCCAGAGCCCCGCCGCGCCGTCGAGGGCCGGACGGTCACCCAGATGCATTACGCGCGGCAGGGCATCGTGACACCGGAGATGCGGTTCGTTGCGCTGCGCGAGAACTGCGATGTGGAGCTGGTCCGCAGCGAGGTGGCAGCGGGCCGGGCCATTATTCCCAGCAACATCAACCACCCGGAGTCCGAGCCGATGATCATCGGCAAGGGGTTCCTGGTGAAAATCAACGCCAACATCGGCAATTCCGCGGTGACCAGCTCCATCGCCGAGGAGGTGGACAAACTTCAGTGGGCCACCCAGTGGGGTGCGGATACGGTGATGGACCTCTCCACCGGGGACGATATCCACACCACGCGCGAATGGATCATCCGCAACTCCCCCGTCCCGATCGGAACGGTCCCGATCTACCAGGCGCTGGAGAAGGTCAACGGCGAGGCCAACGCCCTGACCTGGGAGATCTTCCGGGACACCGTGATCGAACAGTGCGAGCAGGGTGTGGACTACATGACCATCCATGCCGGGGTGCTGCTGCGCTACGTCCCCCTGACGGCCAACCGGGTCACCGGGATCGTGTCCCGCGGCGGTTCCATCATGGCCGGCTGGTGCCTGGCGCACCATCAGGAGAACTTCCTTTACACCCACTTCGACGAGCTCTGCGAAATCTTCGCCCAGTACGACGTCGCGTTCTCCCTCGGCGACGGGTTGCGGCCCGGCGCGACGGCGGACGCCAACGACGCCGCGCAGTTCGCCGAACTCGACACGCTGGCCGAACTCACCCAGCGGGCCTGGGAGTTCGATGTGCAGGTCATGGTGGAGGGCCCGGGACACGTGCCATTCCATCTCGTCCGGGAAAATGTGGAGCGCCAGCAGGAGCTCTGCAAGGGTGCCCCGTTCTACACGCTGGGGCCCCTGGTTACGGACATCGCACCGGGCTATGACCACATCACCTCGGCGATCGGCGCCACGGAGATTGCCCGTTATGGCACCGCGATGCTCTGCTACGTGACGCCCAAGGAACACCTGGGGCTGCCGAACAAGGACGATGTGAAGACCGGAGTGATCACGTACAAGATCGCCGCCCACGCCGCCGACCTCGCCAAGGGCCACCCCGGAGCGCACGAACGCGACGATGCCCTGTCCAAGGCGCGGTTTGAGTTCCGCTGGCGGGACCAGTTCGCGCTGTCCCTGGATCCGGTGACCGCCGAGGCCTTCCACGATGAGACGCTCCCCGCGGAGCCGGCCAAGACGGCGCACTTCTGCTCGATGTGCGGGCCCAAGTTCTGCTCCATGCGGATCAGCCAGGACATCCGGGACGAATATGGTTCCGCCGATTCGCAGGCGGCACTGGCGCAGATGGCCGCCGGGATGCGGGAGAAGAGCAACGAATTCCTGGCAGCGGGCGGCAAGGTCTACCTGCCCAAGCCGACCGTGGGAGCACAGGCCTCGGCCTAGCCAGCGGTCCAGGACGCCTGCCCTGCTGGGCGGGCGCCCCGGACAGCCATGGGGGTTGCCCCCTGATGAGGCACTAGCGGGATGCGACAGAAGGCGTTCCGACCGCGCGACGCGTCGCTCTCAGGACGTCGCCGTCGGTGCCGGCGTCCGTGCCGGATTCGGCGTCGGCTCCCGTGCCGGATTGGCGGCGATGTTCCGGTAGAGCTCGGAGTTGAGCGTCGTGTGGCCGTGTTCGTCGGTGACGTAGACCTCGAAGGTGAAGATGCTTGCGTCGTGGTCGAGCGCGAACTCGATCGTGGGGTTCGTTACGGAAATCGTCCCTTCCGAGATGATTCGGCCATACTTCTGCTCCGGGGGACTGAGGTCTGTGCCGCGCTGCGCGGGGTCGCGGATGAAGTATCGGACCTTGTACGGCGCGGACGGCAGTGACCGAAGGGTCGGGAAGAAGCTGAAGTCTCTTGTGCCGGGCTTGAACTGCTCCGCACGCCACTGGTAGGCGGTGACGGCGGGCGTGAGGGCGTCGTCGAGGTCGCGGATGCCGGTGCGGTTCGTTTGGGCGTCGAAGCTGCGGTCATGCCCGCCGAAGGCTTTGGCGACCGGTCCGAGACCGAAGCCGAGGGCCAGGCCGAGCCCAATCGAGACCATCGGGATGAGGATTGCCGCCACGCGTGCCCGGCGCAGCAGACCCGTCCTCACCGACTGTCGGTGCATCGAGAGCGTGTTCGGCACAGCGCCTGTGTACACAGTTCTCGAGTACGGGCTGCCGGCCGCGCGAGCCCATTCCTCGATGTGCGCGGCGCGCGGCGGCAAGGGGGCTTCCGCGCCCCCAACGTTGTTCCAGTAGGCCAGAAACGGCAGCGGCAAGTCCCGGAGCCGGCCATACGGGTCCCTAAAGGTGAAGGTCGGGACCATCCGGTACTGGACGCCCCCGCGGCCGGCGTACCGGTGGGGATAGGGGTGGAAGTCTTCAAGCTGCGTGCGATCGACCCTGGCCCGGGCGAGGAACGCCTTCGTCACGATCGCCGCGTCCGGCGTGAGCGTGACCCACTCGCCGGCGTACCGCAGCAGGACGGCGCCGAAGACCGCGGAAATGAATGCCCCCGCCATGATGAGCGCCTCCGCCCAGGCCGCGATGATCGTGCTGTCGCGCTCGTTGACCAGGATCGAGCCGGCGACCGCCGCGACCGCGAGCGCCAGCAGGCCCGCACCGAGGGCCGCGCCAGCCCAGCCCGGCATCCGCAGCGCACGAATGCGGGTCGGCAAATCGTCCTCCCGGAAGTGATCCCCTAAATTTGGAACGACCATCGCTACCCCCATCCCCGCTCCCCCGTCGCCGAGTGTAGTGCCCCGACACCGTTGGCGACAATGAATGCGCAGGTCAGGGTGGGGATGAGGGCGTACCCCTTCACGGCTTGGTGTTGCTCAACCGGGCTTTGAGTCGTCTTGCCTCACCCGCGTTCCGAGGCACAGGTCAGGACGCTGCAGGCCACGCAGCCAAGCCCGGAGGAGGGCCGATGCTTGCCAGGGATGTTTAGGGCAGACTGGTGGCGTGAGCGGAATCCGGTGGGTGCTGCACGTCGACCTCGACCAGTTCATCGCGGCGGTCGAAGTGCTTCGGCGGCCGGAGCTTGCGGGCAAGCCGATCATTGTCGGCGGTCGGGGCGACCCCACGGAACGAGCTGTGGTGTCGACCGCATCCTACGAAGCCAGGGCGTTCGGCGTGGGTTCCGGAATGCCCTTACGCATTGCGGCCCGGAAAGTGCCCGACGCTGTGATCCTGCCCGTCGATCAGGAGGCTTACCTCGCGGCGTCTGAAACGGTGATGGCTACCCTGCGCGCGCAGCCCGGCGCCACCGTGCAGGTGCTGGGTTGGGATGAAGCCTTTATAGGCACGGAGACAGAGAATCCGGAGGCCTACGCCCGGCAGGTGCAGGCCGCTGTCCTGGAGCAAACGCGGCTGCATTGCAGCGTGGGCATCGGCGACACGCTGGTCCGGGCAAAGGTCGCTACCGGGTTCGGCAAGCCGGCCGGCGTCTTCCGCCTCACTGCCGGGAACTGGCTCGATGTCATGGGCAGTCGGCCCACTAAGGACCTGTGGGGCGTCGGAACCAAAGTGTCGGGCCGCCTGGCCAAACTCGGCATCAACACAGTGGCCGAGCTCGCCGCGTCCGACCCCCAGGTCCTGGTCCCGGAGTTCGGCCCCAGGATGGGTCCTTGGTACGCGGAGCTCGGACGCGGGGACGGCACCAGCGTTGTGGACGACACCCCGTGGGTTGCCCGCGGGCATAGCCGGGAGACCACCTTCCAGCGCGACCTGACCGAGCCCGCCCAGGTGGACGACGCCGTGAGGGAGCTGACGGCGCGTGTCCTTGAGGATGTTGCGGCCGAAGGACGGCCCGTGATTGGGCTGACCCTCAAGGTTCGGTACGCGCCGTTCCTCACCACGACCCACGCGAGGAAGATTCCCGAGACATTCGACAGGAACGAAATCCTCGCGCGGGCCTTGGACCTCGCAGCCGGAATCGAAGCAGGCCGTCCGATCCGGCTCCTCGGCCTGCGGGCCGAAATGGCAATGCCCGACGATGCCCGAAAGGGACATACGCCAACACGCGGCGGTTGGTGACGGCGTCGCTGCAGGCAATTCGCGAAAGGCGGCTCCCATGAACACAACACCTTCTTCGAGTCTGCACCTCACCTCGGCGACGGCCTCCGACCGGCCGAGGTCGGACCAGGATCTGCCGCAGGTCGACGCCATACGGCGGGTGCGTGCCGCGGGTGAGCGAGCATTGGTCCTCGGCGGTGGCGGATCGGCAGGCAATGCGTGGTTGATCGGTATCATCGCCGGCCTGTCTGAAGCCGGTCTGAATGTGAGCGAGGCTGATCTGATCATCGGGACGTCGGCCGGATCAACGGCCGCGGCCCAAATAACTGGCGCGGCGCCGACCCAACTGCTTGCCCAAATCCTTGCTTCTGCGCCCCAACAACGGACTGGTCCGGTCGGATCCGACGGCGGACGCGTTCCAGTTGGGCCGGCCGACCATCTGGAGAGAACGAGCCGAATGATCGGGGCCGCTGAGGATGCGGCCGATATGCGCCGCAGAATGGGCGCGGCGGCGCTCGACATGGATGCGGCGTCGGATGGCTCCGGGCAAACGCGGTGGCGCGCTACCGTTGCCGCGCGGCTCCCCGGTCAGCTCTGGCCGCAACGACCGGTGCTCATCACGGCGGTCGATGCCCATACCGGTGGACCGGTCGTATTCGACCGCGACAGCGGAGTCGACCTGGCGGACGCCGTCGCCGCCAGCTGCGCCAGTGGCTTCGCGTACACCATCGGCGACAACCGATACATCGACGGCGGCTACCGACGCAACGAGAATGCCGATCTGGCAGCCGGATACGGGCGGGTGCTGGTGCTGTCACCACTTGGCGGCAGAACACGGACAACTTTGGACTGGGCGCCCACGAAATCAATCGGCTCGGTGGGCATGACGTCATCTGCTCATGCCTCGGATGCCTGACCCGACGACGTTCACGCGCCTGGACGGCCCCGGATGTGACGCCATCGGGCAACGACTCAGTGACCTCCAGGCGGCCCGTTCCCGCGAATCATTGTGGGCCGGCGCCGGGCAAGCTACTATTTCACCCGTGCTGAGGCAGGTTGCGGATGGTGTGCTGGTCCACGAGAGCGAGTTCTGCCAGAGCAACGCCGTGGTCGTGCAGGGGCGGGCTGGCGTGTTGCTCATCGACGCCGGTGTGCACGACGCCGAGATGGCCTGCCTCGCGAAGGATCTGTCCGATTCGGGTCAGGCCGTTGCGGTGGGATTCTCGACGCATCCGCATTGGGATCACTTGCTCTGGCACTCCGGTCTTGGAGCTCCTGTCCGTTGGGGCACCGCGCTCTGCGCGGATACGGCCCGCGAGCGGCTGTCCCACGGCATCGATTCACGTCGGCTCGGCATCCCCGCTCAGGTGCCGATGGACCTGCTCGGCCTCATCACCGGCCTGCCAGTCGGGGCTGTGCAGATTCCCTGGGATGGCCCTCCTGTGCGGATCCTCGAGCATCAGGCGCACGCCCCTGGCCATGCGGCGCTGTTGATTGAGGAACGAGGGGTTCTTGTCGCCGGGGACATGCTTTCCGATGTCCTGATTCCAATGCTCGACCTGAGCGACACCGCTGACCCGATCGAGGATTACCTCGCCGCGCTGCATCTGCTGGCGAGCGTGGCCGGTGACGTCGATGTCGTCATCCCCGGGCACGGGTCCGTCGGAGGAACCGACCAGGTCCACGCACGGATCGATCAGGATTTGGCATATGTGCACGCCTTGCGTGACGCACGTGATCCGAGCGACCCGCGGGTCGGCCCCTCGGCTCGAGAGGGCTGGGACTGGGTGAGCGACGTTCACGCACGGCAACTCGAGCGTCTCGCCGAAAGAAGCGCCCGCGGCGGGATCCCCGGCTAGCGGTTGCTCAAACCAGTATCGCGGCCAGCATGGCCGGCCTTTTGGGGGAGGTCTAATGAGGATGAAGCGTCCGCTGGGCACGGCACTGGGGGTCATGGGAGTTGCGGCCCTTCTCGTCAAACTTGTCGTCAAGTTCCACGAAGCCATCAGCTATCCGGACGGTCTCAAGGTCTTTGGAGTGGCCCTGCTCATCATGGCGGTTGCCATACCGCCCTGGTTGGCGTGGCTGTTCCACAGTGCGAGAACATTCAAGACGCGGCTGCAGAAAGACCATCCTGGAGCCCTTGTTGTCGACACCTTTTGGACCGGGCAAGAACTCGGGAGATTCCTCAAGAAAGGGCCGTTGATATCAAAGACGAAAGGGAGGGGATTCATCCTGGACCTGGTCGCAGACGCCCGCGGCCTCCAGCTGGTCAGACAACGACGGCGACCAGTCTATTTCGGAATCGTGCCTTGGGAGCGGGTTGTCTCAGTGAGAATGGATACCCTGCGGAGGCCACTTAGTCGCCGTGCCCTGTTGGTCATTGAGATTGAATCGCGGGACACTCCGTATGTCGCAATCATCCGTTTGGTGCCTTCCGGAAGGCAGAACAGGGAAACTGGAATGACGCTTGCCGACCTGATCCTAGCGAGGCGGCCTCGCATTCCCTTCCTGGAGGATCGTGCATAGCCTGGGCTGCCCGTCGGAGGCGAAACGACAACCCGCTGGGGGGACGCGAGTTCTCAGGAAGCCCGGGCATGCTGGAGCCGGCTGACCTCGCCGATGAACGAGCGGATGACCCGGTCCCCTTCGATGGAATCCTGGGGCCGGTGTCCCCCCGGGGCGGTGCGGTGCAGGGCGCCGGTCTCGCGCAGGTAGCCCGCGATTTCCTCGTAGAGGGGTTCCCAGCCGCCGGTCAGGACCAGCGTCGGCACGCCGGGCACGATCTGCAGCGGCGCGTCCCACGGCGGAGCCTGCAGGCGGAGCCGGCGCGCGGCCCGGAGGGCCTCCGGCGTCGTGGCTCCCGGGGCGTCGGCGGCGAAGACGCGGCGGATAAATTCGCGCTGGAAGTCGTCGTCGCTGAGGTTGTGCCGGACATCGAAAAGCGGCTGCATGAGCGCCCGGTGCGCGGCGGTGGCCGGGAGCTCCGCAGTCAAGGACAAGCAGGCCGGTTCCACCAGGGTCAGGGACTGGACGAGGTCGGGGCGCTCGACGGCGGCCATCATGGCGGCGATGGCGCCCTGCGAGTGGGCCACCACGTGGCCGCCGGCCTCGCCGCGGCCGTCGTCCGCGAGTGATGCGAGCACGATGGCGGCGTCGGCGGCGAAGTCGGATTCAAGCGGTTCCGCAACGGGGTCAAACCCGTGCCGGCGCAGGAACAGGGCGTCGTAGTCCAGCGCCATCCCGTGCTGCTTTGGCCACGCGGCGGCCCCAAAGCTGCCAGCCCCGTGGACGAAGACTACGCGCTGCTTGAACATGGTCTAACCCTATGGCACTTCAGTGCTGATGCCGCCGGCGACACAGCCCCGGCGGCATCAGCGTGCGGTGGCTATTTGCTGCCGCCGAGGAACTTGTCGAAGCCCTTGGGCAGGTTCAGCTGGGACGGATCGAAGTCGCCGCCCTGCTGCCCGAACGATGCTCCGGTGGGCAGGGCCTTGGCGCCGGCCGCACGCCGGGCCTCGGCGTCGCGCAGTTCCTGCGCGGCCTTGGCCGGGTTGCCGGAGCGGGCCTTCTTCTTGGGCGCGGACTTGGCACCCTTGCGGGCGCCTCCCCCGCCGCCCATGCCGGGCATCCCCGGCATTCCGGGCATGCCGCCGCCGGCGGCCATCTTCTTCATCATCTTCTGGGCCTGGGCGAAGCGCTCCAGCAGGCCGTTGACCTCGGAGACGTGCACACCGGAGCCGCGGGCGATGCGGGCCCGGCGGGAGCCGTTGATGATCTTGGGTGCCACGCGCTCGTGCGGGGTCATCGAGCGGACAATGGCCTCGACCCGGTCGATCTCGCGCTCGTCGAACTGCTCCAGCTGCTGCCGGATGTTCTGTGCACCCGGCATCATCATGAGCATCTTTTTCATGGAGCCCATGTTGCGGATCTGCTGCATCTGGGCGAGGAAGTCGTCCAGGGTGAAGTCTTCCTGGTCGGCGAACTTCTTCGCCATCCGGGCGGCCTCGTCCTTGTCCCAGGATTTCTCGGCCTGCTCGATCAGGGTGAGGACGTCACCCATGTCGAGGATGCGCGAGGCCATGCGGTCCGGGTGGAAGAGCTCGAAGTCGTCCAGGCCTTCGCCGGTGGACGCGAACATGACCGGCTTGCCGGTGACCGACGCGACGGAGAGCGCGGCACCGCCGCGGGCGTCGCCGTCGAGCTTGGACAGCACGATGCCGGTGAAGTTGACACCCTCGTCGAAGGCCATTGCCGTGTTGACGGCGTCCTGGCCGATCATGGAGTCGATGACGAACAGGACTTCGTTGGGGACGATGGCGCGGCGGATCTGCCGCGCCTGTTCCATCATGTCGGCGTCGACGCCGAGACGGCCGGCGGTGTCCACGATCACGACGTCGTGGAGGGTGCGCTTGGCTTCCTCGACGCCGGCGCGGGCGACGGCGACAGGGTCACCGGCGGGGTGGTCGAGTTCGGTGGATGTGGCGCCCGGGTGCGGGGCGAAGACGGGCACCCCGGCACGCTGGCCGACCACCTGCAGCTGGGTGACGGCGTTGGGGCGCTGAAGGTCGCAGGCAACGAGCATCGGGCTATGGCCCTGGGCCTTGAGCCACTTGGACAGCTTGCCGGCCAGGGTGGTCTTACCGGCGCCCTGGAGACCGGCCAGCATGATGATGGTGGGCCCGGTCTTGGCCAGGCGGATCCGGCGGGTCTCGCCGCCGAGGATCTCCACGAGTTCCTCGTTGACGATCTTCACGATCTGCTGGCTCGGGTTCAGCGCGCCGGATACCTCGGCGCCGAGGGCACGCTCACGCACGCGGCCGGTGAACTCGCGGACCACGGGCACGGCGACGTCGGCGTCCAGGAGGGCACGCCGGATCTCCCGGACGGTGGCGTCAACGTCCGCCTCGGTCAGGCGGCCCTTGCCACGCAGATTCTTGAAGGTTGCTGTCAACCGGTCAGAGAGTGAATTGAACACGCGCCGTGCACTTCTTTCAGTGGATCTACAGGTGGCGGCCGGTCCGGCACGCCAGCGTCGTGACTGGTGTTCGCCTGAACGAACCGCCTCGACAACGGGACTCGACTATCTAGGGTACCAAGATGAGCCTTCAGGATGGCATGCTGGCTTAGGTGACCAGCCAATTAACTGTAAAAACCCTCCTCATCCTGGGCGCCTCGGGCGATCTCACCGGCAGGCTCCTGCTCCCCGGACTCGCCCGCCTGGTGGCCCGGGGCCGCGCCGACGGCCTCACGTTAGTCGGTGCCGGATCCGACCCGTGGACGGCCGAGCAGTGGCTGGAGCGGATCGAGGAATCTTTCGCGGACGAGAACTCTCAGGCCGATACCGAGGGCAAGCATGAGCTGAAGCGGATCCGCCAAGAGAGCACGTACCACCAGCTCGACGTCACCGCCGGCGGGCAGCTCGCCGGGCTGCTGAAGGAGCTGGAGGGCCCCGTGGCGGTCTACTTCGCCCTGCCGCCGCACGTCAGCCAGCTCGCGTGCGAGGCGCTGGCCCCGGAAGACGTGCCCGCCGGGACCCGGCTGGTGATGGAGAAGCCGTTCGGCTCGGATGAGCAGTCCGCCCGGCACCTGAACAAGACGCTGGTCGCGCTGGTCCCGGAGGACCACATCCACCGGGTGGACCATTTCCTGGGCAAGGCAACCGTCCTGAACATCCTGGGCCTGCGCTTCGCGAACACGTTCCTGGAGCCGGTGTGGAACCGTCGGTACATCGAAAAGGTCGAGATCGTTTTCGACGAAGACCTCGCCCTGGAGGGCCGGGCCCGCTACTACGACGGCGCCGGCGCCCTGCGGGACATGATCCAAAGCCATCTGCTGGAGATCATGGCGCTCATGGCGATCGAGCCGCCGGCGTCCGTGGACGAACGCGACCTGCGCGATGCCATTGCCACGGTGCTGCGCGCCAGCAGCATCAAGGCCCCGTACCGCCAAAGTACCCGCCGGGCACGCTACACGGCCGGTTCCATCGACGGCCGGAAGGTCCCGGACTACGCCAAGGAAACCGGGGTGGACCCGGCCAGGGACACCGAAACCCTCGCCGAGGTGCAGCTCGGGATCGACAACTGGCGCTGGCAGGGCGTGCCGTTCATCCTGCGTTCGGGCAAAGCGCTGGGCACCAAGCGCAAAGAAGCCGTGGTGACGTTCCGGCCGGTGCCGCATCTGCCGAAGGGTTTCAGCGGCGTGGACGCCCCCAACCAGCTGCGGATCGGTTTTGGCCCGGACACGCTGAAGTTCGACGTCGATGTGAACGGCCCCGGCGATGTCCTGAGCCTGGACCGGGCCACCCTGCAGGCCGAGCTGAGCGCTTCCGAGCTCCTGCCGTACGGTGAAGTGCTGGAGGGCGTCCTCACCGGCGATCCGCTGCTCTCAGTGCGGGCGGACACCGCCGAGGACTGCTGGCGCATCCTGGACCCGGTACTGAAGTCCTGGGCGGCCGGACATGTGCCGTTGGAGGACTATCCCGCCGGGACCTCCGGCCCGGAGGACTGGCCGGCCTAGACGGACGCAACACGGCCGCTTAGTAGCGCGCAACCCGCTGGAGGCGACCGCAGAAACGACGAAGCGGGCCGGATGCCTTTTCAGGCATCCGGCCCGCTGTGTCAGGACCGCTGTGTCAGTGCCGCTGTGTCAGTGCCGCGTTCCGCGGCGGGGCGGGTGCAGCTAGATAGCTGCCGCGCCGCGCTCTCCGGTGCGGACCCTGACGGCCTCGAACACATCCATCGTCCAGACCTTGCCGTCGCCGGCCCGGCCGGTGTTCGAACTGGCGATGATGACATCGAGGATGTCGTCCGCCTGTTCGTCGGTGGCCAGGACTTCTACCCGGATCTTGGGCAGGAGGTCCACGTTGTACTCAGCCCCGCGGTACACCTCGGTGTAGCCGCGCTGCCGGCCGTAGCCGCTGGCTGCACTGACCGTCAGGCCCTGCACACCGTAGGCTTCGAGACCTTCGCGAATAGCCTCCAGCTTTTCCGGACGGACGATTGCCGTGATCAGTTTCATGCCCCCACACTTTCCTTACCCGTTGCGTTCTTCTTGCCGTTGGACGTGACGTCCATCGCGGCTGCTGAGACTGCGTCTTCGCCCGGCTTGCCGGTGATGAGTTCGTGCAGCGGCTGGAAGCTGCCGCCGTGGCCGCCGACGCCGAACTCGTAAGCGGTCTCGGCGTGCAGGCTCAGGTCCACACCGACGACTTCCTGTTCCTGGGAGACCCGGAAGCCCATGAGCTTGTGGATCGGGAAGGCGATGATGAACGTCATCACGGCGGTGAAGACGATCGAGCACACTGCGGCGAGGGTCTGGGCGACCAACTGCGTGGTGCCGCCGCCGTAGAACAGGCCCGCGGTGCCCTGGGTCGGGGTGGCCAGGAAGCCGATCGCCACGGTGCCGACAACACCGGAGACGAGGTGGACACCGACGACGTCGAGCGAGTCGTCGTAGCCGAACTTGAACTTCAGGCCGACGGCGAGCGCGGAGGCCACACCGGCGACGACGCCGAGGGCGATCGCACCGAGCGGGGAGACGTTGGCACAAGCCGGGGTGATGGCGACCAGGCCGGCGACCACACCGGAGGCGGCACCGAGGGACGTCGGGTGGCCGTCGCGGAAGCGTTCCACGGCGAGCCAGCCGAGCATGGCGGCGGCCGGGGCGGCCAGGGTGTTGATCCAGATCAGGCCGGCCTGCTCAACGGTCGCGGCGGCACCGGCGTTGAAGCCGAACCAGCCGAACCACAGGATCGCGGCACCGAGCATGACGAACGGAATATTGTGCGGGCGGTGGTTCGGGTCCTTGCCGAAGCCCTTGCGGTTGCCGATGATCAGGACCAGGATGAGGCCCGCGACGCCGGCGTTGATGTGGACCACGGTGCCGCCGGCGAAGTCGATGACCGGCGCGAACGTCTGGCCGAACCAGCCGCTGGCAGAGAAGAGACCGCCGCCCCAGACCATGAAGGCCATCGGGGCGTAAACGAGCGTTGCCCAGATCGGGGTGAAGACCACCCAGGCGGAGAACTTGGCACGGTCGGCGACCGCACCGGAGATCAGGGCCACAGTGATGATGGCGAACGTGGCCGCGTAGCCGACCTTAAGCAGGTCAGCCGGTTCGGTGAAACCGTGGAGGCCGAAGTGGCTGAACGGGTTGGCGAAGATCTGGAAGAAGTTGTCCTCGTTGGCCGTGGCCATGGAAGCGCCCCACAGGACCCACATGATCCCGACGGTGCCAATGGCGACGAAGCTCATCATCATCATGTTCAAAGCCGACTTGGCACGAGTCATGCCGCCGTAGAAGAATGCTAGACCCGGGGTCATGAACAGCACGAGTGCCGCGGCGACCAGGAGCCAAACGAGACCTGCGGTGAGTTCCATGGTCTACGTCCTCTCTTGCTATTAGGTGCGGAGTAGTCCGCCGGTCCCAACGCATTATTTGCGTTCTACATCGAGTTTCGCGGGGCCGTGTTTCGCTGGCGGAGGATTTAGATTGCCGGGTTGTTACAAGAACCTCCCGGACGTAAATGGTGCATCTCACACTTGTTACGGTTATGTTTCATCCGCATAATCCCGCGCTTTAGGACCAGCAGCCCGCCGGCCCCTCTTCTCCCCAAGGACTAACGCACTATGAGCAAGACCTCGCGCCCCGCCGGCGAAGCCGCCCCCAAGCTGCCCGCCGTGGCGCACGGGCGTTCCCGGCTTCCCCGGGACATCAAGGTGATGCTGGTGGCGGCCTTCCTGATCGCGATCGGCTTTGGCCTTGTCGCGCCGGTACTCCCCCAGTTCGCGACCACTTTCAACGTCGGCGCGACGGCGGCGGCGGTGATCGTGAGCATCTTCGCCTTCATGCGGCTGGTCTTCGCCCCGGCCGGCGGCGCGCTGATCGTAAAGTTCGGCGAACGGCCCGTCTACGTTGCCGGTCTGCTGATTGTGGCGGCGTCGACGGCGGCCTGCGCCTTCGCCCAGGACTACTGGCAGCTCCTGATCTTCCGCGGGCTCGGCGGGGCGGGGTCGGTGATGTTTACCGTGGCATCCATGGCGCTCGTGGTCCGGCTCGCGCCGCCGAAAAGCCGCGGTCGCGTGTCCGGGGCCTACGCCTCGGCATTCTTGATCGGCAACGTCTGCGGACCGATCGTCGGCGGCCTGCTCGCCAACTTCGGCCTGCGCGTGCCGTTCCTTGCTTACGCGGCCGCCCTCGTGCTGGCGGCCATCGTGGTGCAGACCCAGCTCAGCCACGTCCCGGCCGCCTCGCGGGAGCCCGGCGCCACGGCCCCGGCGATGGAACTGAAAGACGCGCTGCGGGACAGCGCGTACCGGGCCGGCCTGTTTTCGAGCTTCGCCAATGGCTGGGCCACCTTCGGGGTGCGGATGGCGACGGTGCCGCTGTTCGCCGTCGTGGCCCTCGGCGCCGGTCCGGAATCGGCTGGCTGGGCACTGGCCGTGTTTGCGGGCGGCAACGCGGTGGCGCTGACGTTCTCCGGCCGGCTCGCGGACAGCCTCGGCCGCAAGCCGCTCCTGCTCGCCGGACTGGTGGTCACCGGCACGGCCACGGCGGCTATCGGGTTCACTCACCAGCTGCCCTGGTTCCTGCTCGCGTCCGCCTGTGCGGGGATCGGCTCCGGGCTGTTGGGGCCGGCCCAGCAGGCTGCCATCGCCGACGTGATCGGCAACGAACGCTCCGGCGGCCGCGTCCTGGCCGTCTTCCAGATGGCCTCTGACAGCGGCGCGATCGTCGGACCCGTCGTGGCCGGGCTTCTGGCGGACCGTCTGGGCTACGGCTGGGCTTTCGGCGTCACGGGCGGCATGCTGCTGGCCGCCGCCGCTGTGTGGCTCCCGGCCCGGGAAACGTTTGTCCGGCACACCGCGAACCGCGCCTAGCCCGGCGCGCCGGGGAACGCCGCAAACTGTATCCGGCCCGGGCCCCCGGGGCCAATGACCGCAGACGGTGCCCTGACACGAACCCGCTGGTCAGCGCCTGCCTCCGCCCTTGGCTAAGCTGGGGTCACTTGCCACAACCCTCCGGAGGTAATCCCCCATGGCCAGATTCGACTCTTCCCCCGGGAAAGCCGATAGCCCTGACCCAACCAACCCCGCGAATGCGGCTAATCCGGCGAACGCAGTGAATGCCGGAAAGAAGAAGAAGCGCGCACGGATTATCGCCGGCACCGGAATCGTCGCCGTCCTCGCGGCCACGGCAGTGCTGGTTCCCCTGGCTCTCGGCGGACCCACCCAAGCACCGCCGGCACCACAGGCCACGTCCGAATCCGCCCCGGCGTCCGGCCCTGCCGAGGTGGGGCCGCCGGTGACGTATTACCAGCAGGCCGGTCCGCCGGCCGGGTCGCCGCTGGAAAAGGTTGAGCCTCTTAAGGTGGACGTCTCCAGCGACCTCGTGGGCACATCCCTGAACAAGGGCCTGACGGGAATCTCCCTGGAGGCAACGGACTTGGCAGACCCTGACCTCAGCGCCGACAACGCGTCAATGGTCAAGCTCCTGAAGGAGATCGACCAGCCTGTCCTGCGCTTTGGCGGCAATGCCGTGGACCGGCGCTTCTTCTGGACCTCCACCGGCGAGGCCGTCCCCGCCGGCTACAAGGGAGACAAGACCCACCCGGTCAAGGCCGTGGGCCCGGCTGACCTGGCACGGGTAAAGACTCTTCTTGAGGCCGGGAATGCCACGATCAGCCTGACGGTGGACCTGGGCCATTACGATCCGGCCCGGGCGGCAGACATGGTCAAGAACGCCTCGGAGATCTTCGGCGACCGTTTGCTCAGCGTCACGGTGGGCAACGAACCCAACGGCTTCGTCTTCAACGATGTGAAGACCGGCACCGGCTACAGCCTGGATCAGTACCTCCGGGAACTGAAGGACTACGCCAACGCCATCTACGCGGTGGCCCCCAAGGTGCCCATCTCCGGCCCGGGTGCCTATGACCAGAAGTGGTGGCAGCCGTTCGTCGATGCTGACCTCCCGCAGAAGAAGATCCTCACGTTCCATAACTACCCGCTGTACAGCTGTGACGGCAGCGACCCCAAGGGCTCGCCCACCATGGCCAACCTGATGAGCCAGCTGATGCACGACCGCGCCGCCGATTACCAGAAATCGGCCCTCAAGGTCGGCCAGGACGCAGGCCTGGAGACATGGCTCCCGGAGACCGGGATCGCCGCCTGCCCCGGCTCGAACGAGACCTCCCGCACCCACGCCTCGGCCCTGTGGGCGGCGGACTATGCCCTCAACGCCGCCCAGCTGGGCATCACCCGGATCGGTTTCCACAGCTCCCTGCAGACCTGCAAGGGCGGGCCGCCCCTGTCCGCGATCTGCAGCGCCGGTGCCTACCCGTTCGGCAACGGCCAGATGTCCGGCCGGGCCAACTTCTTCGGCATCTCCATGGTGGCCGAGCTTGAGGCCGGCAAGTTCATGAAGCTGAACAGCTCCGGCGGCGGGCTGGCGTTCAGCTACGCGCTGCAGAACGCGGACGGCAGCACCAGCGTGGTGATCGTCAATGAAAACGACCCCGAGAAGGCCGCGCAGACCGACGTCACCCTGAACCTGCCGGGCAAGCCGGTGACCGGGACCATGACCCAGCTCAGCGGCCCCAGCTACAAAGCCGAGGACCAGACCGTGATCGACGGCGCCAAGTCCGAGCCGAAGCCCCTCGCCGAGCGGGCCACGGTGCCCGGCTTCGCCTATAAGTCAGGGACGCAGCAGTTCAAGCTGACGGCCGGAACCGTGACGGTGCTGCACTTCACGTACTAGCCACCTCCCGCTGACTTCGCGCAGCACAGCCAGCAGCAAAAAGTGCCCCGGTCCTCTGCGGACCGGGGCACTTTTTTGCCGTGCGTGGCTAGTTCAGCAACGCGTCGACGAACGCTTCGGCGTCAAACGGCGCGAGGTCATCGGCGCCTTCTCCCAGGCCGATCAGCTTGACCGGCACGCCCAGGGACTTCTGGATGGCGACGACGATCCCGCCCTTGGCGGTGCCGTCCAGCTTGGTCAGGACGATTCCGGTGATGTTGACCACCTCGGAGAACACCCGGGCCTGGTTGAGCCCGTTCTGGCCGGTGGTGGCATCCAGGACCAGCAGGACCTCGTCCACCTCGGCAAGCTTTTCGATGACCCGCTTGACCTTGCTGAGCTCGTCCATGAGGCCCACCTTGTTCTGCAGCCGCCCTGCGGTGTCGATCATGACGACGTCGACTTCCTGGTCGATGCCGGCCTTGACGGCCTCGTAGGCCACCGAGGCGGGGTCAGCGCCGTCGATGTCCGACTTCACGGTGGGGACGCCCACGCGCTGGCCCCACGTGGCCAGCTGCTCGGCGGCGGCCGCACGGAAGGTGTCGGCCGCGCCCAGCAGCACGTCCTTGTCCTCGGCGACGAGCACGCGGGCCAGCTTGCCCACGGTGGTGGTCTTGCCGACGCCGTTGACGCCGACCACCATCATGACGGCAGGTTTGTCGGCGTGGCGCTCCACGTGCAGGGTGCGGTCCATGGTGGGGTCCACGAGCTTGATGAGTTCTTCGCGGAGCAGGGCCTTGACGTGCTCGGGGTCCCGCGTGCCGATCACCTTGACGCGTTCGCGGAGCGCATCCACGAGCTGCATGGTCGGTTCGGTGCCGAGGTCGGCCAGCAGGAGGGTCTCCTCGACCTCGTCCCAGACGTTTTCATCGATCTTGTCCGCCGAGAGCAGGGCCAGAAGCCCCTTGCCCAGGATGTTGTTGGATTTGACCAGCCGCTCGCGCAGCCGGATAAGGCGCCCGGCCACCGGCAGCGGCGTTTCCACCGGTACGGTTTCCAGGCCGGCCGCGTTGTCCGGCACCTCGACCGTTTCGAGTCCTTCGACCTCGACGCCGCCCGGCGCCTTCCGTTCAGGCGCCGGCGCTGGCGCCGGACGGTCCTCCACAAGGGTCCCGGCTCCCGGGGCCTGCACGGGGTCGTTTGCGTCGCGCGTGCCGGGATAGTTCTTGACGTTCTTCCGGGTTTTCATGAGCACCGGGATCAGCGCGCCGAGGACCACCAGCACAGCGAGAATGGGCAGAATAATGGGGAGGATGTCGTTCACTCCCCTAGCTTCTCACAAACCCCAAATGGGCCGTGGCCAGCGATTTCGTTCTGCTTGGACCTCTGAGCTGCTCAGACGTCGACACGGCCCAGAGAGGTGAGGTTACCGATCATAGAAATGAAAGCACGAGTTCTTCGGGGATGGGGTCGTCGAGGGGTTCCGGCCAGCCGGGGTCGTCGGTGTTTGCGGCGGGGAATGGGTGCCCGGCCGTGAAGTGATGCCAGTCGGGGAAGGGATCCGGGGGCAGTTCCGGCTCGGGATCCTGGCCGGGATCCTGGATGGGATCCTGGATGGGATCCTGGCCGGGATCCTGGATGGGGTCCTGGTCTGGGTGCCCGGTGGGGCCCGGGCCCGGAGGATGGTCCGGATCCGCGGGCACGCCTCGCTCCGGCCATGGGTCTGTGTCTGTAGCCGTGATCGGGAGGTGGTCCGGCCAGCGGGGCGGTTCCCAGTCCTGGCGCTCGCTCGGATAGTAGCGTTTTGAGGGTGAAATCCAGCCCGGCGGGCTCGTTGTGGTGGCCCCGACGGGTTGCCAGGCCGAGGAGTGTTTGAGGCGGTGGTGTTTCGGGCAGGGCTGGCCCAGGTTGGAGATACCGGTGGTGCCGCCGTCGGCCCAGGCCAGGAGGTGGTCCGCCTCGTTGTCCAGGGAATGGTTGTTACAGCCGGGGAACGGAGCCTGTCAAGTTGTTTGTGTAAGTGGGGCGGGGTGTCATCGGTTCAGGTAGGGTCCGAGCCGGTCGGGGTAGTTCAGGACGAGGATTCCGAGGGCT
>NZ_BAAAQB010000041.1:645733-678641 GCF_039531445.1 Arthrobacter humicola | reverse complement strand
AGCTCCTCCGGGAGCACTTCACGGGGTTCAGTCATAGCCACAATGATTCTCCAATCCATCAGCGACTACAGCCCTCCTACACAAACAATCTGACACCCCCGATGGTGCAGGCCGTGGCGCCGGCGCCGGATGAAGGCGCCCTGAAGCTGGCGCAGCAGCTCCTCGGAGGGCTCGGCACCGTCCTGATCCAGCGCATCGGCCCAGCCCCGGGCGACCCGGGCCAGGAAGTCCGCGTCGTTCTCCGCGGCCGTGCGCGTCAGGGCGTGCTCCATCCGCCCCAGGGCCCCGGCGTCACAGACGTGCCGGACCTTCTCCAGCGCCGCCGTGATGACCGTCGCGGCCCGCGATGCGACCTCCCCGGAAGCGACCGCCGCACCGAGCTCCGCGTGCACGGCCGGGACGGGCTGGCCGGTGAGTCCCCGGCGCGGCAGCAGGCCCCCGGCCAGGGCGAGCCGGCGCCTAGCCTCCGGCGCGCTGATCCGCAGCCGCGCCCGCAGGAACTCCGCCGTGTTCCGGTACCCGTCATCGACCACCGCCGCGTCACCGGCCGCATCCCACGGCACACCCTCCCCGGTCAGCGCGTCGGGCGAAGCCGCGGAACCGGGCACACCGTCGGTCCCACCATTGATTCTGCCGTCGGTCCCGGCACTCACCGTGCCGGAGGGTGCGCCACTGGCGGCCGCGGTGCCCGGGGCGTCGCCGCGCCAGCCCGTCGTCCACGAGGCGCCGGCCCAGGCCCCTGCCGCGGCTGCCGGGGAAGCCTGCGTCCTGGTCCGGTCCACCGCACCGGCCGCCACCAGCTGCAAAAACTCCACCCGGCGCGAGAGCTCCTCCACACCCCCGGCGAAGTCCGACGCGGCCCGGAAATCCCACAACGCCGCATCCTGAACCGCCGTCGAACCCACAGCCTCCAACGCGGCCAGAGCAACACCCACCCCCGACCACCGGGCCGGACCCGTACCGCCACATGCGCCGCGGTCCGTGCCGGGATCCGCGCCGCAGCCTGCAGCGCGACCGGTGCACCGATCCGTGCCCTGCCCGTCGTCCCCGAGAGGAATGAAATCCCTGGCGGCTTCCATGACACCAGTCTCCTCCGGGGGTCTGACATTCTTACGCGAAGCAGGAGTGAAGAACTGAGGGCGGTTTCAGATTTTCGGAGCTACGTCCTCCGGCCGCTTTCAGGGGACGGCGGTCGCCCCTGAGGCCGCTTTCCGTCTACCGTCGGGCCCCAAACGTGAAGACACACGTTGATCTCATTTGACGCCCCCAAATGAAGCGAGAGGTCCGGCGCTGCGAGCCATATAGGCCTGCGCTGCGAACGGTGCGGACCCTACAGGCCGGCCCCACAGCCCGGCCGTCCGGCGCGGCGAACACTGCAGCCCGGCCGTGCGGGCCGGCGCCGCGAACGCTGCGGACAGGCCCTGCGGCCCGGCCGTGCGGTCCGACGGCCCGGTCGCCGCGAACCGAACACCTGCGTTCCGCCAGCCGGGCGCACGCGGATCCCCGCACTCGACTCCCCGGACGCCTATCCGGCTGAAGTCCAGGACTCCACGGAGTGCAACTAAACTGGACTGGATCCCTAGCTGCCCACCGTGAGGAAAGACTGCACATGGCCATTTTGAATATCCGCATCATCGGCGATCCTGTGTTGCGCACAGTCGCCGATCCCGTGACGGAATTCGGGCCTGAACTGGCAAAGCTGGTCGCTGACATGACCGAAACCATGGAGGACGTGGAGGGCGCAGGCCTGGCCGCCCCCCAGGTCGGCGTGAGCCAGCGCGTCTTCACGTACCGGATCGGTGGCGTTGAGGGTCACATCATCAACCCCGTGCTGGAAAACAGCGAGGACTTCCAGCCGGACCAGGTCGAAGGGTGCCTGTCCATCCCGGGCCTCGGCTTCCCCGTTCGCCGGCACCGGCTTACCCGCGTGACCGGCGTGGACCTCCACGGCAATCCCGTCACTGTGGAGGGCGAAGGCATGCTGGCGCGCTGCTTCCAGCACGAGACCGACCACCTGGACGGCATCCTCTATACGGATCGGCTCGAGGGCGACGACCGCAAGGCCGCCCTGCGCGCCATCCGCAATGCCAACTACGACGCCATTACCGAACAGACAACAACGAAGCGCGCGAAGACGGTCGGAACGAGCTTTGGCGGGTCCAGCTTCGGAATCACCCCGTGAGGGTTCTTTTCGCGGGAACCCCGGCTGTCGCGGTCCCGTCCCTGGACGCCCTGATCGAGGCCGGGTTCGACGTCGTCGCCGTCCTCACGCGCCCGGACGCCCCGCTGGGCCGCAAACGGATCCTGACGCCGTCACCCGTGGCAGCCCGGGCCGCCGAGCTCGGGATCGAGATCATCCACGCCGCCAAGGTGGACGCCGAGGTCACTGCCCGCATTGCCGCCGTTGCGCCCGACGTCGCGGCCATTGTTGCGTACGGCGGCCTGATTCCCCGTGCGGCCCTGGAAGTTCCGCGCCACGGCTGGGTGAACCTGCACTTTTCCCTGCTGCCGGCCTGGCGTGGCGCCGCCCCTGTGCAGCGCGCTGTCATTGCAGGCGACGACGTCACCGGCGCAGTCACCTTCCGTCTTGAGGAGGGGCTGGACACCGGACCCGTGTTCGGCACGCTCACCGAAACGGTGCACCCCGGCGATACCGCCGGCGCCCTGCTCGAACGGCTCTCCCATAGTGGCGCCGCCCTGCTGGCCCAAACCCTGTCCGCCATCGACGCCGGCAAATCCGTCGCGCTGCCGCAGCAGGGCGATGTCAGCCTGGCACCCAAACTCAGCCTCGAGGATGGCCGGCTTGACTGGCGGCAACCTGCGTTGGCGATCGGGCGGAGGGCCCGCGGGGTGACGCCCGAGCCCGGCGCCTGGACCATGCTGGAGGGCCAGCGGATCAAGCTCGAGCCGGTGCTGCCCGCGCCGGAAGCTTCCGCGCTCCCGCCCGGACAGCTGGCCCTGGACGGCAAACGCGTCGTGGTGGGCACGGGCTCGCACCCGGTGGAATTGACCCGGATCCAGCCTGCGGGCAAGAAAATGATGGCCGCCGCTGATTGGGCGCGCGGACAGGCAACACTTGAAAGCGTGGTATTCGAATGAGCGAGTCCGGAACCAGCGGCAGCGGCCGCGGCAGGGGCCACCAGCCCGGCGGCCAGGGCGGCGGCCAGTCCGGCTCCCAGCCAGGCGGCCAGGGTGGTGCCCGCGGCGGCAGCCGGCGGAACGCCCAAGGCCGGGAACGCAACCGCGGCCCGCAGCGCGGCTTCACCGAGAGTGCCCCCTCGCAGCGCACCCGCCGGGCCGACCCGGCCCGGCTAGTAGCCTTCGAAGTGCTCCGTGCCGTGGAAGCCGAGGATGCCTACGCGAACCTCGTGCTGCCCGCCCGGATCCGGCACCACGGACTGGATAAGCGCGACGCCGGTTTTGCCACCGAGCTCAGCTACGGCGCTCTCCGCGGCCAGGGTACATACGACGCCATCCTGGCGCGCTGCGTCGACCGGCCGCTGGACCAGTTGGACCCGGCAATCCTGGATGCCCTGCGGATTGGCGCGCACCAGCTGCTCGCGATGCGGGTGCCCGCCCACGCCGCCCTGGACCAGACCGTGGGGCTGGCCCGCGCCGTGATCGGGGCCGGCCCGTCGGCCCTGATCAATGCGGTGCTGCGCAAGGTGTCGGCCCGCACACTGGAAGAATGGCTCGACCTGCTCCTCAGTACCGAGACCGATCCCACCAGGATCGCGTCCATCCGCTACGCCCACCCGGAGTGGATCGTGCGCGCACTGCGCCAATCGCTCGTGGCCCACGGCCGGCCGGCCACTGAGATCGATGAGCTCCTCGAAGCCGACAACGCCGCGCCCGTGGTGAACCTCGTGGCGCTGCCCGGCGTCGGCAGCCTGGACGAGGCCCTGGAAGGCGGGGCCACTCCGGGCGAGCTCGTGGAGGGATCCGCGCTGTCCAGCGGCGGTGACCTCGGCCGGCTCGCCTCGGTGCGGGACGGCAGTACCCGCGTTCAGGACGTCGGTTCGCAGCTCGTGGCCCGCGCCATGGCCGCTGTCGATCTCGGCGTGGAAGCCGTGCCGGGTAGCGAAGGCGCTGGGGAGCGCTGGCTCGATCTGTGCGCTGGCCCCGGCGGCAAGGCTGCCCTTCTCGGTGCCCTTGCGCGGCAGCGGGGTGCCCACCTGCTGGCCAACGAATTTGCTCCGCACCGGGCCAAACTGGTCCGCCAGGCCCTGTCCGCTGTGCCACGGGACGCCTGGGAGGTCAGGACCGGAGATGGCCGGGACCTCGGCACCGAGCAGCCGGAGTCCTTTGACCGGGTCCTCGTCGACGTCCCGTGCACCGGTCTGGGGGCCCTGCGCCGCCGCCCGGAGTCGCGATGGCGGCGCACGCCCAAGGACCTCGTGGACTTGGGCCCGCTGCAGCGCCAGCTGCTCAACTCCGCAATCGACGCCGTGAAGCCCGGCGGCGTGGTGGCGTACGTAACGTGTTCGCCGCACCCGGCGGAGACGACCGCCGTCGTCAGTGACGCCCTGCGTAAGCGGGAGGACCTCGAACTCCTCGACGCCGGCGCCGCGCTGGACAGCGTCAGCATCACCGGCCACCTTGAGGCCGGGAACGAGCTCACCGCCCAGCTCTGGCCCCACGTGCACCACACAGACGCCATGTTCCTGGCCCTCATCCACAAGAAAGCCTGAACGCCGGGCGATACTTGCCCATAGCCCCGTTCCGCAGGACATGCCCGTTGGACTGAATTTTGGCAGGACCGATTTTCAGCAGAACGGCATGTCCGCACAGCGACTTTCCATCAGACCGATAGACCGACAAGGAATCCCGCATGACCAAGTGCTGCATCAACCCGAGTATCCTGTCCGCCGACTTCGCCAACCTCGAGGCGGAGCTGAGCCGGATCAGCAACGCGGATGCCGTGCACGTCGATGTCATGGACAACCACTTCGTGCCCAACCTCTCGCTGGGCCTGCCCGTGGTGCAGCGGTTGCAGGAAATAAGCCCCATCCCGCTGGACGCGCACCTGATGATCGAGCACGCCGACCGCTGGGCCCCTGCCTACGCCGACGCCGGCGTGGCGTCCGTGACGTTCCACGCCGAGGCCTCGATTGCCCCCATCAAGCTGGCGCGCGAACTGCGGGCACGCGGGTCCAAGGCAGGGCTTGCGCTCCGGCCGGGGACCGGCGTCGAACCGTTCCTGGACATGCTCGGCGAACTCGACATGCTGCTGATCATGACCGTGGAGCCTGGCTTCGGCGGCCAGGAGTTCCTGGACCTGACCCTGCCGAAAATCCGGCGTGCCCGGGCCGCGATTGACCGCTCGGGCCTCCAGGTGGCTTTGCAGGTGGACGGCGGCATCACCGCCGACACGATTTTCCGGGCCGCCGAGGCCGGAGCAGACGTCTTCGTGGCCGGCTCGGCCGTGTACGGCGCAACTGACCCCGCGGACGCAATCGAACGGCTCAGGGTTGCCGGCAGCCGCTGAGGACGGCCCGGGCCGGGCAGCGGCGCGGGGCGGTACGGGGCCGGACTGCCGTAAAGATTACTCGGACCGTAATGTACGCGGCCGGGAATAGCCGGAGACTAGCCCGGGTTGTGTCAGAATAACAACACACATACGTGCTCCGGGGTCGGTGTAAGTCCGAACCGGCGGTGATAGTCCGCGACCCGCGCGCCAGTGCCTCTCTTCGGAAAGGTGCCGGCAGACGGTTGAATCGGTGAAATTCCGATACCGACAGTTAAAGTCTGGATGAGAGAAGCACGTACAGCTGTTACTGCGGCGCCCAGACGGCGCCGCATAATTGTGCTGTCGTATACCCCCGGAGCCATCGCGGTTCTAGAGGGAAGGAACGACACACATGAACTTTCTGCGATGGCTCTTCCAAGCACAGGTCCCGGTAATCGGATCTGTCCTGATTCTTCGTGAAGTGCCTGGCAACATCTCTGGGCTGGCCCCGGCCCTCGGCGGCATGCGCCGCCGGGTATGGGCAGCCTCTAAGATGACCGTCTCCACTGTGGCCGTCCCCGACGTGGGGGTGATGGCATGAGCGGCAGTCACCTGGCCACCACAGCTCCTTTGGGCGAGCCCGACGCCGGAGCCTCCTTCAGCGCCGCGGAACGTGCGGCCATGCAAGCTGCCCTCGCTGCCGCGGCGCAGGGTCCGCGGGGCGCCAACCCGCTCGTGGGCGCCGTCGTCCTCGGAACGGACGGGTCGCCCCTCGTTACCGGGTACCACCGCGGGGCAGGGACTGCCCACGCCGAAGCTGACGCGATTGCCCAGGCGCAGGCGGCGGGTTTGGATCTCCGTGGTGCTTCGATGGTGGTGACCCTGGAACCGTGCAACCACTGCGGACGCACCGGCCCCTGCGCCCGGGCGATCATCAACGCCGGCATCACCGACGTCATCTACGCCATCGATGACCCCCATGACCCGGCCGCCGGCGGCGCCGTGACGCTCCGCGCCGCGGGTGTCCGCGTCCGGTCCGGGCTGGCGGCCGACGCCGCGCTAGATTTAAACCGGCGCTGGTTCGACGCCGTCGCCGCCAAACGGCCCTTCGTCACGCTGCATATCGCACAGACCCTCGACAGCCGCATTGCTGCCGACGACGGCACCAGCCAGTGGATCTCCAGCCCGGAGTCCCTCGCCGACAACCATGCGCTCCGGGGCCGGATTGACGCCATCCTGGTCGGCACGCAGACGGTGCTGGTCGACAACCCCCGGCTCACGGCCCGGAATTCTGACGGCGAGGAGTCCGGCAAGCAGCCGCTGCGCGCCGTGATGGGCTACCGAGGCATACCCGAGGACGCGGCCATCCACGGCGCGGACGGCAACGTCCTGCACCTGGCGACCCGTGATCCGCGCGAGGCCCTGGACCAGCTGTTCCAGAGCGGCGTCCGGCACCTCATGGTGGAAGGCGGTTCCCGGATCCTGAGCGCATTCCTTACCGCCGGTCTGGTCGATGAACTCATCGTCTACCTGGCGCCGACGCTGCTCGGCTCCGGAACGCCCGCGCTCGACGACCTGGGCATCACCACCCTGGCCGATGCCCAACAGTGGGAATGGGACTCCGCGTCCGGGGGCGCCGTCCAGATGCTCGGCCGCGACCTCCGGCTGCATCTTCGCCCGGCGCGCCCCGCGAGCCCCGCCAGCGCGCCCGGCGTGGAGAGCCCGGCCGCCACCTCTACTTCATCCGATACAACCCCGCACCGCAATGGCGCGGACACCGCCGCAGGAGGCAATTGATGTTTACCGGAATTATCGCCGAGCAGGGAAAGGTGCTTTCCGTTGAGCGCAACGGCGACGTCAGCGCCACCGTTCGGCTCCACGCGCCCGGCACCACGGACGGCCTCGCCCTGGGTGGTTCCATCGCGGTCAACGGCGTCTGCCTCACGGCCACGCAAATCGACGGCAAAGACTTCAGCGTCGACGTCATGGGCGAAACCCTCAACCGCAGCACCATCGGTGAACTCACTGCCGGCGATCCCGTCAACCTGGAGCGCTGCGTCCCGGCCGGGGGACGGCTGGACGGTCACGTTGTCCAGGGGCATGTCGACGGCGTCGGGCAGCTTCTGGAACGCGAGGGCCTCGGCAACTGGGACCGGCTCCGGTTCGGTGTGCCGGCCGGACTGGCACGGTACATCGCCGAAAAGGGGTCCATCGCCGTCGACGGCGTCTCCCTCACGGTCACTGCCGTGAGCCCCGCGAACGATCCGGCGCCCTGGTTTGAAGTCGGGCTGATCCCCACGACCCTCACGGAGACCGGCCTGGGCGGCAAGCCCCTCGGCGGCCGGGTGAACCTTGAAGTTGACGTGCTGGCGAAATACACCGAACGCCTGCTGTCCTTTGCCAGCGGAACGTCGCCCGCAGCGCACCGGGCGTCCTCGGCGCCCGCCGAAGAAGCAGCACTCACGGACGGGGCAGCGAAATGAGCCGCGTCAAGGACCAGGCAGGCCATGTCCTGGCTGAAGAACTCCGCCCCGTCGCGGAAGGCGCCGCGGCGGACTCAGCCGCACACCCGGCTGCAGACCCCGTTGCAGACTCAGGCAGGACGGGCCTCGACCCGATCGGGGACGCCATTGCCGCCATGGCCGCCGGGCGTCCCGTCCTCGTAGTGGATAACGAGGACCGCGAGAACGAAGGCGATATCATTTTCGCCGCCCAGCACGCGACGCCGGCACTGATGGGCTGGACGGTCCGCTACAGCTCCGGCGTGATCTGCGTACCGCTGGCCGCCGACCGGGCCGACGCCCTCGCGCTGCCGCCGATGGTGGCCGTCAACGAAGACGCCAAGGGCACCGCCTACACCGTGTCCTGTGATGCCGCCGTCGGAGTCAGCACCGGAATTTCTGCCACGGACCGCGCCCTGACAGCCCGGATCCTGGCCGACCCGCAAAGCCAGCCGAAATCCCTGACGCGTCCCGGGCATGTTTTTCCCCTCCGCGCCGTTAAGGGGGGAGTGCGGGAACGTCCCGGCCACACCGAAGCGGCCGTGGACCTGTGCCGGCTGGCGGGACTGGAACCCGTGGGAGTGATTGCAGAGCTGGTGTATGACAACGGAGAAATGATGCGGCTGGACGGACTACGCGGCTTCGCCATTGAGCATGGCTGCCCCCTGATTTCGATTGCGGATCTGGTGGCCTACCTCGAAGCAGGGCAGCACGACAGCTACGCAGCGGATCCCGTCTGATGGAGGAGAAATAGTGACGACTTCTAAGACACGAGAAGAAACGGCCATGGCAGGTCAGCCGCATCCGGTCAGCGCAGGACCCATCGTCCAACTGCCCACCGCATTTGGCGATTTCGTGGCCCAGGCCTGGACCGATCTGGCCACTGGAGCCGAGCACCTGGCGGTCAGTTCACCGATGCAACCTGTGGACGGGATGGCCCCGCTGGTCCGCTTGCATTCGGAGTGCCTCACCGGAGACGTGTTCGGCTCCTACCGGTGCGACTGTGGCGAACAGCTGGCCTATGCCCTCGAGATGATCAACGAGTTCGGCGGTACGCTGCTCTACCTGCGCGGCCAGGAGGGACGCGGAATCGGCTTGGCGAACAAGATGAAGGCCTATGCCCTGCAGGAGGCCGGATTCGACACTGTGGAGGCCAACGAGCAGCTCGGGTTGCCCGTCGATGCGCGCTGCTACAAGGCGGCGGCCCAGATCCTCGCCGATATGGGCCTCCACGAGATCCGGCTCCTGAGCAACAACCCGGACAAACAGGACCGGCTCGCCCAGGCAGGCGTAACGGTGGTGGAGATGGTCCCCACTGAGGTTCCTTCCAGGGAACAGAACATCCGCTACCTGCAGACGAAGAAGGACCGGATGGACCACCGCCTGGTTCTGGACGTTGAACCGGCTCCTGCCGGATTCGAGCACGACCAGGACTGACCCGGCGGCCCTCCGGGCCGTTCCACCCCGCTTCACCCGCCAGCCCGCCGTGCCCGGCAGCCTAAGCTGCCCCGCAGGGCGGACTGGCGGCGGACCAACCACCAGACTCAACAGCAAGGAATTCCCATGAGTGGCCACGGCGCCCCCCAGATCGACCTCAGCACGTTCAAGCCGGAGGAAACCTCGCGGCTCAAACTGGCCATCGTGGCCGCGAGCTGGCACACCCAGATCATGGACGGGCTCCTTGACGGCGCCCTGCGTGCCGCGAAGGACGCCGGCATCAGCGAGCCGACCGTCCTGCGGGTGCCGGGCACGTTTGAGCTCCCCGTCGCGGCTGCCCGGCTGGCACCGCACTTCGACGCCGTCGTGGCGCTCGGCGTCGTCATCCGTGGCGGGACGCCGCACTTCGAATATGTCTGCGAGGCAGCCACCCTGGGCCTGACCGAGGTCAGCGTCCGCACCGGCGTCCCCGTGGGCTTCGGCGTGCTGACGTGCGATACCGAACAGCAGGGCATCGACCGGGCCGGCCTGCCGGGTTCCACCGAGGACAAGGGGCACGAGGCCGTCACCGCCGCCCTGGCCACGGCAGTGACCCTCAAGCAGTTCGGCTGAGCACCGCTTCACCCCAGACAATTCGCCCCGGACAACCGGAGCCCGCACAACTGCAGCTCCACGCGGGGCGGCCGGCAGCCCGCCGGCCGCCCCGCCTGTGATTGACATGCTGTGCAATGCCTCACATCCCGTTCGTCATGCAAGGGCCCGGCAGGCGTTCCCGCGCCGGGAGCAAGTAGGCTTGGGGGCGTGAAGAATTTCGAGTCGCTGTTCGCAGAACTGAGTGAAAAGGCAGCCGTCCGCCCGGAAGGCTCCCGCACCGTCGCCGAACTGGATTCCGGAGTCCATGGCATCGGCAAGAAGGTCGTGGAGGAAGCAGCCGAGGTCTGGATGGCTGCCGAGTATGAATCCGATGAAGCCGCCGCTGAGGAAATTTCGCAGCTGCTGTACCACCTGCAGGTTCTGATGCTCGCCAAAGGACTCACCCTGGAAGACGTCTACAAGCATCTCTAGCCGCGCCCGCACGGGAACCGCCAGGACTCATCCGGCGGAACCCGCGCACCGCGTGGCCGACGTGCCCCAACAGAGACCTTCCACACCCAAGAGAGACTTTCCCATGCTTAGAGTTGCCGTCCCGAACAAGGGATCCCTGTCCGAAGCCGCCTCCGCCATGCTTGCTGAGGCTGGCTACCGCCAGCGCCGCGACACCCGCGAACTGGTCATGGTGGACCCGGACAACGACATTGAGTTCTTCTTCCTGCGTCCGCGCGACATCGCCGTGTACGTGGGCCAGGGAACACTCGACGTCGGCATCACCGGCCGTGACCTGCTGCTCGACGCCGAGGTCGAGGCCGAGGAACTGCTGCCGCTGGGCTTCGCCGCGTCCACCTTCCGCTTCGCCGGCCCCGTGGGCGATTTCACCTCCATCGAACAGCTCGAGGGCAAGCGCCTCGCCACGAGCTATGACGGTCTGCTGCGCGGCTACCTGGCCGAGCGCGGCATCAAGGCGAAGGTGGTGCGCCTCGACGGCGCCGTGGAATCCTCCGTACGCCTCGGCGTCGCGGACGCGATTGCCGACGTCGTCGAGACCGGCACCACGCTCAAGGCCGCCGGCATGGAGATCTTCGGTGAGCCGATCCTGAACTCCGAGTCGGTGCTGATCGGCCGCAAGGGCGAGCAGAACCCGGCCACCGAGGTGCTGATCCGCCGGCTCCAGGGCGTGCTCGTGGCCCGGCAGTACGTGCTGATGGACTACGACATCCGGAAGGAGCTCGTGGAGCAGGCCGCCGGACTCACTCCGGGCCTGGAGTCGCCGACCGTCTCGCCGCTGCGCGATTCGGACTGGGTGGCCGTCCGCTCGATGGTGCCCAAGCGGGAAACGAACCGGATCATGGACGAGCTCTACGACCTCGGCGCCCGCGCCATCCTGGTCAGCAGCATCCACGCCTGCCGCATCTGAGCGCCCACCTGCCGAGTCCCTCCAGCAAACATCAGGAGAAGTCATGACTGTTGCCGTGCGCGTCATCCCGTGCCTCGACGTCGATGCCGGCCGCGTGGTCAAGGGCATCAACTTTGAAGGGCTCCGCGACGCCGGTGACCCGGTGGAACTGGCGCACCGCTACGACAACAGCGGCGCCGACGAGCTGACCTTCCTTGACGTCACGGCGTCATCCGGCAACCGGGAGACCACGTTCGACGTCGTCCGCCGCACCGCCGAGGAAGTTTTCATCCCGCTCACGGTCGGCGGCGGTGTCCGCGGCGTGGCCGAGGTGGACAAGCTCCTGCGCTGCGGCGCGGACAAAGCCGCCATCAACACTGCCGCCGTGGCCCGGCCGGACGTGATCGACGAGATCACCCGGCACTTTGGGTCCCAGGTCCTGGTGCTTTCCCTCGACGCCCGGCGCACCCGCCCGGGCTCGAAGCCCACCCCGTCCGGCTTCGAAGTCACCACCCACGGCGGACGCCAGGGGACCGGGATCGACGCCATCGCGTGGGCCCGGGAAGCTGCCGACCGCGGCGTGGGGGAGATCCTGCTCAACTCGATCGACGCCGACGGCACCAAGGACGGCTTTGACCTGGAATTGATCCGGCTCGCCCGTGCAGGGGTCAAGGTGCCCCTCATCGCCTCCGGCGGCGCCGGCAAACCCGAGCACTTCCCGCCGGCCGTGGCAGCGGGCGCCGACGCCGTCCTCGCGGCGTCGGTCTTCCACTTCGGGCCCCTCGACATGATCGCCCAGGTCAAGGCCGCGATCCGGCAGGCAGGCTTCGAGGTCCGCTAGTCCCCGCCCACCCGCTTACAACAACGCGGGGTCACTTGTCGCCCATCCCGGAGGGGATTATGGGCGGTAGGTGACCCCGCGTTGCTTTGTTGTGGGGGACTTAGAGGCCGACTTCGGCGGACTGCAGGAGCGCGACGGCATCCGGCTGGCCTTCGAAGGTCACGAGGGCGTGGCGTGTGCGGCCGTGGGCGTGCATGAGGAGTTCCCCTGGCTCGCCGACGATGGCCACCGACACGGGGGCTCGCTTGGCCACGTGCCGCGGGCCGGAAGGGCTCACCAGCACAATGCCCAGGTCCACGCCGCGGTACAGGATGGCCGCCCGCTTGACGAGTTCGTCCCACAGAGCGTCCGAGTACGCCTCGTCCAGTGCCCGCGGTGCCCAGCGGTCCACGGCGCGGCGAACGTCTTCGGTGTGCACAAAGTATTCGATCAGGTTGGAGCTCTCGTCCAGTGCCTTGATCCGCAGCGGCGACAGCGCCGGGGGACCGGCCCGGAAGGCGTTGACCAATTTGGCGTAGTCCTCGGGGGTCTTCAGCGTGCCGGCGAGTTCGGCCGTGGCTTGGTCCGAGGCCTTGGAAAGGCGTTTGATCAGCAGGCCAAGTCCGACGGCGATTTTCCGCTCGCGCAGGTACAGGTGCGCGGCAAGGTCGCGGGTGAGCCACCCCGTGCAGAGCGTGGCGGCATCAGGGCCGGCTGCCAGCAGGGTTTCGGCCAGGACTTCTCGGGACGGTTCGACGAAATGCATCACTTGTGAAACTAGCACGAGACGGCCGCGCGTGGGCACAGGAATCGCCGCCGCAGGGGTGCGTGACGGCTTCATCCAGTGGGGGAGCGGCGGGGGAACGCGGAAGGCGCGTCGAAGAGCGGCCAAGTGTTAAGCGGGAGTGTTAAGCGAAGGCGTGGACCCGCAGGCCAGCGGCCTGCCCGGAGGCACTAGACTTGATCTGATGTCTGAGCAGCCCGCCCCCGCCACCAGCCCCGCCAACGCTGTCCCCGGCGACGCCGTCGACACCGACGCCGTCGTATCCGGCGACGCCGCATCCAATGCAGTGCCGTCGGCCCCGGATTCCGCGGCCAGCCCCCTGCCGGCCGGACTGGCGGACGCCCTGAAGCGCGACAGCGCCGGCCTGGTGGCCGCGATCGTCCAGCAGTTCGACACCCACGAGGTGCTCATGCTGGGCTGGATGGACGACGAGGCGTTGCACCGCACCATGACGAGCGGCCGTGTGACTTTCTATTCACGGTCCCGCCAGGAGTACTGGCGCAAGGGCGACACCTCCGGGCACGTTCAATGGGTCAAGTCGCTCGCGATGGACTGCGACGGCGATGCCCTGCTGGTGCGGGTCGACCAGGTGGGCGCGGCCTGCCACACCGGAACCCGGACCTGCTTCGATGGCCGCGAGATCGACGCCGTCGTCGGCCATGGCGGCTAAGCGCCCCCGGCGCGGAAACCCGGCACAGCACTCCGGCACCCCCACAGCTTCACTGACCGGACCACCGGCAGGATCCCACGACCGGATCCGCTACGGGTCCCACTAAAGAACAGGCGGAAAGCACAGCCATGCAGGACCTTGGAATCATCAGCCCTGGCCTTGAAGAGTTCCGTGAACTCGCAGGCCACAGCCGCGTCATCCCCGTCCGGCTCAAGGTGCTCGCTGACGCCGAAACTCCCATCGGGCTCTACCGCAAGCTCGCCCACGGCCAGCCCGGAACGTTCCTTATGGAATCGGCGGCGGTCGGCGGATCCTGGTCCCGCTACTCCTTCATCGGCTCGCGCTCCCGCGCCACCCTGACCACCAAGGACGGCCAGGCGTACTGGCTCGGCGAGCCCCCGGTCGGCGTGCCGCTGGACGGCAACCCCGTGGACGCCATCCGCGACACGGTGGCGGCGCTCCGCACCGACCGTTTCGACGGCCTCCCGCCGTTCACCTCCGGCCTGGTCGGATTCCTGGGCTGGGAAACCGTCCGGCACTGGGAGAAACTGACCAGCCCTCCGGAGGACGACCTCGAACTGCCGGAGCTGGCCCTCAACCTCGTCACGGACATGGCGGTCCACGACAACATGGACGGCACTGTCCTGCTGATCGCCAACGCCATCAACTTCGACAACAGCTCCGAGCGCGTCGACGACGCCTGGCATGACGCCGTCGCCCGCGTAAAGGCCTTGCTGGAAAAGATCAGCAGCCCCGTCAAGCAGCCCGTCTCCGTCCTGGAAACCGCCGCGCTCGACTTTGCCTCGAGCGTGCAGGAACGCTGGGACGAGGCCGACTACCTCGCCGCCCTGGACCGCGGCAAGGAGGCGATCGTGGACGGCGAGGTCTTCCAGGTTGTGATCTCGCGCCGCTTCGAAATGGAATGCGGCGCGGACCCCCTCGATGTGTACCGGGTCCTGCGGAACACCAATCCCAGCCCGTACATGTACCTCTTCAGCTTCGAAGATGCCGCGGGCCGCGAGTACACGATCGTCGGCTCCTCGCCGGAGGCCCTCGTCACCGTGACCGGGGACGAGGTCATCACCCACCCGATTGCCGGATCACGCCCGCGGGGCAAAACGGTGGAAGCGGACAAGGCGCTGGCCGAAGAACTGCTGGCGGACCAGAAAGAGCGTGCCGAGCACCTGATGCTGGTCGATCTGTCCCGCAATGACCTCTCCAAGGTCTGCGTCGCAGGATCCGTCGACGTCACGCAGTTCATGGAAGTGGAACGCTTCAGCCACATCATGCACCTCGTGTCCACGGTGGTCGGCAAGCTGGCTCCGGAGGCCAAGGCCTACGACGTCCTCAAGGCCACGTTCCCGGCAGGCACCCTTTCCGGAGCCCCGAAGCCGCGGGCCCTGCGCCTCCTGGACGAGCTCGAACCCCACCGGCGCGGAATCTACGGCGGCGTGGTGGGGTACCTGGACTTCGCCGGCGACATGGACATGGCGATCGCGATCCGTTCGGCCCTGCTCCGGGAAGGCCGCGCGTACGTCCAGGCCGGCGGCGGGATCGTTGCCGATTCAGTCAACCCCACCGAGGCCCAGGAAACCGTCAATAAGGCCGCCGCGCCGCTGCGCGCCGTCCACACCGCCGGTTCGCTGCACAACATCACCGCCGACCAGGTGCCCCACGCCGCTGCTGTGACCGACGCCGCTGCTGTGACCGACGCCGGGGCGGACAACTGATGGGGAAGCCGGAAGCCATCGTCAAGACCACCGCAAGGCCGGCCGTTCCTCGCTGGGCCCGCAAGTCCACCCTGGTCCTGGTGATCGCCGCCCTGGCGTTGGCCGTCTTCGGGACCACCACGCAGACCTGGCTGACGGTGCACCTCGATCCCGCCCAGCTCGGCGGCGCCGTGGCCAGCCAGAACGGCCTGCAGGTCCAGGGCAGCAAGGCCGCCACGACCGTCACGGCCCTGGCCCTCGTTGCCCTCGCCGGGGGTCTCGCGGCCTCCATCGCCGGGCGCGTGGCGCGCTGGGTCATCACGGTCATCATCGTCCTGGCCGCCGCGGGCATCGTCGCCGCGGCTGCCGTCGTCCTGGCGGACCCGCTGGCCGCGGCCCAGGGATCCATCGCGGCCGCCACCGGAATCAGCGGCAGTAACGTCCAGGTGGACGTCACCGTCTTCCCCGTCCTGGCCGTCGTCGCCGGGTCCCTGCTGGGGATCTGCGCCCTCGCGATCGTGCCGGCCGGCCGGTACTGGAAGAGCCGCACCAAATATGACGCGGCAGCCGCCACGCGCGCCGACGGCGGGACCGCAGTTGGTGGTACTACCGCCGCAACCCCCGCGGACGAGATTGACAGCTGGGACCGGTTGTCCCGAGGTGACGACCCCACCTGAGCCGATGCCGCGGGCGCGCCCAGCAGCGCCGCCAGTAACGCGACCAGCAAGGCGGCCAAAACACACAGCCAAAAAATGGCAGAATGTAAGCAGTATTCATCCTGAGGAGATTTCAATGAGCAAAGCCACTGTTTCCGCATCCACGTCCGCTGCTTCGAAGGGCGTCTACGACGACGTCGATCACAGCGAAGCGCCGGGGCACGGCAACAGCCCGGCCGCGTGGACCTGCGTGATCGTGATGCTGATCGGCGCCCTCATTGCGTCCATCGCCTTCGTCATCGCCAACACGCCCGTCTTTATTGCCGGCGCCGTCGTCATGGTGATCGGCCTGCTGGCCGGCTGGGTCATGCGCAAGGCCGGCTACGGCGTCGGCGGCAGCAAGCTGAAGAACTCCGGCCACTGAGCGTGAGCGTTCTCGACGACATCAATGCCGGTGTCAGGGAGGATATGGAGACGCGCCAGCGCCTCGTCACGCTCGCGGAACTGAGGGAGCGCGCCGCAGCGGCGGCACCTGCCCGCGATGCCTGGGCGGCCCTAGGCGGAAACTCAAGCCCGCGGGACCAGCTCAAAGTGATTGCCGAGGTCAAGCGCCGGAGCCCGTCCAAGGGCCGGCTCGCGGAAATTGCCGATCCCGCTGCCCTCGCCGCGCAATACGCAGACGGCGGGGCCGCCGTCATCAGCGTCCTGACCGAGGAACGCCGCTTCGGCGGCTCGCTGGCCGACCTCGACGCCGTCCGGGCGGCCGTGGACATTCCGCTGCTGCGCAAGGACTTCATGCTCGACGAGTACCAGATCTGGGAAGCCCGTGCCCACGGTGCCGACCTGATCCTGCTGATCGTGGCCTCGCTCTCCGACGCCCAGCTGCGCGAGTTTACGGCCCTCAGCCGCGAACTCGGCATGAACGTGTTGGTGGAGACCCACACGGCTGAGGAAATCGAGCGCGCCGTGGCCGCCGAGGCCCGGATCATCGGCGTCAACGTGCGCAACCTCAAGACGCTCGACGTCGACCGTTCCGTCTTCGCGGAGCTGGCCGGCGGGATTCCCGCCGGTGCGCTCGTGATCGCCGAGTCCGGGGTGCGCGATGTCCAGGACGTCAGCCACTACGCAGCCCGCGGCGCCAACGCGGTCCTGGTGGGCGAGGCGCTGGTCAGCGACACGACCCCCCGCGAACGGATCGCAGAATTCATGGCCGCCGGCGCAACGGCAATCGCCGCCCGCGCCTGAGGCAGGCCGGTCCGGGCGTTTGCGTCCGGGCCGCGAGCGGTTCCGGGCCCGCAGTTGCCCGGACAACGAGCGGATCTCATGTGCAGATCCCCGAAGCTAGCAGTGGAACAGGATGGTGAGACTGATGGTCGATGCGCCAGCAACCGGCTCAGACGAAAGTGCCGTGGACGCGTTCCTGCAGGGCGACCGCCCCCAGGAACATCCCACGCAGGGCGAACCGTCCCTGCGGCACGCCCCGGGACCCTACTTCGGGAACTACGGCGGCCGATGGATGCCGGAGTCGCTCATCGCAGCCCTGGACGAACTCGAGGACACCTTCGAGAAGGCCAAGGCCGATCCTGAGTTCACCGCCCAGATCGCGGACCTGAACAAGAACTACTCGGGCCGGCCCTCACTGCTGACCGAGGCCAAGCGCTTCGCCGAGCACGCAGGCGGAGTCCGGATCTTCCTCAAGCGCGAAGACCTCAACCACACGGGCTCGCACAAGATCAACAACGTCCTGGGCCAGGCGCTGCTGGCTAAGCGGATGGGCAAGACCCGCGTCATCGCCGAAACCGGCGCCGGGCAGCACGGCGTGGCCAGCGCCACCGCGGCCGCCCTGCTGGGCTTGGAATGCGTTGTCTACATGGGCGCCGAGGACTGCCGCAGGCAGTCCCTCAACGTGGCCCGGATGGAACTCCTCGGCGCGACGGTCATTCCGGTGACCAACGGCTCCCAGACCCTCAAGGACGCCATCAACGAGGCCCTGCGCGACTGGGTCGCGAACGTGGGCACCACCCACTACCTGCTGGGGACCGCCGCCGGCGCGCACCCGTTCCCGGCGATGGTCCGCTACTTCCACGAAGTCATCGGCGAGGAAGCCCGGGCCCAGATCCTGGACCAGACGGGCCGGCTTCCGGACGCCGTCTGTGCCTGCATCGGCGGCGGCTCCAATGCCATCGGCATCTTCCACGGCTTCCTCGATGACCCCTCGGTCAAGATCTACGGCTTCGAAGCCGGGGGCGAGGGCGTCGAAACCGGACGCCACGCAGCCACCATCACCCTCGGCAAGCCGGGCGTGCTGCACGGCGCACGGTCCTACCTCATGCAGGACGACGACGGCCAGACCATCGAATCGCACTCCATCTCGGCGGGCCTGGACTACCCCGGGGTCGGCCCCGAGCACTCCTACCTGGCCGACATCGGGCGGGTCAGCTACGAGCCCATCACGGACAGCGAAGCCATGGAGGCCTTCCGGCTCCTCTGCCGCACCGAGGGCATCATCCCCGCCATCGAGTCCGCGCACGCCCTCGCCGGCGCCATCAAGGTGGGCCAGCGGCTCGCGGCCGAGGCCGGCCCCGAGGGCAAAGCAACAGACAAGATCGTGATCGTCAACCTCTCCGGCCGCGGCGACAAGGACGTGGCCACCGCCGCGGAATGGTTCGACCTGCTGGACAAGGACTCACCCGAAGCCGAAATCGCCAAAGAGGGGGAGCAGCTGTGAGCACCATCCACGACGGCGCCAACCAGGCCGCCGCACAGCACGCCAGCAAGTCGGCGGCCGCCATTGACCGCGCCCGGGCCCAAGGCCGGGCAGCCCTGATCGGCTACCTGCCGGCCGGCTACCCTAGCGTCGAAGACAGCATTGCCGCCGGCATCGCCCTGGCCGAGAACGGCGCCGACCTCATCGAAATCGGCATCCCGTACTCGGATCCGGTCATGGACGGCCAGGTCATCCAGGCGGCCACCACGGAGGCCCTCGCGAAGGGCTTCCACGTCCGGCAGGTCTTCGACGTCGTCCGCGGCATCACGAGCAAGACTGACGCCGCCGTCCTGGTCATGACCTACTGGAACCCCGTGGTCCGGATGGGCGTGGACGAGTTTTCCCGCAGCCTTGCCGAGGCCGGGGGAGCCGGACTCATCACTCCGGACCTGATCCCCGACGAAGCCTCCGAATGGATGGCGGCCTCGGACAAGTACGGACTGGACCGCGTGTTCCTCGTGGCGCCCTCGTCCTCTCCGGAACGCATGAAGCGGACCGTCGAGGCCAGCCGCGGCTTCGTGTACGCCGTCTCCATCATGGGCGTCACCGGCGCCCGGACCTCGGTCAGCTCCGCGGCCAAGAACGTTGTGGCCGCCGCGCACGCCGCGGGCGCCGAACGCGTCTGCGTGGGCCTGGGCGTCTCCAACGCGGACCACGTCCGCGAGATCGCCGAGTACGCCGACGGCGTGATCGTGGGCACCGCCCTCGTCGCGGCCATCCGGGACGGCGGCGTGGATGCGGTAGCCGCCTTGACGAAAGACCTCAGCACTGGCCTTACCAAGGAAGAAGCGTAAGCAATGCAGTCAGTCCTCCACGCGGCGGCGATGATTCCCGCGAGCATTCCGAGCCCTAGCTGGTCCGGATTCGACATCCCGCTGCCGTGGGGGTCACTGCGCATCCACGCCTACGCCCTCTGCATCCTCGCCGGCATCGTTGCGGGCCTCTGGCTCACCTCCGTCCGCTGGGCGCGCCGCGGCGCGCCCGAGGGCAGCGTGTGGGACATCGCCATCTGGGCCATTCCGTTCGGCATCATCGGCGGACGGCTCTACCACGTGTTCTCCTCACCGGATGCCTACTTCGGCCCCGGCTTCAACGGCACCGGCGACCTCTCCCTGATTCCGCAGATCCAGCGCGGCGGCCTGGGCATCTGGGGCGCCGTCGTCCTCGGCGCGGTGGGCGCCTGGATCGGGTGCCGGCGGGCCGGGGTGAAGCTGAGCGCCTTCATGGACGCCGCGGCCCCCGGGCTGCTGCTGGCCCAGGCAATTGGCCGGTGGGGGAACTACTTCAACCAGGAGCTCTTCGGCGGCCCCACCACGCTGCCGTGGGGGCTCCAGATCGACCCCAACAGCCCTAATTTTCCGGCCGGTATGCCCGCCGACACACTCTTCCACCCGACGTTCCTCTACGAGTCCCTGTGGAACCTGGCCGGCGTCGTGATCCTGCTGGCCCTGGACCGGAAGTTCAACTTCCGCCGCGGCCGTCTCTTCTGCCTCTACGCCGTCTACTACACCCTGGGCCGGGTGTGGATCGAAGCCATGCGGATCGACGACGCCGAGCAGATCAGCCTGTTCGGCATCACCACCCGGCTCAACGTCTGGACCAGCATCTTTGTCCTCATCGGGGCTCTGATCGCCTTCATCCTCCTCGGGCTGCGCAAGCCCTCAGGCCCGGACACCCCGTTCCTCCCGGGCCGGGAACCGGCAGCCGAAACCGCCGACGTGGAAACCGCCGGGACGGCCGGGAAGCCTGACGCCGAAGCGGTTCCCGCGGCGGTCTCCGCCGTCGAAACCGGTGCTGCCGCCACTGCTGATAAAGGCACTGCTGACGCTGTTCCCGCCGGCGCAACATCCATCCGCCATGCGGACACACTTGTCTCAGATAGTGAATCCCGTGGTAATCTCCGAGATAACCAAAGCGGACCAGGTCCCGCACCCGCTTCTGTCTCCGCACCTGCGGACGAAGATGCTGGCGCGAGCAAGGACTCCACCGGCGGCACCAAGCCCGCCACCGGAGATCCGGCAGCCGGAGTATCCGGCCGCCAGGCAACCGAAACCGCGCCGGAGGCCGAGGGCACCAAGTAACTCGGCACCGGCAACTCGGGTTGCGGAGCCACCGCTCGCAGGACCCGACACCACAGCGTCGTGGCAAGAGGGAATGTTTTGGACAGCAGATAGGCGCTGTCCACGCAAGCCCTGGCCAGTACCTGCGTAACTGTTACTACAGAAGGCCGGGCTGGCCTACAATTCCAGTTAGAAAAACACTCTGTTGCGCCCATCACACCGGCGTGCCGAGTGGGGCCAATGTTGTCCCTCCCATACGCACGATCAGGAGGAAGGACGTCTCCAATGACCCAAACTCTTCACAGCCCCAGCTGGTCCGATCCGGACCAGCCGACGGCCGCAACGTCACCCTTCGCCCGTTTTGCGTCGATGCCGGCCGCGGCCGGGCTCTACAACCCGGAGAACGAGAAGGACGCCTGCGGCCTGGCCATCATCGCCACGCTGCGCGGTGAGCCGGGCTACGACATCGTCGACGCGGCCCTGACCGCACTGCGCAACCTTGAGCACCGCGGCGCCGTGGGCGCCGATGAGGGCACCGGCGACGGCGCCGGCCTCCTCATGCAGGTCCCGGACGAATTCTTCCGCGCAGTCACCGACTTCGAGCTTCCCGCCCCCGGCCAGTACGTCGTGGGAACCGCCTTCCTGCCGGCCGAGCAGCGCGAATCCGACGCCGCCCGGGCCGGAATCGAAAGCCTCGCCGCCGATGAGGGCCTGACGGTCCTGGGCTGGCGCGAAGTCCCGATCGTGGCGGACCTCGTCGGGGCAATGGCCCGCGCCTGCATGCCGCACTTCTCCCAGCCGTTCTTCGCCTCCAGCACCGGGGAAACCCTCGAACGCAATGAGCTCGATTCCCGCGCCTGGCGGATCCGAAAGCGCGCCCAGAACAAGTTCGGCGTGTACTTCCCGTCGCTGTCCTCGCGGACGATCGTCTACAAGGGCATGCTCACCACCGCGCAGCTGGAACCGTTCTACCCGGACCTTTCGGACAAGCGCTTCAAGACCAAGCTCGCGATCGTCCACTCGCGCTTCTCCACCAACACGTTCCCGTCCTGGCCGCTGGCCCAGCCGTTCCGCACGATCGCGCACAACGGCGAGATCAACACCGTCAAGGGCAACCGCAACTGGATGCGGGCACGGCAGTCGCAGCTCGCCAGCCCGCTGCTGGGCGACTCGCCCGAAGAGCTGTTCCCGATCTGCACCCCCGGCGCCTCGGACTCCGCCTCCTTTGACGAGGTTGCCGAGTTGCTCTGGCTCTCCGGTCGGCCCATCACCCACTCGATCATGATGATGATCCCGGAGGCGTGGGAGAACCACGCCACCATGGATCCGGCGCGCCGCGCCTTCTACGAGTACCACTCCATGCTCATGGAGCCGTGGGACGGCCCCGCCGCTGTTTCCTTCACGGACGGCAACCTGGTCGGCGCCACGCTCGACCGCAACGGGCTGCGCCCGGGCCGGTACTGGATCACCGAAGACGGACTCATCGTCTTCGCCTCCGAAGTCGGCGTGATCGACGTCGAACCCTCCAAGGTGGTCAAGAAGGGCCGCGTCTCGCCGGGCAAGATGTTCCTGGTGGACACCGGGGCCGGACGGATCATTGACGACGCCGAGGTCAAGGCCGAGGTCGCCGCGGCGAACCCCTGGGCCGAATGGCTCAAGGACAACCTGATCGACCTCAAGAACCTCCCCGAGCGCGAGCACGTTGTCCACACGGCCGCGTCGGTCAACATCCGCCAGCGGACCTTCGGCTACACCACCGAGGAACTGAAGATCCTGCTCGGCCCGATGGCGCGCACCGGCGCCGAACCGCTGGGTGCCATGGGCTCCGACACCCCCGTGGCCGTGCTGTCCAAGCGCCCGCGGCTGCTCTTCGACTACTTCGTGCAGTCCTTTGCGCAGGTCACCAACCCGCCGCTGGATGCCATCCGTGAAGAGCTCGTCACGTCCCTGACGTGCGCGATCGGCCCGAACGGCAACCTGCTGGACACCAAGCAGGTCCGGCAGCCGCAGGTCTCGCTGCCGTTCCCCGTGATCAACAATGACCAGCTCGCCAAGATCGCGAACATCGAGAGCGCCGACGGCGACAAGGTCGCCATGAAGGTCCGCGGACTCTACCGCCCCGAAGGCGGCGAGCACGCCCTCCGCGCCCGCCTCACCGAAATCTGCGAGCAGGTCTCCGGCGCGATCAACCGCGGCGTCCAGTACGTGGTGCTCTCGGACCGCGACTCGAACGCCCAGTGGGCGCCGATCCCGTCGCTGCTGCTTGTCAGCGCCGTGCACCACCACCTGCTGCGCAGCGCCAACCGCACCAAGACCGCCCTCGTGGTGGAGGCCGGAGACGTCCGCGAGACGCACCACGTCGCCGTGCTCATCGGCTACGGCGCCTCGGCCGTGAACCCCTACCTGGCCATGGAATCCGTGGAACAGCTCATCGCCTCCGGTGACGTCGTCGGCGTCACCCCGCAGGACGGCGTGTACAACCTGATCAAGGGCCTCGGCAAGGGCGTCCTGAAGATCATGTCCAAGATGGGCATCTCCACTGTGGCCTCCTACACCGGTGCCCAGACCTTCGAGGCGCTCGGCCTCGGCCAGGATCTGGTGGACGAGTACTTCTCCGGCACGCATTCCCAGCTCGGCGGCGTGGGCCTCGATGTCATCGCCGCCGAAGTCCTGGCACGCCACCGGATGGCCTACCCCGAGAACGGGATCGAACTGCCGCACCAGCCGCTGCTCGGCGGCGGCGAATACCAGTGGCGCCGCGACGGCGAACCCCACCTGTTCAACCCGGAGACCGTCTTCCGGCTGCAGCACGCCACGCGTGAACGCCGCTACGACATCTTCAAGGCCTACACCCGCGGCGTGGACGACCAGTCCGAGAACCTCATGACCCTCCGCGGCCTGCTGAAGTTCAAGGCCGGCCTGCGTCCCGCGGTGCCGCTTGAGGAAGTGGAGCCCGTCTCCAGCATCGTCAAGCGGTTCTCCACCGGTGCCATGAGCTACGGCTCCATCTCCCAGGAAGCCCACGAGACCCTCGCGATCGCCATGAACCGGCTGGGCGGCAAGTCCAACACCGGTGAGGGCGGCGAGGACGTGGACCGCCTGCTCGATCCCACCCGCCGTTCCGCTGTCAAGCAGATCGCCTCCGGCCGCTTTGGCGTCACGAGCCTGTACCTGTCCAACGCGGACGACATCCAGATCAAGATGGCGCAGGGTGCCAAGCCCGGCGAAGGCGGCCAGCTGATGGCGCAGAAGGTCTACCCCTGGGTGGCCCGGACGCGGCACTCGACGCCCGGCGTCGGCCTCATCTCGCCGCCCCCGCACCACGACATCTACTCGATCGAGGACCTCGCGCAGCTGATCTACGATGCCAAGCGCGCCAACCCCTCGGCCCGCGTGCACGTCAAGCTCGTCTCCGAAGTCGGGATCGGCACCGTGGCGGCCGGCGTCACCAAGGCGAAGGCCGACGTCGTGCTCGTATCCGGACACGACGGCGGTACCGGCGCCTCGCCGCTGAACTCGCTCAAGCACGCCGGTGTCCCGTGGGAACTCGGCCTGGCCGAGACACAGCAGACGCTCATGCTCAACGGCCTGCGCGACCGCGTGGTGGTGCAGGTGGACGGTCAGCTCAAGACCGGCCGCGACGTCGTGATCGCCGCGCTGCTTGGCGGCGAGGAGTTCGGCTTTGCCACCGCCCCGCTGGTGGTCTCCGGCTGCATCATGATGCGCGTCTGCCACCTGGACACCTGCCCGGTGGGCGTCGCGACCCAGAACCCCGAGCTCCGCTCACGGTTCAGCGGCAAGCCGGAATTCGTGGTGAACTTCTTCGAATTCCTCGCCGAAGAGGTCCGTGAAATTCTCGCGGAGCTCGGTTTCCGCAGCATCGAGGAGGCGATCGGCCACGCCGAGATGCTCGACTCCCGCGACGCGATCAACCACTGGAAGGCCGAAGGGCTGGACCTGGATCCGATCCTGCACGGCCTCGAGTTCGACGACGACGCCCCGCTGCGGAACCTCACCGGACAGAACCACGAGCTCGACAAGCACTTCGACCAGCGCCTGATCGCCATGGCGGCAGAAGCCCTCAGCGACCGCACCCCGGTGAAGATCTCGGTGAACGTCATCAACACGGACCGCTCGGTCGGCACCATGCTCGGCCACGTGGTCACGAAGACGTTCAGCACCGACGTGCTGGCGACCGACACCATTGACATCACGCTCAACGGCACCGCCGGCCAGTCCCTCGGGGCCTTCCTGCCGGCCGGCATTACGCTGCGCATGTTCGGCGACTCGAACGACTACGTCGGCAAGGGTCTTTCCGGCGGCCGCATCATCGTCCGGCCGGACCGCACCAACGTGTTCCCGGCCGAACGCAACGTGATCGCGGGCAACGTGATCGGCTACGGCGCCACGAGCGGCGAGATGTTCCTGCGCGGCCAGGTGGGTGAACGCTTCCTGGTCCGCAACTCCGGCGCCACTGCGGTGGTCGAAGGAATCGGCGACCACGGCTGCGAATACATGACCGGGGGCCAGACGCTGATCATCGGCCGCACCGGGCGCAACTTCGGCGCCGGCATGTCCGGCGGTACGGCTTACGTGCTGGACCTGCAGACCGAACGCGTCAACAAGCAGGCCCTCGAGTCCGGCGAGCTGCAGCTGCGTGAGCTCGACGCCGAGGACCGTGACATTGTCCATGGACTGCTGGTCAAGCACGTCGAGGAAACCGAATCGCTCAACGCGGCCCGGCTCCTCGAGAACTTCGACGACACCGCAGCCCGCATTACCAAGGTGCTGCCGCGCGACTACGCGGCCGTCCTGCAAACCCGTCTTGACGCCATCGAAGAGGGCCTTGACCCCGACGGCGAAGAAGTTTGGTCTCGAATCCTGGAGGTGACCGGTGGCTGATCCACGCGGATTTCTGAAAGTACGTCAGCGTGAAACCCAGCCGCGCCGTCCCGTTCCGGTCCGCATCATGGACTGGAAAGAGGTCTATGAAGCCCAGGAGAAGGGCGTCCTGAAGGCCCAGGCCGGCCGCTGCATGGACTGCGGCGTGCCGTTCTGCCACCAGGGCTGCCCGCTGGGCAACCTCATCCCGGAATGGAACGACCTCATCTGGCGGGACAAGGGCGAGGAAGCGATGGAGCGGCTGCACGCCACCAACAACTTCCCCGAGTTCACCGGCCGGCTCTGCCCGGCCCCCTGCGAGGCGTCGTGCGTGCTGGGCATCAACCAGCCCGCGGTGACCATCAAGCAGGTCGAGGTATCGATCGTGGACCAGGCCTTCGAGAACGGCTGGGTCAACCCGCTGCCGCCGGCCCGACTGACCGGTAAGACGGTCGCCGTCGTCGGCTCCGGCCCGGCCGGACTCGCCGTCGCGCAGCAGCTGACCCGTGTGGGCCACACCGTTGCTGTGTACGAGCGTGACGACAAGATCGGCGGGCTCCTGCGCTACGGCATCCCCGACTTCAAGATGGAAAAAGAGCAGGTGGACCGCCGGCTGGAGCAGATGAAGGCCGAGGGCACCCGGTTCCGCACCGGCGTGGCCGTCGGCACCGACGTCACGTGGGAGCAGCTGCGCCGCCGGTACGACGCCGTCGTGATCGCCACCGGCGCCACCGTCCCGCGTGACCTGCCGATCCCGGGCCGCGAGCTCGAGGGCGTGCACTTCGCCATGGACTACCTTGTCCCGGCCAACCGGGTGGTGGCGGGGGAGACCGTGGAGAACCAGATCAACGCCGCCGGCAAGCACGTGGTGATCCTGGGCGGCGGCGACACCGGCGCGGACTGCCTCGGCACCGCGCACCGGCACCAGGCCGCCTCCGTGACCACCCTGGCCATCGGCAAGCAGCCGCCCCTTGAGCGTGCCGGCCACCAGCCGTGGCCGACGTTCCCCACCCTGTTCGAGGTCGCCAGCGCGCACGAGGAAGGCGGCGAACGCACCTACCTCGCCTCCACCGTCGAGTTCGTCGGAGAAAACGGCAAGCTCACGGGCGTCAAGGTCGCAGAGACCGAATTCGTCGACGGCAAGCGCCTCCCGAAGGCCGGCACCGAGCGGATCATTCCGGCGGACCTCGTCTTCCTGTCCCTCGGCTTCACGGGGGCCGAGCCGGCCGGGATCACCGAGCAGGTCAGCGCCGACTTCGACGGCCGCGGCAACGTGGCCCGCGACGGCTACTACATGACCAACACCGAGGGCATCTTCGTTGCCGGGGACGCCGGCCGCGGGCAGTCGCTCATCGTCTGGGCCATCGCCGAGGGGCGCGCCTGCGCCGCCGCGGTGGACAAGTTCCTGATGGGCAGCACCATCCTGCCGGCCCCGGTGGCACCGACCGACCGGGCGATGGCCGTCCTGTAGCCCTTCCGGTCACTGGATTTCGGTCATCAGGGATTCACACTCGCTTCAACTTCATCCATGCAACAGACCACTAGGGTAGGTATATGAGACGCGCTAAAATCGTGGCCACGTTCGGACCGGCAATCGCAAGCTTCGAGAACACGCTTGCCGTGCTGGAAGCCGGCGTCGACGTGGCACGCATGAACATGAGCCACGGTGATTACTCCGTGCACGACAACACCTACGAGAACGTCCGCAAGGCTGCCGGGCAGCTGGGCAAGGCCGTGGGCATCATGGCCGACCTGCAGGGCCCGAAGATCCGCCTGGGCCGCTTCGTGGACGGACCGCACCTCCTGGAGGTCGGTGACACGTTCACGATCACCACCGAGGACGTTCCGGGCACCAAGGACATCTGCTCCACGACGCTCAAGAGCCTCACCGAGGACGTCCAGCCGGGCGATGCCCTGCTGATCGACGACGGCAAGGTTGCCCTGCGCGCCATCGAGGTCGACGCCGTCAAGGTCGTTGCCCAGGTGGTTGTCGGCGGCTGGGTTTCGAACAACAAGGGCATCAACCTGCCCGGCGTGGCCGTCAACGTGCCGGCGCTGAGCGAAAAGGACGAGGACGATCTGCGCTGGGCGATGCGCCGCGGCGTGGACATGGTCGCCCTGTCCTTCGTTCGCGATGCCTCGGACATCGTCCGGGTCCACGAGATCATGGACGAGGAAGGCCGCCGCGTGCCGGTCATCGCCAAGATCGAGAAGCCGCAGGCCGTGGAGCAGCTGCCCGAGATCATCGACGCCTTCGACGCCATCATGGTGGCCCGTGGCGACCTCGGTGTGGAGCTTCCGCTGGAGGAAGTGCCGATCGTCCAGAAGCGCGCCGTCGAACTGGCCCGCCGCTGGGCCAAGCCCGTCATCGTGGCCACCCAGGTCCTCGAGTCCATGATCGACAACCCGCGACCGACCCGCGCCGAGGCCTCCGACTGCGCCAACGCAGTGCTCGACGGCGCCGACGCGGTGATGCTCTCCGGCGAGACCAGCGTGGGCAAGTACCCGATTGAGACCGTTAAGGTCATGGCCCGGATCATCGAATCCACCGAGGTCCACGGCCTGGAGCGCGTCCCCCCGCTGGGTACCAAGCCTAGGACCCGCGGCGGCGCCATCACCCGTGCCGCCGTCGAGATCGCCGACCAGCTGGAAGCGAAGTACATCTGTACCTTCACCCAGTCCGGTGACTCCGCCCGCCGCCTCTCCCGGCTGCGGCCGATCCGGCCGGTCTTCGCCTTCACTCCGGTGGAGCACGTCTGGAACCAGCTCGCGCTGACCTGGGGCATCCAGCCGGTCCTGGTCCCGATGGTGGGCCACACCGACGAGATGACCGCCCAGGTTGACCGCAGCCTTCTGGAACTGGGCTTGGTGGAGGACGGCGACATGGTGGTTATCGCCGCCGGTTCGCCTCCCGGAAAGGCCGGTTCCACGAACCTGCTGAAGGTCCACAAGGTGGGCGACCTCGCCGACGCCGGCAGCCACGGTGCAGCCGCCGTGACCAAGGACAAGCTCGGCCCCTGGCCGGAAAAGAAGAAGAAGAACCGCGGCCAGGGCTAGTCCTGAACGCTTGAGCGCAAAAGGGAGGATCCCCGCCGGTTGGCGGGGATCCTCCCTTTTTGGTGCTTTGTTGATTCGCAGCTTGCGGCCGCGGTTGTGCGGCCGGGCTGCGGCTAGTTGACCTGGTTGATGATGGTTTCGGCGACCTCGCGCATGCTCAGGCGGCGGTCCATCGAGGTCTTCTGGATCCAGCGGAAGGCTTCAGGCTCCGTCAGGCCCATCTTGGTGGTCAGGAGGCTCTTGGCGCGCTCCACGAGCTTGCGGGTGGCGAACTGCTCCTGCAGGTCGGTGACTTCGCTTTCGAGGGCCTTGATCTCCTCGTGGCGGGAGAGCGCGATCTCCAGCGCCGGGATGAGGTCCGCCGGGGTGAACGGCTTGACCACGTAGGCCATGGCGCCGGCGTCACGGGCCCGCTCCACAAGTTCCTTCTGGCTGAACGCGGTGAGCAGGACCACCGGGGCGATCCGGGCCTTGACGATCTTCTCTGCGGCCGAGATGCCGTCCATGACAGGCATCTTGACGTCCATCAGGACGAGGTCGGGCTTGAGCTCCTCGGCAAGCTGCACGGCCTTTTCGCCGTTGTCTGCCTCGCCGACGACATCGTAGCCTTCACCGCGCAGGATCTCGATGATGTCCAGGCGGATGAGAGTCTCATCCTCGGCGACAACTACGCGGCGCGCCGGCTGGGAAGTGGGTGTTGACTCCGTCTGTTCTGACACGGGAACTCCTTGGAAAGGTACGGCGGGAACTACACCATCATAGGTTTCGTCCGCCGATGTACTTGGACCGGATTGGTTCGATGCGGCGTCACTGGCGCGATTCTGGAATTCAGCCTATCTGCATGTAGAGTAATTTCGCGCACTGGAAGCGATCGCGTTGCTCACAGCACTGTGGTTGAGTGATTGTTACACTGGTGTACTCGGCGCCCGAGTGGCGGAATTGGCAGACGCGCCGCACTCAAAATGCGGTATCGAAAGGTGTGTGGGTTCGAGTCCCACCTCGGGCACGTGTTTTCCCTGTTCAGGGGCTTGTGGGCCTCTGAGTGTGTACAAAACTCCTTTTATGGGCCCCTGCGGGGGCCCATTTTTTGTTCGTCGCGGTTGCGGTCTGGCGGCTCCTTCTCCCGGCGTGGACAGCGGTGTTGTTGCTTACTTCTTCATGGCCTAGAGCACTTGAAGCTGCATGACCTGCTGGAAGTTGGGCGCGCGTGTCTGTGATGCGTTGTTCCCTGATTCTGCCTTCACGAGTGTTCACGGCAGAGCCCACAGCTACCTGCATGACTGCGAAATCTGGTTAGGGGAGATTACGATTGACGTTCTTAAACGCGCCACAGACGGCTCCCGCCTCCGCTGTCGACGCGTATGTCGGTTTGCCTCGGCTGAAGGCGGATGACACAAGTGCCCGTCTTAGTACTCTGTATCCCAGCGGTCGATGAGACCGTCCCTTCGGTGTCTGACGGGATGCATTCCCATTCCCGAATCCCCGAGGCTTAGAATCTCCCTTGCGGGGGACGAGTGCTTTCTCGTGATTGCCTATTTTGGGGGTGCGAGTTGGGATTCCGATACCGCAAGTCGAAGAGTTTCGGGCCTGTGAGGATCTCGGCGTCGAAGCGCGGGCTGAGTGCCAGCATTGGGGCCGGTCCGTTCCGGGTTACAAAGTCCACGACAGGCCGAACCACGAGCACAGTGAGGGTCCCTGGAACGGGCGTCTCGTACGTGACCACGAGCTCTGCCCGCCGGTCGACACAGCGGCCTGCTGCCCGGCTGTCCCAACCGACTCGCCCTCAGGTTGCGCATCAGACCATCAGCGACGACACATGGCGGGAGCTCCTCGCTACCGATGAGACGGCCGCGGCGTCGAAGTTCCAGCGTAACTTCGTTCGCGCGGCCGTCGCACGCGCAACGGGCAAGCGCCCGAGTCTGATGCACCTAACCTTGGGACAGGCGGCGCGCGTACTGGAGTGTGTCGGTCAGAGTCCGGCCAAGCTTGACGCCGGCGGCCGGGGTGTGCCCGGGCTAGAGAAGGCTGGGACGTGTGCCCAGTGGACCATGTTCGGGATGCTGATGCTGATCGTGACGGTATCCTCGCCCGCCGGGTTCCTGCTGGCCGCGGGGATTGTCGGGCTGATGTTCCTATTGCGGAAGCGGCGCCGTGACCGGCAGGCGTGGGAGGACGCGACCTGGGCGGGGAGCCCGGCCAGCGCCGGGCAAAGAATCGCAGTTCCTGGTGTCCAGATTGAGGCACCGGCGAATCACGCCGCCGCAAAGCGGATCGCTTTAGAGGCTCAAACACCAATTTCGCCAGCCACCCGGCCTGTTTCTTCAAGCGGGCCGCTGTACCGTGTGTCGCTCGGCCGTTCGGAATGGCCTAACGTCGAAGTCGTAGGCGAGCACGCGCACAGCCATGCGATCAAATCCGCCCTCCGCGCCAGCAAAGCGCCGATCGCGGAACGGCGCGACAGTGAAGCCGAAGGCGTCCAGGTCGAACTCGTGGCCGAGCCGGACAACCCGTATGACGTAAATGCCGTCAGCGTTCGTTGGCGGAAGCAGGTCCTGGGCTATCTCAGTCGTGAAGACGCAATCCGCTACGCGCAGCCCATCAGGAGAATCATTGCCAGTGGGCTCACTGCGGCCACGACGGCTCGCATCTGGGCTTACGACAGCGGCGACCGGCTCCAAGCCCGGGTCACCGTTGCCCTGCCGGAGCCGGAGCTCATCGCCCCGCTCAACGAAGCCCCGACGGGCGTCACCACTCTTGTTCCGTGGGGATCGGCGATCCAGGTCCTCAAGGAAGAGGACCATTTCGACATCCTTTTCAACCACGTACCGCCGGAAGGGATCGGCCTCCTGCTCGTCAGTCTCCACAAGGCGACCCGCACTCTGAAGAACGGTACCGAGCGTCCGTTCGTCGAAGTCCGGCTCGACGGCGAACGCGTCGGCGAGCTCAGCAACGTCACCTCCGCGCATCTGTTGCCGCTTCTCGAGCACACCGAGACAATCGGCGAAACCGCCCTCGCATACGCAAAAATCACCGGCTCAGCCCTCGCCGCCCAGCTCGTTCTGCACGCCGCCAAGGCCACCGAGATCAGCAACGAATGGCTAACCGAAGGGCCACACCCCGCACCACAGCTCCTCCCAAGGGCGACCAGGTATAACGTTCCACCCGCCTACACCCGATAGGAGACACCCGGAAAGGCCCGATCCGACAGAAGGGGCCGTTGGGGCTTCCGCTGACGGTTGCTTGCTCCTGTGCCCGGGTCCTTGACTGGCACAAGTCGTTGATTGCGGAGCGCCCTATCCTGCCGGTGTATGAGCTGTATGCTGCGAAGTTCGCAAATGGCCGGGGTAATCCTTCCTTGGGATCCAGACCACCACCTGACCAAGTGGTCCCAGTACGGACCCAAAGCAACGACGTCCAAAACCTTCGTCGCCACTCAAACTACGTGAGGTCCTACGATGCGAGTGGCATTTATGGAAGCCGCCAGACTCCATCCTGCTAACAGTGCACCCCAAGAAAATAGCCAAAGTGACCGATATGCAGCCGATGGGGAAGCGCCCCACAAAGAGTCTCCCCGTTCCGTGGCAGTGGGACTACGAGGGTCTTCAGGTTGAGTTGACCTCAATGCCAAGATCCGCCAATTCATCACCGGCTGGAACGACCGATGCCACCCCTTCGTCTGGCCCAAGACACAGGAAAAGATCCTCGCGAAAGTCAACCGTCCCACAGCTTCAGAAACGCGATACTGGATCCGAGGGACCCGTATGCGGGACTCCGGCCTGGCTCGTTTAAATGAGAGCATCCGGGATGCCGAATCGCCTCCCAATGAGTACGCGAATGGCCGCGAGTAAAGGCTGATCTTCCAGCTCAACGCCCTCGCCTCCGTAGTACACGCCGCCCGTTTCGTCGGCCACTGCATCAATGTCTGAAAGCCTGAGGATCTCGCTCACGCGAAACTGATACTCGACGGGGGTCATTTGGCGAGACACACGAACTGGAATTGTGCTGAGTTTGCGCGCGACCTCAGCATCGGCGGATTCGGTCATGGGCGCTCGTCGCGCTAACTGGTTCCGGTGCTGTCCGTGGGAGAAGATGACTTCCTGGTTCGCATCCATGCGAAGGTCATCGGT
>NZ_BAAAQB010000041.1:630004-645723 GCF_039531445.1 Arthrobacter humicola | reverse complement strand
GATCGCACCGATCTTTCCGTAGATGACCTCGGCACCCTTGGTGAGGCCGAAGTGGGCCCCAATGAAGGATTCGTTCAAATCCCTCGCCGGAACCGCGTACTGATCGATGCTGCCGCCTGGGAAGATCATGTGTTCCTTTCGTAGGTGGACCTTGTCGTGCCGATCCTACGGGAGCGGCAATATGCGGCGTCGGGCTTGTTGCTTGCCCTCTACAGCATGATCGCCGAGGGTATGTGAAGCAGATTTTCTGAGCCTTGGCCGAACGATCGGCTGCCGGACTCTAAAAGTGGGTCAACGAGAGCAGATGGTTGTTCCACTCCTTGTCGGCATATCAGCGCAGGTAGGGCGACCGGCCCTCGGGCGTTACAACGCCTACATATGCCTTGTGTGGACCGCTCCCGACGTAGGCAGTGCCCTTTTTTGACGTCTATCCATTCGACCATGCAGCGACGCACCGGGTGGAAAGGTCCTCGCTGCGAAAAGCGGCGGCGAGCCATAGAGGCAGGAAGATCTCCACTGGAACCCCTGGCCAGGGAGCGCAACGCGCACAATATGAATTAATCCTGATCAGGCCTCAGCCGGGGAAACAGCGCCTCGGAATTGCCGCGGTCTATGGCCGCGCGCAGGGAGGGGTCCAGCGGATAGTTCTCATACTGCAGGTTCAGGAAGTCGATCGCCGCGGAGGGGGCGAAGGGGAAGTCAGTGCCGTATGTGATGCGGCCCGGGTCAGCTACCTCGAGCAGGCTGGGCAGGGCCGCCGGGCTGGCGGACAGGGCCACGTCGTAGTAAAAACGCCGCAGGACGGACTGCTTCTTATCTCCCAGCGCGGCCAGCGCGCTGAGTGCCAGGTCCTTATCGTTGAGCATCGTCAGCAGGATCCTGTGGGCGATGTAAGGCACGAAGCCGCCCGCGTGGGCGAGGATGAACCTGATTCCCGAGAACTTTTCCATCGCACCGGACAGGATCAGGCTGATAGCAGTGCGGGTGGTGTCGAGCATGAAATCTGCGGCAAAGGCGGGTATGCCCGGCACCGCCGGGGCCGGCAGTTCAGCGGGGTGGATGAACACTACGGCCTGGCGGTGGTGCAGGAACTCCAGCAGAGGCTCAAAGCCAGGATCGCCCAGATAGCGCCCGGCGTTGTTGGCCAGCAACACGATCCCGTCCGCGAGAAGGGTGTCCAGGGCGTACTGGGCCTCCGCCAGGGCGCCTTGCACGTCCGGCAGCGTGAGCGTCGCGAAGAACCCGAACCGCTCAGGCCGGGCCGCGACCACCTCTGCACTGTATTCATTGATCTCCCGGGCCCGCCGCCGTGCCTCCGCAGCGTCCCCGAAGTACACGCCGGGCGTGGACAGGGACAAGATGCCGGTCTGCACGTCGTGCCTGTCCATGAACTTTAACGCTGAGCGCTCGGACCACGACGGCAGGCCAATGCCGCCGGGGTGTATTCCCTTTTCAAGCATCCAGCGCGCATACCCAGGCGGAACGATGTGCTGGTGAGTGTCAATGCGGTACGGCCGGCCCATCCGGATCCTTGTCCACGTGCTCGTTTCGCTGATACGCGGGACCCTCAGCGGATGTGAACAATCTACTCGCAAACCCGACCCATGAGCAGACCGCCTGACGGCCTGGGACCGGGCTAGACCTTCAGCGGGCGCCCTCCGAAATCGTGTGCACCAACCGCCGCGGGCGCTAGGAGTCGTTCACTTAGCGGCATAGCCGAGTTTCGCCGGATCGACCACAATTAGCTGGCCTATCCGCTTGCCCCTACTGGCAGCAACGGCATGGTGGGGAGAAGGGGCACCGGTACATGTGCCGCACCGCCCACGTTAGGGGAACAACCCAGGAGCAACAGCACAACCCGCAGACGCTATCCCGGAATGACGACCGCCAAGTACCTCGGCTCTTAGCAATAGGCCCCAGGAATCCATTGACAACATCATTGAGATTCCTTCGGGTGTTGCCGGGTGATTCCGTGGCCGTTGTAGGGTCGTGGCTACCCGGGGGAGAGGGGTATGGCTTTGTTGCTGTGGCCGGACGGCTCACGTCGTGACGGCTCCGAAGGATTGGCCGCCCGCCACCCCGCGATGACCCGACCGCTGACCCTTCTATGCCTTGCGGTCAAGTCTCGGGCGCTGGTCAAACAGCCGACGGCTGTTCGGGTTCGGCCAGGAGGCGGCTTAGGCAGCGGAAGAGTTGTCGGGCGATGTAACGCTTGAGGCATCGGCGGATCTCCCGTCGGGTTTTGCCCTCGCTCAACCGGCGTTCGACGTATGCGCGGGTGGCAGGGTGATTCGACATGCGCACGCGTGCGACGATCTCGAGCGCACGGTTTAGCTGTCGGTCACCGCCGCGGTTGAGCCGGTGCCGGACCGTGTTGCCGCTGGAAGCAGGCAGGGGTGCGGCACCGGCGAGGGCGGCGAAGGCGGCTTCGGAACGGACTCTGCCCTTGTGGGAGTAGGCGGTGAGCACGATCGCTGCGCTGACGGGCCCGACACCGTGGATGTCCAGCAGCCCGGGCGCGAGTTCGTTGACGTGGCTGGTCAGTGCCGCGTGGTTGTCCTCCATCTGTCGGGTCAGATCGAGGACCGAGGCCACGAGCCTGCGGGCTTCGTCCCGGATCGTCCGGGTGGGCGTGTCGTCGTCACGCCGCGCCCGCCAAGCGGCCACGGCGCGCACCTGGGCGTCGGTTAGAGGCTTCCTGGCATCGATGCCGAGATTGAAACTGCGCAGCAGCGCGGTGAGCATGTTCCGGTCCCCGGTCCTGCGGCTGTCTATTGCGCGCCGAGCCACGGGCAAAACCCTCAATGCTGAGCGGATCCCGTCCGCTCTTGGGGCCGCCAGCGCTTCTGCCTCCGAGGCAAGGGCTGTGCGGGCCGCGGCCACGGCATCGATCTCATCCGACTTTCCTTTCCCGGTGCGGGAGGCACGTCTAGGTGGGCGGACGTCACAGACCGCGATGCCTTCCGCCCGGAGGGTGCGGATGAGGTTGGCCCCGTAGGAGCCCGTGCCCTCGATCGCGACCAGCACCTTCCCGGTCGAGTGTCGCTGTATCCAGGTCAACGCGCGCGCCAGTCCGGCCGCGTGCGTGGGGAACGTCGCCGAGCCCGCGGTGCGTCCCGTGCCGGCGTCGAGTATTGCATAGGTGTGCGTCTGGGCGTGAGTGTCCACGCCGATGACATGTTGGTATTGCTCTGCCACGATGGTCACGCCATGGCTCCTTCCGTGCCGAGGGATATTGCCGTACGGCGTCGGTCTGGAAGAGGAGCTGTTGCGAGGCGCATCTCTAACGAGCCACGCGGACCGGAGATCCTCCGAACGCGGGCAACCTTCTATCAAGCCATCGGAACAGGCCAGACCAACGCCGACCCCGCGACCCGGGCAAGTCAGCGGAAAGGCACCCCGGAGGGGCCAGATAGAGACCGAGCCACGCGAAGCGGGATCGAACGCCAGTCTGCCAGCCAGTCCCAGACCAGCCATCCACCATTAGAGATTGAGAAACCCGACATGATCGCCGGATAAGGACACGACGGCGCGGTTATCTGCCGGGATCCACCCAACCGACAGACTGAAGGCTGTTTTGGTGCACCTATGGGCCGGTATCGATGCCGGCAAAGCCCACCACCACTGCGTCGTGATCGACGCCGACGGAAACCGGCTGCTCTCCCAACGAGTCCCCAACGACGAACCCGCCCTGCTCCAACTCCTCGCCGGCGTACTCGAAGTTGCAGACGGTGACGAGGCGATGTGGGCGACCGATCTGAACCACGGCGGGCCGGCGCTGCTGATCGCCATCCTCGTCGCCCACGGCCAGAACATCCTCTACATCCCGGGCCGGATCGTCCGCCACGCCTCCAAGCTCTACCGCGGGGAAGGCAAAACCGACGCGAAAGACGCCGCACAACGATTAGCAAGGAAGTTGTGGCATCCTTGGACAAGATCCGTTCAAGTTCCCCGTTAGTTGATCGGCATGAGCGAGCGATCTCCCAGAGATGACGCCCTGGTTGGCGGGTTGGATGACTGGCAGCACGCATCACGGATTTATGGCAGTACCCGACCGGCAGGGCTTCGTGACTTCGCATCAAGGAGGACCTTCACTCTTGGCCTTATTGCCGAATTGCTCGTTGAGGGGCTCATGGTTGCGGGCGATGCGGGCGAGCAGGGACATCGTCCCTGGCCGTGCCCGCCTCACCTACGGAGGATCATGACCTCGAACGTCATTCAAGCAACCTTTGACGGCTTCATGAAGGGCGCCGGCTTCTCGAAGAGGAGCGGATCGTGGTACCGAATCACTGATGAGGTGATCACCGTGGTCGAACTGCAGAAGTCGCAGTACGGATTGCAGTATTACGTGAACCTTGCACTATGGCTGCGCCCCCTCGGAGAGGTGAAGACCCCGAAGGAGCAGGCGTGCCATCTTCGGACGCGCCTCTCGAGGCTTGATGGAAGCGAGGAGGGCCGGCTCTCGTCACTGCTGGACCTCGACGTGCCGACGCCTGAAAGGGAGCGGGCCGAGAATCTGTTGGCTTTTCTCACTACCCACCTGGCGCCTGTCCTGGAGGCGGTTGTCAGCCTCAACAGTCTGCGCCACGAGGCAGGGCAGAAGGTGGTCGCCGCGTCGTTGGTCATGGGTCCAGCGAGAGAGCTATTGACCGCGTAGGTGCCGTCTTCAGCTCATTGCTGTCGTCACTCGAGGGATCATTTGGACGTCGACAACATCTGGGACCGCTGTCGAACGTGCAACCGTCAGAAGGGCGCGCAAACCCTCGACGAATGGAATGGATACCCGTGACGAGTCCGACAATGCAGCCCCAACTCCCTTACGAGACGAAGTCGTATGTCTGCATCCACGTCTTCGATCGGATCCGGCCGGTGCTGTGTCTGACTCGCCCGGACGGTGATTGGTGCGCACTGTGCGGTGGTGATCATCCAGACGACGCGAGCTCTTACCGTGTCGTCGGGATCGGACACGTTGTCGATTACGACCCGTCGGTGGCGGAGGTGCTTGATCTTCGCCCGAATCAAGAAGCCGAGCGTGAAGCGGTTGGGGAGCCATGGCGGCGGTCCGACTTCCAGGACGCGTGCTCTTCGTCGCGCTCATTCCGGCCATGAGCAGCACCGGTTCGGTTGAGGGATGCGGCCGGCCTGGTTTCCTGGCTGCGGGTGCCGGTGTTCTTGCCTGCTTCCTTCTGACCGGGTGCGCCGGCATGGCCGGGAACAGATATTCTCCGGCGGGTACAGAGACCGGCCGCAACAGCACCAGTACCCCCACCAGTACCCCGCACAGCGACAGCGATCCGGGGGACCAGAAGCTGCACATGCTCGCCGCGGATCCCGTCATGGCTGATCTGCCGGCAGGGCTGGTCAAAACGAAAGAGAAAGACGCTCCGGCCCACTACGAAACCCCCGTCTTCGGTTCAGGTGGCTCCTTCGGTGCCAGCGTGGTCGTCAGCTTCACCAGCGCCGCCAGCCTCCCTGACATCTACAAAATGGTCGGGGACAACGCCGCCCGAAACGGCTGGGTAGGCACGGCGGTCGACTCCACAGGCATGACCGACCGGTGGGCGAAGACCTATCCCGAGGGAAGCGTGTCAGCCTTGCTCCTGACCTGCAAGGATCCGAGCGCGACAACATCCACACGCTCCTGCACTCTGGACGGCGGGATCTGAGATCACCGAGTCCGTGGGCGTGACACCGCCCGGACCGGGCCGGCAGTCCGTTGGCATGCGCGTTCTTCGTATCGCGATCCTGGTTGCTGACAATTGACCCGCGGTACGGCAAGGCCCGTGGAATGGTCTTCCTGGGTATGGGCCGGTCCAAAAGGCCCGAAGCTGTCGATATTCTCATCAGGCATCTCGATGACCCGGTCGTCAGCGGGCACACGGTCAAAGCCCTCGGAATGCTGCGCGATCCCCGGGCACGCGCAGGACTCGAGTCAATGACAGCAGATCGGCGCACCTGGGTTCGCGAAGCTGCGGAAAGGCCCTGTCCAGGCTCCGATGAGGGTGTCACCAGACGAACGGGTCGGCCGTGGTCCCCTGAAGTTGGCCGAACACGCAACCGCCCCGGAACTTAACCTCGCGCGGATCAGGACAAAGTCGAAGCCGCTATCTTTTGGAACGCGAGACGGGCCGCCGCGACAAGGTCTTTCTGGCTGACTCCCATCCCGGAGATTCGTACGACGGTGTTCTTGACCGGGAAAACGATGATTGTGTCGGTCGTACTCGCTGTTGCGGTCCAGGCAATTGCTCCGTCAGGCAGCCCAGCAATGTTCTGCGGACTGATGGTGAATGGAGTGTTTTGAGGCGTGCTGAACATTGCGCACTCCGGGAGTTTGGCCTGTAACGTGTGGATGTACGACTGCGCACTACTTTCGTCCGAAAACACCCGTATCGCTTGTGAATAATCGCTTTGGCTTGTGCTGGAATCGAAGTCGATGACTGGCAGCGACCATGACGGGTCTGCCGGCGTTTCGGTGGCGAAAACCGGAACTTGAATCGTCGTGAAACGACAAGGTCCTTCATTTGCCTGCGATTGAACCCAATCGCCAAGAGTTCGGGTGAAGTTGATTTGGAGGCCGGTCGGGATGCTTGTCTGTCCAGCCAGATCCGCCGCGGTCGGCATAAGCCCGGAGACCGCTGACGGCCCAATTCCCGACGGAGTGGGCGCGGAACTCGGCGTTGCCGAAGCCGTCACTTGTTGAGTGCCCGCGGGCTGCGTTGCTGGCGCTGATGCACATCCGGCAAGACATAGCCCCGCCGTCGCCAACCCTATCGCGATCTTTGATACCGCAAACCGCTCCCTAAACGGCGACACGTTGCCGACCATTATTGCCGCGCCATCGAGTACAGACGGCTTCCGGACGAACTATAGACGGTGGCCGAATCATTGCTGCTGAATTCCACCTCGAATGAGGCCTGGTTCGGCGGCTGCGATACAACGAGTGAATAGCGGCCGTCGCTGGCCTTCTTGTCGGAGAAGGAACATGACATCGGACCGCCAATGTCCAGTGGCTTGGTGCCGTTGTAGTACATGCCCTGGCAGGAGCCGTTGGATGTGATGATCTTCAGCCCGGTGCCGTCGTCGGCTTTCCAGTTTCCCGTCAGAGTTGGTGCGGGCCCGCATGCTGATATTACCGTGGCGATGACGGCTCCGGCTCCGGCCAGGACGATGCGCCGCGGCGTGATGTGATGGCTCATTTGTCCCCTAACGTTCCCCGGTACCTGTTTACCGGCTGTGGCCGAAACTACAGACATCACGGGTCTTCCGCGATGGGTTTTCGCCGTCCGGGGCTTCGTTGTCATCCGAAGTGGGGACGGATGTTCCGTACCAGGACCCGGGAGCGTCACAGTTGGCACAATTTCGTGCGCCGTGGAGACTGATGCTGGTCATCGGCGGCCGGTGACCACGATGGGGGTGTCGCATGAATGTGCAAGAAGTCCGTGCCTGTGTGATTGATGATCACGAGGCGGCGATGATCGGCTTCGAGGGAGGCATCCTCCGGGACGGCAAATCACCTGCGGTCACCTTCGCGGGTATGGCACCTACTGTCGATGCCTTTCTGAAGGCAGGTCGCCGTATCTGCGACGTCGTTGCGCTGGACCTTCAGTTGGCCGACGGGTCGCGGCCAGGAGACAACACGGCCAGGCTGATCGCTGCCGGCTACAAGGTACTGGTCTTCACCAGCGGGGATAATCAGGCCTACCTCCAGGAAGCCCTGGCGAACGGCGCGTTGGGAGTCTCCCTGAAATCCGAACCCATGGCCGAGACGGTTAACAAGCTGCGCAGGGTGGCGGCCGGCGAAACGATCGACAATCTTGAGCTCGCTGCCGCCATCGAGGTGGACACGGACTTTGTCGAAGCCAACCTCTCCGAGCGTGAACGCGAATGCCTGGCGATGTATGCGACCGGGTATGGCCAGGCCCAGGTGGCGCGTCGGATGGGCATCGCTGCGAGCACCGTGAAGACGAACGTCGACCGGATCCGTGAAAAGTATGAGGCCGCCGGACGTCCTGCGGACACCAAAGTCGAGCTGTATATCCGCGCAGTCGAGGACGGGATCCTGCCTCCACCGCAGCCCAAGCGCAAATGGGCTGCCTCGTCCCGGACGGATGTGGGGCAGTGAAAGTGTTCGCAGGAGTTCCAACAGGTCTCTCGGCCAGGGACACCCACAAGTTGATGGGCCGGGGTATCTCCGCCTTTGCCCTGCTGCTTCTCTTGCAGACATCAGGCCAGATTCTTACCCAGATGCAGTGGACCGCGGGTTGGTGGGAGACCGTCTTTATGTGGGCCTTCCTGGGGCTTCTGGCCGTGTTCGTGGCGGCTTCCATCCGCGGCCGCGGACTTACCTGGACCGCAGCGGTCTTGTCGGGACTTGTCATGTTCGGCCTGATCCTCTGGCCCGCAGCCGTTCCCTCGAGCGTTCCGGCCACCATCGGAACACCCTGGCTGTGGGCCATGATCAATGTAGGCGCGGTTTGGTGCGCGTTCGCGTTCGGGACGGTCGTCGGCTGTGCCTACGCGGTCTTCATCGGGGGAGTCTTCGCCGTCATCAGAACCATGCCCCAGTCGGCATCGGCGTCCTTGCCGGTCGCATTGGAGGATGCGGCCTTCTCGACGGTCATGGGCCTGACCATTTGCGTGACGATCGGCATTCTGCGGCATGCCGCGCAGCGGGTTGACAGCGCGGCTGAGGCAGCCATTGTCCAATATCGTGACGCTGCCGCGGAGACCGCTGTGAGCAATGAACGCCTCCGGCTGGATGCTCTTCTTCATGACAGCGTCATGACCGTGTTGATTACCGCGGCCCAGTCCGGTTCGACCAGGGAGCGCCAGGCAAGCGCCAAACTGGCCGGAAGCGCCCTGGAACGACTCGACAAACAGGGCACCGAGGCGCCCGAGGTCGCGCCGGCTACCGTCACTGAACTCGCTGCCCGCATCCGGTTTACCGTGGACGACGGCGTGGAGGACCCTGAAGTCCTGGTCAGCTGCGACTCCCCGGAGCACCTTGTCCTTCCGGGAGAGATCGTGCGAGCGGTGTTCGAAGCGACCACAGAGGCCGTCATGAACGCGGCACGCCACTCCGGTGCGACACGCTGCGAGGTCCGGGTAGCAGGCCACAAGACCGCGGAAACCGCCCGGGTGGCTGTGTCCATCAAAGACAACGGCACCGGCTTCAACCCCGAACTGGTCTCGGACCGAAGACTCGGCATCAGGGTGTCCATCATCGGCCGCCTCGATGCCGTGGGCGGGACAGCCGACGTCATCTCAGCCCCTGGTGCGGGGACCGAAGTCCGCCTTTCCTGGGCGGGGGCGGCAGCATGATCCGCGCGATCTCCATGACCGTCATGACGCTGCTCTGCGCGGTATTCGCCACCCTGCACGTCACCTTGGGTCTGCTGTCGCTGGACATGGTCTCCTCCGTATGGCCGTCCTTGACAGCAATGGCCATCTACCTTGCCGCAACCGTCCTGGTGCTCATTCCGGGACCGGGGTCCCTGCCCCTGGGGCGGGCCTTCGTTGCCGTTGCCGCCGTGGTGGCGATGACGATCCTCGTTGACGGCGTCCTGCCCAAAACCACCTGGCCGGGGTATGCCTCCTGGCATATGGCAGCCACCTACACCTTGCTGGTCGTGGTCAACCTGCGTGGCCGCGTGGCCGTCTCTTGGCTCGGGGCAGCCTGCTCCGTCGCACTTCTTGCCCAGTGGGCGGCAGGCACCACCATGGGCCTTGTTGGAGGCCTCATGTTGAGCATCGCAACTGTGGGTTGGTTGACGATCGCCACCGGGATCGGCCACCTGCTGCGCACCAACGACGGAAAGGTGGCCCAATACGCCGGCGACGCACGCGCGGCCGCCGATTGGTACGCCGCCGAACGAGCACTCAACCTCTCCCGCACCCAATGGCTCCAGCACGTCCGCGACGTCACAGTTCCCGCCTTGGCTAAAGTCGCAGACCCTGACAAAGAACTCTCCGACGCCGACCGGCAGGAGCTACGCCTGATCGAAGCTCAGCTCCGCGACGAGATCCGCGGCCGCGTGCTGGCGACCTCGGAGGTGGTAGCGGCAGCTCGTCGTGCCCGGGAGCGCGGCGTGGTCGTCCAGCTCCTTGACGACCGTCACCAGGAGCTGGCGCCCCGCATGCTCGCCGCCGTCTCCGAAAGGATTGTCAGCCTGCTCAACCAGGCCCGCGGCGGCACCGTCACAGCGCGTGTACGACCCCAAGGGCGAGCTGCCACAGTCACCATTCTGGCGTCAACACCAGACGAGCAAGACCCAACGCTCGTAGAGCTCACCGACGGGCCAATTGATACTTAACTTCTCCTTGGGGGCGATTGCCCCGGATTCCAGTGCGTATGGCGTCCTAGCGGTAGGCCCGGAGCACTTCGACAAGCTGTGGAGTTGAGCCTTCTGTTCCTACTGCCACCTGCCAGTATCCTCGCGGACTCTTCCCCTCGTAGACAATGTTTCCGAATTTGGCGATGTTCGGACTGTTAGACCACAGAACGTAGGGATAACTACTACCGTCGTTCGTGCAGGCTCCGGACCAGAAATCGTATCCCGGGGGTGTTCGGGGGCCCCCTCCGATGGAAAGGTGACATTTCATGCCGTTGGCGAGTTCCATGTAGAACGGTGCACGGTTGGGGTCGGTCGTTCGAGGGCCGGCCGGGTCTTCATGAATTCCATTGAGGAGTACCCATGACGAGGGACTCGATCCAAGGCAGGCGAACGTGTCATGGGATCCGGGCTTGGCAATACATGGGTCGTAAACACCATTCCCCGAGAAGCAGCGGAAGGTATCAGCGCGGTTCGCGACACTTCCGGCTATACAATCGCCACCGGTCAAAGATGACGCGATTTTCGGGCCCCCGGTATCGTTCCACGGGTTGATCTTAATGGTTTCGGTTCCTACGAAGCGAGACTGCACGTCGTCATTAATATAACCAAGCATCGAGTTGGCGAGCTGTTGGACCCGCATAAGATTTGCGTGGAAGCAGGGAATCGACGTGCCTTCCAAAATCGATCTCCCGGCTTCATCGGTGCTGATCAGGTGAAGCTTCTCCGCGACCGTTTCCCCGGATTGTTGTGCGACGTTCAGACTCACTTTGCAGGTGGCAATGTCTTTCGTCGTAGAACCGGCGGTCGCTGAGCTTGTAGGAACAATGAGGTCGCCACCGCTAGAGGGGAACTCCGATAGGGGAAGTCCAAGTATGCTTCCGTATCTGGCATTGAACTTCACATCGCCCGCCAATGCATGCACGGGGAGAGTCGAAGGCCATTTCAGTAAGGCAGACAGCTGGGATGATCCAGTAGCGAGTCCGGCCGCACCTGATCCACCGAATGCCCGGAGCCCGTTGGTCAGCCCGGCGCATGTGCTCGAGTCGAGGGACTTTGAAGCCTCCGTGCACGCTGAAGTAATACTGTTCACGACGGCAGCGATCATGGAGTAGCCAGGTGACCTGGTTAGTAGAACTTTCGGATCGCTGCTTTTGATGTATGCGGCGATGTCGGATCCCGTGTTCGGCGTGCCGAAGGTGATCACCTGGCTCAGGGCCCCAACCAATGACGGGTCGGTCTGAAGCGCCTCGCGGGTCGCGAGTCCTCCCATTGAGTGGGCTACCACAATCGGTTTCTGCCCGGACTTCTCGCTGAGGCATTTGAGCGCTGTAGCCAAGGCTGGACCGATGCTCGGGTCGGTCACCCATAGCGCCGATTTATCGTAGTAGTCGAATGTATAGGCGACGGTGCCGGGGATTTCCTGGATGTTGCCTATCAAGGTGCGAATCGATGGCTGGGTATTCTCACGGAGCTGAGTGAGGTCAACGGTGTGAGAGAAAGTACCCTTCATGCTGTCGTCATGAACCGAGCTGCCGGTCCAGCCATGGACCATCACTACCGGCACCCGGATTCCGCTGCTATTGGGCTTGTAGGTTAGTTTCGAATCGTCGTTGGCTCGATCTCTATCCAGAATGGGGGCCAGGGCGAGCTGTCCGTTCGTGCACGCAGTGCTCCATTCCGGACCGGCATCAGCCCTTGCCACTGGCAGCATTCCCTGGACGAGCAAAACGAAAGTGAGCGCCTGCACCACGACGAGTGTGACAAAGGATCTCAACCATCGGCGCCGATGGTGTAAAGCAACTTCCACGAGCCCTCCTCCAGTGTCATGAATGCTAGGTAATATTTGGGCTCGCTCTTCGGGTAAGTCACCTTTATGGTCATGGTGCCGGCACCGAGCGCTGTCGATTCCCATGTGTTCGGCTCGGGTTCGATCGTTGTCCCCGCGGGGGCTGCAGTCAGAGGGCTAGAAGCTACGAGGACCTTAACTTCCTCGGCTGAACCGTTGACTGGGTCTGTGGGGAAGGCCTCAAGGGCGCCTGCAACTGCTTGCGCTTCATTCGGTGTGGGGGAAGCGTTCTGGGACGCTGTAACTGGTTTCGCCTGAGGGTTGTTTTCGAACCAGCCGAACGGTTTTGAGAGCACGAGGATCGCTACTAGCACCGCAGCAACAGCGGCAATTGCGACCACGAGTTTCTTCAATTGCCCCTCCAAGTTGATGGTTCTAAGCCCCGCCGCCATGTTGCATCCGTCGGAATCACGGACCGACAAAAGGCAAGTGGGCCCATTGCGGGAAGTGTTAGCTCTTAGTATGCAGAACCTACACGAACACGGTCCTTGAAGTCAGCGTGTCCGTCACGCACCGGCCTTCTGTACCCCTTTCTGAGGACAAATTCTCCACTTGCCCGTCAAACCCTTCATTGCCGGCTGGCTGCGTCGATAGCATCCATCAAGATCTCCGCCACGGTACCGAAACCGGGCCGGATCTCGTAGGCCGGAAGCGATTGCTTTTGGCCTTCTGCCGAAACGAAGGGGAGGGCGATTTTGACCGCCTTAGTAGTCATTAGCTACATCGTGAATGCCGCAGTGTTTGTCTACGCGTTCACCCGCCCGAGCTCCGCCTGGCTGGCCGCGGACCGCAACCGATCCTTCTGGCTGGTGCTGCTTGCCATTCTCGGCCTGATGGGGGTTCTTGGGATAGCTGCGGATGTCGCCTTCCTGGTCGGAGTCCTGCCGCGCATGCTCGTGCCGGCCGATCCGCCTTCGCCCGAGGATCCGAAAGTCCGCGCCAACCCGTTTACCAAGAACTGATCGGAGCATCCCGTGGTTTACAGCCCATTGACGGTCACAGAGCCGGGTGAGCTGGATTCTTTCGCCTACCCGAGCCTGACGGAAGACCTGAAGCTCATCTGGGACGGGCTCGATGGGGACATCATCGGCCCCATCCACGCCTCGGCGGCCTCAGTGCACCTTTATGACAACAACCGCAGCCAATTCCGCAAGATCGCGTCCGTGGAGGACGTCCGAATCGACTGCTACGTGACCGAATCGCGGTTCGCCATGATCTGCGAGAAGTACGACAAGGGCGGCGGCTGGATCGGGGGAGGCGCCGCCCTTGTCCTGAACGCCGGGAGCAAGATCCTGGCCGCCAACCGCCGCCGCGGCAAAGCACTAACGGGACACCTGCGCTACGCCTGGGTGCGACAGATCCTGTTCCAGCGCAAGGAAGGATTCCTGGGGATCGAGGCTCTCCGACTGGTCTACAAGTCAGAGGGCGCCAACATGTACCTTCAGCTGACCCTGGACAAGTCGACCGACAGCGCCGCCTTGGCCCACGAGCTGATGGAACGAACGGTCGCATACCGCAAAGCCGACACCGATCCATTCGACGCTGAGGAAGCCGAAGCCTTCGAGCGACTTCTGGCAGCGGGCCAGGCCATCCAGGAGACGGGCGCGATGGGCAAGTACGAGCTTCCAACGAGTTGGCCGGCCGGCTCCGCGGCACAGTTCGCGCCGCCGGCGCCACCCTCGACGATCACCAGCAACGACTCAGGCCCCAACAATTAATTGCCCGTCAAGAAAGGTCCCACCATGAACACCAAGAAGAACGTAGTCACGTGGATCGGCGTCATCCTTATCGCTATCGCCGCCTTCAAAACGTCCGTCCTCGGGTACTACCCCCGCGAAATGGTATGGATCATCCCGCTCTATGTCGTTGGGGCCGTTGTGGCCCTGGTCGGACGGAAGATGCCCGCCGAGAAGTCCTGATACCTCCCTTTGTACAACCTCTCCATCGCACCTTGAGGACAGTCCCATGAACGCTCACACTCCAACACAACAACGGAAAACCCGCACTGCCCTGCCCGCGGCCCTGGCCGTTCTCACCGCCATCGCATCCACCATGCTTCTGTCCGGCTGCAACGGCGCAGGCTCTACGACGTGCGACCAGTATGCCGCCCAATCCTTCAACGATCGCCAAAGCACCGAAAGAGCACTGCTGTCCGCGCACGACCTGGATCAGAATTCGATCGGAAACACCATGGGGCTCCTCAACGCACTCAATTCGTACTGCGGAGTCTCCGGCCTAGGCAGTGAAAAGGCTGGCCAAAACGGAAGCAGCCCCCTGGACAAGGCGGTTAACTGGTCCGCCAAGAACTGGTGAGACCGACCCAACGGTCCTGGGCACCTTCTGGATGCTCCTGGGCGTCGCCGGGCTCATCGCAGCCCTTGCCGGCAAAACCCCGGGCCACGAACACGGGTTCTAGGTCGGACCCCTCACGATCGCTTACTCCATCTATCTCTACCGCGGTGGACGCTGGGGCTTCTTCATCATTTAGGTGCCGGCAACCCCAGCGGTATGCGTCTTGTGAAGGCGGCGGAGCATTTCCGGACCGATCGCGGGCATGCCCGGTGCGATGGCCTTCACAGTCGTCACGTTTCACCAAAAACTTTCAAACCGGGGGAGTGATGACTTTGCGCTTGGGCCCACTGGCTATCGAAATTCAACACTTCCACCACACGGCGCCGGCCTCCGCGCTTTCCCGCCATGGCAGCCCTGTGGGCACTGTCAGCCACGACCTCGCTGACAGGCTGCTCCAACGCCGGCGCCGCCACCTGCGATCAGTACGCCGCGAAATCCGGCAGCGAACGGTCTGCAACGGAGAAGGCACTTCTGGAAGCACACGACCTCGAACCGAAGGCACTCGGAAACTCCCTCGGTGTCGTCACAGCCATCAACTCGTACTGCGGCATGAACGGCATCCAGGACAAGGAGACCCCGAAAAAGAACGGGGGCAGTCCAATCGAGAGTGCCGTCAACTGGTCAGCCAATTGCTGGTGACCCCGTGACCTGCACTCGACCACTCGCACCGGCGAGCATAAAGGGGACTTGCCTGAAAGGTAGGCACCGTATGCAGCCCAGCTCAGCACCGTCAGCCATGCCAGAGACGACATTGTCGACCGGCCTTGAAGCGGCAGTCCTGCAACGGAGAGATGCCCGCACCGCGCGGCAGGCTCTGCCGGGACAGCCAGCCCTGAATGGCCTGTACCGGCCACGCCGGCACTGGACCCCTGTGTCGCTGACGGGAGGGTCCCCATCACTGCCGAATCATGGCGGCTCTGCATATTCCACTTCGGCCTGTGACATTGCAGAAAAACCGCAGGTCACAGCGTAGACGGGGCTCATGATGCCCGATATTCTTGGCCCACTCTCATGGGGGGCGGTGGCAGCCCAACGGCTGCCACTTGGAGGTGGCTGTCTAGCCACATTAGTGACTGGACTTTGCATGCGTAATCACAGTGTCTCCAGAACCATTACTGGCGTGTTCGCAGTCATGCTTCTACTCGGCGGGTATCTACAATTCCCCACTGGATCGGCGACGGCGGCCA